>DATLOQ010000095.1:0-18757 GCA_035536235.1 Mycobacteriales bacterium
TAGGACAGGGGGAAGGAGCTGATGGCGCGCGGGTCGCCCGCGTCGCGGGTCGAGGACCAGGCGAGGTCGAGGTCGTCGAGGTCGGCAAGCACCCGGTCTTCACGCTCGCGCTGCTCCAGCCGCGTCCGTGGGGTCAGCCACGACAGGAGCTGCCGGAAGTAGGCGCAGTGTCGCTCGCGCATGACCTCTGTCTGATCGGTGGCGGCGAGCTGCTCGGCCGCGTAAGCGCGGACGGAGACGAGCAGCCCGTACCGGTCGGTGCCGGTGTCGTCGGGCACGACCCGGACGAGGCTCTTCTCGACCAGCGAACCGAGCGCAGTGAACACGTCGAGCGCCTCGCCGCACACTCCTTCGAGGTGCCCATAAGACGTCGTTCCGGGGAACACGCTCATCCGGTCCAATAGCGACCGCTCGTCGGGGCTGAGCGAGTCGTAAGACCAGGCGATCGTCGCGCGCAGGGTCTGCTGCCGGCTGGGCAGGTCACGACCGCCGCCGGTCAGCACCGTCAGTGCGCTGTCGAGCCGGGGCAGCAGCGCCTGCGGGCTCATCATCCGCACCCGCGCCGCGGCCAGCTCGATCGCCAGCGGATGCCCGTCCAGGCGTTGGCAGATCGCGGCGACGGCCGGGGCGTTGTCGTTCGTCACTGTGAAGTCAGGACGCGCCGCCAGCGCACGGTCGACGAAGAGCTGCACGGCCGCATACGTCCCCAGGGTCTGCGCATCCTGCGGGCCGTCCGGCGGCGGCAGTGCCAGCGGTGCCAGCGGCAGCTCCTGCTCGCCTCGAATCCGCAGCGGCTCCCGGCTCGTGGCCAGGACACTGACGCCGGGAACCCGCTCCAACAGCTGGCCCACGACCGGAGCGCAGCCCATAATCTGCTCGAGGTTGTCCAACACCAGCAGCAGCCGCTGGCCGGTCATCCCCGCGATCACCGAGTCTGCGTCGGAGCCGCCCAGGCCGGTCGCCCGGCCGATCACGGCCGGGACCGCTGTCGGGTCGGTGGTGCTGGCCAGGTCGACGAACCACACGCCGTCGCCGTCGCCGTCGGCGAGCTCCGCGGCGGCCTGCAGGGCCAGCCGGGTCTTGCCCATCCCGCCGAAGCCGGTCAGCGTCACCAGCCGGTGCGAACGCAGCGCGCCGAGCACCCGGGCCAGGTCCTCCTTGCGGCCGATCAGTGGTGACGTTTGCACGGGGAGGTTGTGCAGCACGCGGTCCAGCGACGACAGCGCCGGGAAGTCCCGCTGCAGCCCGTCGACGTCGAGCTGCCACACGTGCTCCGGCCGGACCAGGTCCTTCATCCGGTGCTCACCCAAGTCCTGCACCGACGTCCCCGCTGGCAGCTTGTCGCGGACCAGCTCGAAGACCGGCGCGCTCAACAGCGTCTGCCCACCCGATCCGAGGCCGCGCAGGCGAGCACAGCGGTTCACCGGATCGCCGTACAGGTTGCCGCCACGCTCGGTCACCTCACCGACGTGCACGCCGATCCGCACCCGCAGCGGCACACTCGTTGGCCACGGCTCGGATGCGAGGTCCCGCTGAGCCTGCACCACCGCCGACACCGCCGCGGTTGCTGAATCAAACGCCGCGAACACCGCGTCGCCTTCACCCTGATCGACCGGCCGCCACCCGCCGTGATCAGCCACCGCGCCGTGGACGATCTCGTGGTGACGAGCCATCGCGCGGTCCATCTCGGCCGCCTCGTCCTGCCACAACCGCGTGGAGCCCTGAACATCCGTCAGAACCAGCACCACGGTGTCCACGTTCACCCCCCGGCTTCACTATCTCAGCGACGTGCTGAAGCAGCGCAACTACTCGCGCGGCCAGCGAGGCGGCACCGCGCGCGCAAGTCGAGCCACCTCAAGCGCCGTCGGAAGGAGGACCAGGAGGAGGGCGAGGCGCACGAGGACGCTCATCGGCGCGGCCAACCGGGCAATGTCGACCGGCGCGTTGAACCAGACGATGCTGTACCAGCTGATGCCGAAGAGCAGCGCCGTCAGGCCCAGCCACTCCAGCGCCTCTAGGGCCCTGCGGCGCGACTGCCGCACGAGGGCGGCACCGGCGAGCAAGGCGTAGAAGACGAACGTGCCTTCGCCGAAGATCAGGCCCTCCACCGTCGGCGGCAGGACTGGCTGTACGCCGGTGTACTGCACGTCGTCGGACAAGTCCGTGTTGGCTGATTGAAGTGGAGCAGCCAATGCCGACGGATGCGTGAGGAGGTAGCGGGTGTAGGTCGCGGTCCATCGGTCGTCTATCCAGGCTGCCGTTCCTGGGTCCGAGGTGATCGCGCTGAACGGGAGATCCTCGCTCACCGCATGCAGGGGCAGGCCTCGCTCTGCGAAGTACGCGAGCCGCTCTGGGTCCGTCAGCAGCCGCTCCTTGATCACCAGGGCAGCACTCAAGCGCGTAATGCCTGCTCCGCCTCGCGCCGTTGCGGCGAGGCCCCAGGCCGCGACGAGTGCGATGCCGACAGCCATGGTCGCCGCCTTCCAGCGCATGACCCGGGTTGTGCAGGCGTAAGCCACGGTAGGCAACAGCAGCAGGCCCCCGGCCATGGCATGCGCCTGTCGCGTGAAGACCCACAGGATGAACAGCAGCATCCAGATCGCCACCGCCGTCCACGAGCGACGCCGCACGACCAGCATCGTCGCTGTGAGAAGGCCGACACAGGTGGTGATGGCGAGCGACTCGCTCAGCAGCGCTGTGTTCCACTGGATCACCTGCTGCGTCAGTCCCAGCACGAGCACGAGACCGGAGACCGTGCGGGCGGCACCGATGCCACTCACCCATCTCCGCATCTCGCGGGCGAGGAGCAGCCACGCAGCTGCGGCCAGAAGGGCCTGCGCGAGCAGCCGCAGGCGGTCCCCTTCAACGACCGTGTAGAGGAGGGGAACCGTCCAGAGCCGCGGAGCATTGCCGACGAAGCTGAGCACGAAGTACGTGGGGGTGTCTGGATGGATCGACGGCCTGTTAGCGACGGCGGACCCGAGTAGTACGAGCGTGAAGGCGGTGGCCGCCAAGACTTCAGGCGTCCACTGCCGCGGGGGCTGCGAGGTCTCTGGTGCGGCCCTCACCAGCCGCGCACGCGCCACTCCGGGAGCGAGGGGCGCTCGGTGCCCAGAGTCGTGTCCTTGCCGTGGCCGGGGTAGACCCACGTGGCGTCCGGGAGGGCGTCGAAGACCTTGGTCTCCAGATCGCCCAGCAGCTGAGCGAACCGCGCTGGGTCTTTCTCGGTGTTGCCCGGACCGCCGGGGAAGAGGCTGTCGCCGCTGAAGAGGTGTGGCGCATCAGCAGCCGTGCCCTCCGCGTCGTACACCAGCGCGAGTCCGCCGGGGGTGTGTCCTGCGAGGTGGATCGCGCGCACTGATGTCGCACCGACCGGGATCACCTCGCCGTCGGCGACGAGGGTGGGGGACTGCCCCTCCGGCATCATCGGTACGTCGTCCGCGTGGCACAGCAGAGCTGCCCCGGTGGCTTCGCGCACTTCGGCGATCGCCCGCACGTGATCCCAGTGGCCGTGCGTCTGCACGACCGCGGTCAGCCGGTCATCGCCGAGCGCCGCCAGGATGCGAGGCGCGTCGGCCGCGCCATCCACCAGCACTGTCTCGCCGGTGGAGGCGCAGCGCAGCAGGTAGACGTTGTTGTCGAAGTCCCCCACGGAGAGCTTGGTGACCCGCAGCCCCGGCAGCTCGCGTACATCCGGCGGCCCGCCGGCGACGACTTCGCCGGTATAACCGCCCGAACTCACTGAGACCGGCCAGTCACCGGGTAGTGCGGCGCGGGCGGGTCGACGCGAAGATCGCGACACACAGCGCCAGCAGGGCAGCGGTCGAGGCCGCCAGCAGCGCGTTGAAGCCGCCGAGCTTGCCCTTGTCCGCGGCCCGCTGGGCGTCGATCGCCTTCAGCGCTGGGTTGTCTTCAGCAGTCGACCCGGGGATATCGGACGAGCCCTCCTCGTCACCGCCACCCGGACCGGAGTCGTCGCTCGACTGCACGTTGCCCGGGTCGACCTGAGCCGGGTCGGCATCCGACGGGTTGGCGTCCGGCCGGGGAGCGCCCGAGGGGGATTGCGGGGCTGATGCGGCGGTCGTCGGGCCGGTCGGCGCGGGCGCTGGTGCACCTGATCCGCCCGGCGCCGGGGCAGCCCCGCCGCCGGCGGCGGTCACCACGATCTCGCCCTTCATGCCGCTCGAGATGTGCGGCTGGCAGAAGTACGGGAAGGTGCCCGGCTTGTCGAATGTCACGGCGTAGGTCGAGCTGGCGTCGGCGAGGGTCCCGTTCCCGATGGGGGAGGAGGGGTCCTCCGTGCCGTCGGCGCCGCCCGTCACCGTGTGGAAGATGCCCTCGTTCGTCCAGGTGACCTCGGTGCCGACCGGCACGGTGAGCGAGGCCGGCTCGAACTTCAGGGCGTTGGTCGCCTGGACACCGGCTGGCGCACCCTGGGCGCTGACAGCGGTGGCCGTGAGGGCCACCGACCCGGCGAGCAGGGGCAGTGCGAGGACGGCGGCGGCGATCCGGGTGCGGGTGCTCGGCGCGAGGCCCATGGCTCGGGTCGGCCCTTTCGTAGGCGGCGGCGGGTGCGCGCCCTCAGGCGCATCCAAAACTCTATCGGCTCCGCCAGCGCCTCGCCGGTCGACCTCCGGGGGTGTCGCCGCGGATCGATCCCCGTACGCCGGGAAGAACTGTCACGACCGCTGGTTATCCTCGACGCATCGGCCGGATCCGGCCGGTGCGCACCCACCTTGAGGACCTCTAGCACCCATGGCTGACCGTCTCGTCGTGCGCGGAGCGCGCGAGCACAACCTTCGCAACGTCTCGCTCGACCTGCCTCGCGACGCCATCGTGGTGTTCACCGGGCTGTCCGGCTCCGGCAAGTCCTCGCTCGCCTTCGACACGATCTTCGCCGAGGGCCAGCGGCGCTACGTCGAGTCGCTGAGCGCCTACGCACGCCAGTTCCTCGGTCAGATGGACAAGCCCGACGTCGACTTCATCGAGGGGCTGTCCCCTGCGGTCTCCATCGACCAGAAGTCCACCAACCGCAACCCCAGGTCCACGGTGGGCACGATCACCGAGGTCTACGACTACCTCCGCCTGCTCTTCGCCCGCGCCGGTCGACCGCATTGCCCGCAGTGCGGCCGCCCGGTGGCCCGGCAGACGCCGCAGCAGATCGTGGACCGGCTGCTCGAGATGCCCGAGGGCACTCGCTTCCAGGTCCTCGCCCCCGTCGTGCGCAGCCGCAAAGGGGAGTACGCCGAGCTGTTCGCCGAGCTGCTCACCAAGGGCTACAGCCGCGCTCGCGTCGACGGCGTGGTCGTCGCGCTGGCCGAGCCGCCCAAGCTGAAGAAGTACGAGAAGCACACCATCGACGCGGTCATCGACCGGCTCACTGTCAAGGCGTCGGCCAAGCGACGGCTGACCGACTCCGTCGAGACCGCGCTGGGGCTAGGCGAGGGCTACGTCACGCTGGAGTTCGTCGACGTCGAGGAGGGCTCACCGGAGCGCGAGCGCACCTTCAGCGAGCACCTGGCGTGCCTGTTCTGCGACCTGTCGTTCGGCGAGCTCGAGCCGCGGTCGTTCTCCTTCAACTCGCCGTACGGCGCCTGCTCCGCGTGCGCCGGTCTCGGCACCAAGAAGAAGGTCGACCCCGAGCTCGTCATCCTCGACCCCGACGCGTCCCTCGCCGACGGCGCCATCGGGCCGTGGTCCAGCGGGCACCACATCGAGTACTTCGGTCGGCTGCTCGAAGCACTGGCCGACTCCTACGGGTTCTCGATGAAGACCCCGTGGCGCAAGCTGCCGGCCAAGGCGCAGAAAGGCGTCCTCGAGGGGTGCGGCGACACCCAGGTGCACGTGAAGTACCGCAACCGGTACGGCAGGGTGCGGTCCTACTACACGGCGTTCGAGGGCGTCATCCCCTTCCTCGAGCGCCGCCATGCCGAGGCGGAGACCGACACGAGCCGGGACCGCTACGAGGGCTACATGCGCGAGGTGCCATGCGCGACGTGTCACGGCGCGCGGCTCAAGCCGGAGTCCCTCGCCGTCACCCTCGGCGACAAGACCATCGCCGAGGTCGCCAACCTGTGCATCGCGGACTGCGCGAAGTTCCTCCTCTCCCTGCAGCTCTCGGCCCGCGAGTCGATGATCGCCGAGCGCGTGCTCAAAGAGGTCAACGCCCGCCTCGGCTTCCTGCTCGACGTCGGTCTCGACTACCTCTCACTGGACCGCGCGGCCGGCACGCTCGCCGGCGGAGAGGCGCAGCGCATCCGCCTCGCCACCCAGATCGGCTCGGGCCTCGTCGGCGTGCTCTACGTCCTCGACGAGCCGTCGATCGGCCTGCACCAGCGCGACAACCGCCGCCTCATCGAGACCCTCGAGCGACTGCGCAACCTCGGCAACACGCTCATCGTCGTCGAGCACGACGAGGACACCATCCGGCACTCCGACTGGGTCGTCGACATCGGCCCGGGCGCCGGCGAGCACGGTGGCCAGATCGTCTACTCGGGCCCACGCGAGGGACTGCTCACCTGTGCGGAGTCGGTGACCGGCGCCTACCTCTCCGGCCGGCGCACCATCGCCGTACCCGCCAAGCGTCGTCAGCCCGCGGACCGGCAGCTGACCGTGCACGGCGCGCGCGAGCACAACCTGCGCGACGTGTCCGTCGACTTCCCGCTCGGCTGCTTCGTCGCGGTGACGGGGGTGAGCGGGAGCGGCAAGAGCACCCTGGTGAACGACATCCTGCACGCGGTGCTGGCCAACAAGCTCAACGGCGCCCGGATCGTCCCGGGCCGGCACACGAAGGTGACCGGTCTGGAGCACGTCGACAAGGTGGTCGGCGTCGACCAGAGCCCGATCGGACGCACCCCGCGGTCCAACCCGGCGACCTACACCGGCGTCTTCGACCACATGCGCAAGCTCTTCGCCGAGACGACCGAGGCGAAGGTGCGCGGCTACCTGCCTGGCCGCTTCTCGTTCAACGTCAAGGGCGGCCGGTGCGAGGCGTGCAAGGGTGACGGCACGCTGAAGATCGAGATGAACTTCCTCCCCGACGTCTACGTGCCGTGCGAGGTGTGCCACGGCGCCCGCTACAACCGCGAGACGCTCGAGGTGCACTTCAAGGGCAAGACGATCAGCGAGGTCCTCGACATGCCGATCGAGGAGGCGCTGCACTTCTTCGAAGCGGTGCCGGCCATCGCCCGCCATCTCCGGACGCTCGACGAGGTCGGCCTCGGCTACGTCCGCCTCGGCCAGCCCGCACCGACGCTGTCCGGCGGTGAAGCGCAGCGGGTCAAGCTGTCGTCGGAGCTGCAGAAGCGCTCCACCGGTCGCACCGTCTACATCCTCGACGAGCCGACGACCGGCCTGCACTTCGAGGACATCCGCAAGCTGCTCGGCGTCCTCGGGCGCCTCGTCGACGGCGGCAACACCGTCATCGTGATCGAGCACAACCTCGACGTGATCAAGACCGCCGACTGGATCGTCGACATGGGCCCCGAGGGCGGATCGGGCGGCGGCGTCGTGGTGGCAGAGGGCTCGCCCGAGCAGGTCGCCGCTGTGGTGGGTAGCCACACCGGGACATTCCTGCGGGAGGTGCTCGAGCCGGCTGGCAGGGCACCCGGCGTGCGCCGTAAGGCGACGAAGCGGACGGCCAAGGCGCCGACGACGGCAACGCCGCCGGCGAGCAGCACCGGGCCGGTCAAGCGAGCCGTGGCCGCTCGCTAGCTTCCCGCCAGGTCAGGCGGTGGCGAGGCGCGCCAGCAGCTCGTCGAGGGCCTCGCCGCTGCGTTCCTCCCCCGCCGCGACGTGCTCCTCGGTGGCGTCGAGGAATCGCTCGACGACCGCCGCGGGCACGCGCACCGTCGTCGTCCGTCCGTCGCGAAGCAGGTCGAGCACGACCCCGCAGCCGTCGGCGTCCGGTCGGGCCCGGACATCGCCGTCGCCGGTCGGATGGCTCAGCGAGTAGCGCAAGAAGTCGCGAAGCAGCGTCCAGCGACCGCGGGGCAACGCCGGGTGGTCGGGCTGAGCGAGGAGCAGCAGGTGCACTGCCAGCGAGTCTCCGGCGTACCAGGACAGCCGCAACGAAGTGCGGTGCAGCCGGCCGGTCGCATGCCCGTCGGTGACAACCACCTCGGCGGTGACCGTGGGCGGACCCACCACATGCCCCCTCGAAGTCTGGAAACGGGCTGAGGGCAGAGTGACACGCCCCTTCTGTTGAATCCAATTCGGCCGCGGGGTCGAGTCGGCGCCCGGATCGTCCTGGGGCGGCGCCGTCCTTAGACTGCACGGCATGGCGACCCCGGCCACTTACCGTCCCGAGCCGGGATCCATCCCCGATGCGCCCGGGGTCTACCGCTTCCGGGACCGGGACGGTCGGGTCATCTACGTCGGCAAGGCCAAGACGCTGCGCAGTCGGCTGTCGTCGTACTTCCAGGACCCACGCAACCTCCATCAGCGGACCCGCGCGATGGTCGAGGCGGGTGCGTCCGTCGAGTGGACCGTGGTCGGCACCGAAGTCGAGGCGCTGCAGCTGGAGTACTCCTGGATCAAGGAGTTCGACCCGCGCTTCAACGTCCGCTACCGGGACGACAAGAGCTACCCCAGCCTCGCCGTGACGTTCGGTGAGACCTATCCCCGGGCGATGGTGATGCGCGGACCCCGCAGGAAGGGGGTGCGCTACTTCGGCCCCTACGCCCATGCCTGGGCGATCCGGGAGACGCTCGACCTGCTGCTCCGGGTGTTCCCGATGCGCACCTGCTCCCAAGGTGTGTTCAACCGCGCCCGCCAGGTCGACCGCCCGTGTCTGCTCGCCTACATCGACAAATGCGCGGCCCCGTGTGTGGGCCGGGTCACCGAGGAAGAGCACCGGCGCATCGCGGAGGACCTCTGCGCGTTCCTCGCCGGCGGTACGACGGAGCACATCCGACGGCTCGAGAAGGAGATGACTGCGGCCGCGGCCGAGATGGAGTACGAGCGGGCAGCCCGGCTGCGCGACGACCTGGGAGCCCTCCGTCGCGCGATGGAGAAGCAGGCCGTCGTGCTGCCCCCGGGCACCGACGCTGATGTCGTCGCGGTGAGCGAGGACGACCTGGAGGCGTCGATCCAGGTCTTCTACGTGCGCGACGGCCGGGTGCGCGGGCAGCAGGGCTGGGTGGTGGACAAGGTCGAGGACCTCGCGCCGCCCGATCTCGTCGCCAGCTTCCTGGAGCAGCTGTACGGCGCCGCCGTACCTGAGGACGTGCCTAGAGAGGTGCTCGTCCCGACGCTGCCCACCGACGCCGAGACCTTGCAGACCTGGCTGTGCGGCCTCCGGGGCACGCGGGTCGTGATCCGGGTGCCGGAGCGCGGCGACAAGCGCGCGCTGCTCGAGACGGTGGCGGCCAACGCGAAGCAGGCCTTCGTGCTCCACAAGATGAGGCGTGGGTCGGACCTCTCTGCCCGCAGTGTGGCGCTCGGGGAGATCCGGGAGGCCCTCGGGATGGCCGACTCGCCCCTGCGCATCGAGTGCTACGACGTGTCGAACCTGCAGGGCACCAGCGTCGTGGCTTCGATGGTGGTCTTCGAGGACGGCCTGGCCCGCAAGGCGGAGTACCGCCGGTTCGCCGTACGCACCGTCGACGGCCAGGACGACGTCGGCTCGATCTACGAGGTCCTCAGCCGTCGGTTCGCCCGCTACGCCGACGACCGGGCTGAGCTGGCCCGGCCCGCTGCCGCAACCGACCCCGAGACGGGTCGACCGCGGCGCTTCGCCTATCCACCTCAGCTCGTCGTCGTCGACGGCGGTCCACCGCAAGTCGCTGCCGCGGCGCGGGCGATGGCTGAGCACGGAGCTGGATCGGTCGCGCTCTGCGGCCTGGCGAAGCGGCTCGAGGAGGTCTGGCTGCCGGGCCGCGCTGACCCGGTCATCCTGCCGCGGGCCAGCGAAGGCCTCTACCTCCTGCAGCGGGTGCGCGACGAAGCCCACCGCTTCGCGATCGCCTACCACCGGCAGAAGCGCGGCAAGGCGATGACAGCAAGCGCTCTCGATGACATTCCTGGGCTCGGCGAGACACGGCGCAAGGCGCTGGTGGCCCAATTCGGCTCGGTCAAGCGGTTGCGCGCCGCCTCCGCGGCGGAGATCGCCACCGTCCCCGGCATCGGCCTGAAGACGGCGCAGACCGTGGTCGCTGCGCTGGCCGGGGTGACCCCCAACCCGAGCGTCAACCCGGCGACGGGCGAGATCCTCGACGACGAGGCGACCGCTCTCCCTACACTGCGCCCACTGTCGGAGGAGGTGACGAAGTGAGCGGCAGCCTCGATGCTCCACCGCTGGACCTCACGATCATCACCGGGCTCTCCGGCGCGGGTCGCAGCGAGGCGGCGAAGTGCCTGGAAGACCTCGGCTGGTTCGTCGTGGACAACCTCCCTCCCGCTCTGCTCGTGACGATGGCCGAGCTGGTCAGTCGCTCACAGGGGGCGGTGCCGCGAGTGGCCGTCGTCGTCGACGTACGCGGACGCGCGTTCTTCTCCGACCTGCGTGCTGGCCTCGACGACCTCGATGCCAAGGGGATCACCCGACGGGTCGTCTTCCTGGAGGCCTCCGATGAAGTGCTCGTACGCCGGTTCGAGCATGTACGGCGGCCGCACCCGCTGCAGGCGGACGGCCGCCTCGTCGACGGCATCACGCGCGAGCGCGGGCTGCTCGGTGAGCTCAGGGACGAAGCGGACCTGGTGATCGACACCTCTGACCTCAACGTGCACGAGCTGCGCGCGAAGGTCGGCGCTGCGCTGAGCGGGGTGAGCGAGCGCGGCCTGCGGGTCACCGTGGTGTCCTTCGGCTTCAAGTACGGGCTGCCGGTCGATGCCGACCTCGTCGTTGACTGCAGGTTCCTGCCGAATCCGCACTGGCGGCCGGACCTGCGGCCCTTCACCGGGCAGGACTCGGTGATTCAGGACTTCGTCCTCGCCCAGCCGGGTGCCGTCGGCTTCCTGGACCGCTATGAGTCGGTGCTGTCCATCCTCGCGGAGGGCTACCTCCGCGAAGGCAAGCGCTACGTCACCCTGGCCGTGGGCTGCACCGGCGGAAAGCATCGCAGCGTCGTGATGGCAGAGGAGATCGGCGCCCGGCTCTCCCGTGCTGCTGCCGAGGTCACCGTCGTGCACCGCGACCTGGGGCGCGAGTAGTGGCGCCGGGACTGAATTCGGACAGCCCGCGAGTCGTCGCGCTCGGCGGCGGGCACGGCCTCGCGGCCAGCCTCGCCGCCCTGCGGACGCTGACCAGCCACCTGACCGCGGTGGTGACCGTGGCCGATGACGGCGGATCGTCGGGACGGCTGCGCGACGAGCTGCGGGCACTCCCGCCCGGGGACCTCCGCATGGCGCTCGTGGCGCTCT
Source organism: Mycobacteriales bacterium (assembly GCA_035536235.1). Classification (GTDB taxonomy): domain Bacteria; phylum Actinomycetota; class Actinomycetes; order BP-191; family BP-191; genus DATLNF01. The sequence goes on from DATLOQ010000095.1 coordinate 11,362, forward strand.
CCGGCGACGCGGCCGAGGCCACTGCCTGGGCGGGCGCGTTCCACCACCGGTTCCCGGGTGAGGGGCCACTCGGCGGGCACGCGCTCGGCAACCTCATCCTGACGGGCCTGAGCCAGACGACCGGCTCACCTGTCCGGGCCCTGGATCTCGCCGGCAAGCTGCTCGACGTCAGTGGTCGGGTGCTGCCGCTGTCCACCGCCGACCTGGAGATCGTCGCCGAGGTCGTCACGTCGCCAGGCCCGCCGCCGGTGGTCGCCGAGGTGCGCGGGCAGGTCGCGGTCGCGACGACCCGTGGCCGCGTCGTAGCGGTACACCTCGACCCGGAGGCGCCGCCGGCGTGTGCCGAGGCGGTCGACGCGGTGCTCGACGCCGAGTGGGTGGTGCTCGGCCCGGGGTCGCTCTTCACATCGGTCATCCCGCACCTGCTGGTGCCGGAGATGCGAGCAGCGCTGACGAAGACTGAGGCCCGTCGCATCGTCGCACTCAACCTCGTCCCGCAGGATGGCGAGACAAGCGGCTACTCGCCGGAGGCACATCTGGCAGCGCTGGTGGCCCACGCGGCCGACCTGCGCGTCGATTTCGTGGTCGCCGACGAGTCGGTGCTTGACCGGGATGGTCTGATGGACGCAGCGGCCGCGCTCGGTGCGAAGGTGCACTTCGCACCGGTCGCGGCTGACGACTCGTCCGCACGACACGATCCGGCGCGGCTCGCGGCGGTCTACTCGAATGTGATGGCCCAGCGGTGACGGACCAGCAGCGACCAGCGGCCGGGGAGGACTAGTCGTGGCCATGACGGCGGCGATCAAGGATGAGATCGCGCGCGTGCCGATCACCAAGCCATGCTGTCGCAAGGCGGAGATGGCGTCGTTGCTCCGCTTCGCCAACGCGCTGCACATCGTCGGCGGCCGGATCGTCGTGGAGGCCGAGCTCGACACCGGCGCGGCGGCGCGGCGGCTCTACAACGCCGTTGTCGAGATCTACGGGCACGTCACCGACCTGAAGGTCCTGCAGGCGGGGGGGTTGCGCCGTACGACGCGTTACGTGGTGACGGTGGCCAGGGACGGCGAGGCGCTGGCGCGGTCCACGGGACTCATCGACGTCCGTGGTCGGCCCGTGCGCGGGTTGCCGCCGGCCGTCGTCAGTGGCGCCGCCTGCGACGCCGCCGCCGCGTGGCGGGGCGCTTTCCTGGTGCATGGGTCGCTGACCGAGCCGGGGCGCTCCTGCAGCCTCGAGGTGACCTGTCCCGGCCCGGAAGCGGCGCTCGCTCTCGTCGGCGCGGCCCGACGCCTCGGCGTCGCTGCCAAGGCGCGCGAGGTCCGCGGCATCGATCGGGTCGTGATTCGCGACGGGGACGCCATCGGTGCGCTGCTGACCAAGCTGGGTGCCCACCAGGGAGTCCTGACGTGGGAGGAGCGCCGGATGCGCCGCGAGGTGCGGGCGACCGCGAACCGGCTCGCCAACTTCGACGACGCCAACTTGCGCCGCTCCGCCCGCGCTGCGGTCGCCGCGGCCGAGAGAGTGGCCGCAGCACTGGAGGTGCTGGGGGAGGACGCGCCAGAGCATCTGCTCGAGGCAGGACGGCTGCGCCTCAAGCACGGCCAGGCCAGCCTCGAAGAGCTGGGCACTCTGGCGGACCCGCCGCTCACCAAGGACGCCGTCGCAGGGCGCATACGGCGACTGCTCGCGATGGCGGAGAAGCGCGCGCCGGGCTCGACCGGCCCGTCCAGCGACGGCGCTGGCGATGGGGCCGGCGACGACGCCAGCGACGCCCACTGGGATTCGCAACCGCCGGGCGACGCCGAGTAGCGTCGCGTTCCACCCATCCGCGACCACCAAGGGGATCTCGCAGTGACTGTCCGCGTAGGTGTCAACGGCTTCGGCCGCATCGGCCGCAACTTCTTCCGGGCGGTCCGCGCCGGAGGTCAAGATGTCGAGATCGTCGCTTACAACGACCTCGGTGACGTCAAGACCATGGCCCACCTTCTGAAGTACGACAGCGTGCTAGGTCGTTTCCCGGGCACCGTCGAGGTGGACGGCCCTGCCATCGCCGTGGACGGCAAGGCCCTCACGGGGTTCGCGGAGCGCGACCCCGGCGCGATCAAGTGGGGGGACGCCGGCGTCGACGTCGTCGTCGAGTCGACCGGCTTCTTCACGAAGGCCGCCGACGCCCGCAAGCACGTCGACTCCGGCGGCGCCAAGAAGGTCATCATCTCGGCCCCGGCCAGCGGCGAGGACCTGACCGTGGTCATGGGGGTCAACGACGACAAGTACGACGGCAGCCAAGTCGTGCTGTCCAACGCGTCGTGCACGACCAACTGCGTCGCGCCGATGGCCAAGGTGCTCCAGGACTCCTTCGGCATCGAGCGCGGTCTGATGACGACCATTCACGCCTACACCGCCGACCAGAACCTGCAGGACAACGTCCACTCCGACCTGCGCCGGGCCCGGGCAGCCGGGCTCAACATCGTGCCGACCAGCACGGGCGCCGCCAAGGCGACGGCGCTGGTGCTGCCGGAGCTCCAGGGCAGGCTCGACGGCATCGCGCTGCGCGTGCCGATCCCGACCGGCTCCGTCACCGATCTGGTGCTCACCCTGTCCAAGTCGGTGACCAAGGATGAGGTCAACGACGCCTTCCGCGCCGCTGCCGAGGCGGGGCTGAAGAACGTGCTCGTCTACACCGACGACCCGATCGTCTCGTCCGACATCGTCACCTCGCCGGCGAGCTGCACGTTCGACTCGCTGCTCACCATGGCGCAGGGCGACCAAGTGAAGGTCGTCGGCTGGTACGACAACGAGTGGGGCTACTCCAACCGTCTCGCCGACCTCGCGGTGCTCGTCGGCCGCAACCTCTAGGCGTGCGGCTCCTCGACGACCTGGAGGTCTCCGGCCGGCGGGTCCTCATCCGATGTGATCTCAATGTGCCTATCTCTTTCGAGGGCGGCACCGCGTCGATCGTCGATGACGGTCGCATCCGAGCCTCCGTGCCCACGATCCAGGCAGTGGTCGACCGCGGCGGTCGGGCAGTCGTCATGAGCCACCTCGGCCGGCCCAAGGGCGAGGTCGTGGAGAAGTACTCCCTGGCTCCGGTGGCGGCCCGTCTCGGAGAGCTGCTCGGCACCCCGGTCACTCTGGCCGCAGATGTGGTGGGGGAGTCGGCGCGCTCGGTCGTCGGCCGGCTCGGTGACGGAGAGGTCGCGCTGCTGGAGAATCTTCGCTTCGAGGCCGGCGAGGAGAAGGGCGACCCTGGCTTCGTCGAGGCGCTGACCGCGCTGGGCGACTGCTACGTCGGCGACGGCTTCGGCGCTCTGCACCGCGCCCATGCCAGTGTCGCCGGCGCACCCGCCGTGCTGGAGCACGCCGCTGGCTACCTGGTGCAGAAGGAGCTGGAGGTCCTGCGCCGGCTCAGCTCGCATCCGCAGCGCCCGTATGTCGTCGTCCTCGGCGGATCGAAGGTCAGCGACAAGCTGGCGGTCATCACCCGGCTCCTCGGCGTGGTCGACCGACTGCTGATCGGCGGAGGCATGTGCTTCACCTTCCTGGCTGCGCAAGGGCACAACGTGGGCGACTCGCTGCTGGAGTCCAGCCAGCTCGACGCGGTGCGCGAGATGCGGGCGGCGGCTGAGCAGCGCGGAGTGGAGCTGCTCCTGCCGACCGATGTGGTGGTTGCGGAGGACGTCAGCGCGTCCGCCTCGACCCGGGTGGTGCCGGCCGACGCCATCCCCACCGGGTGGAAGGGCCTCGACATAGGTCCTGAATCCGTACGCCGGTTCGCCGCAGCGGTCGCAGACGCGCAGACCGTCTTCTGGAACGGCCCGATGGGGGTCTTCGAGCTGGCGCCCTTCGCCGCAGGGACGCTCGGGGTCGCACAGGCGGTGGCCGCGAGCAGCGGGCTCACGGTCGTCGGCGGCGGCGACTCCGCCGCGGCGGTCCGCCAGCTCGGCCTCGCGGAGAAGTTCAGCCACATCTCCACTGGCGGCGGGGCGTCCCTGGAGTACCTCGAAGGCAAGACACTGCCCGGGGTTGCCGCGCTCGAGGAGGACTGACCACGATGCCTGCTCCCGTTCGCAAGCCGCTGATGGCCGGCAACTGGAAGATGAACCTGCACCACCTCGAGGCCATTCAGCTGGTGCAGAAGCTGGCCTTTGGCCTCGACCCAGCCGACCACGACGCCGTCGAGATCGTGGTGCTGCCGCCGTTCACTGATCTGCGGAGCGTCCAGACTCTGGTCGACGGCGACAAGCTGCTCTTCGGCTACGGCGCACAGGACTTGTCGCCGCATGCCTCCGGCGCATACACCGGAGACATCAGCGGGCTGATGCTGGCCAAGCTCGGCTGCACCTACGTCGTGGTGGGGCACTCGGAGCGTCGGCAGTACCACCACGAGGATGACGCCCTCGTCAACGCCAAAACGCTCGCGGCACTGGCGCACGGGCTCGTGCCCATCGTCTGCGTGGGCGAAGGTCTCGACGTCCGTCGCGCCGGCGAGCAGGTCACGCACTGTGTCGCGCAGCTGGACGGGGCGCTTGCTGGCGTCAGCGCCGACCAGGCCGCTCACATCGTGGTGGCCTACGAGCCGGTGTGGGCCATCGGAACGGGCGAGGTCGCTACCCCGGAGGACGCCCAGGAGGTCTGCGCGGCGCTGCGAGCGCGGCTGGCTGCGCTTTACACCACGGCGGTGGCCGACTCCACGCGGGTGCTGTACGGCGGCTCGATGAAGGCCGCCAACGCAGCGGGGCTGATGGCCATGGCCGACGTGGATGGCGGGCTGGTGGGAGGAGCCAGCCTCGACGCCGACGAGTTCACCTCTCTGGTCCGTTACCGCACCCACCCGTCGTAACAGTGAGCGACACCCCCGACTGCGTCACGTGGGCCGAAAGCCGCTGATCCGCGACGTAACCATCCGGTCACGATCGCGCACCGCCTGGGTGGCGGGTGTTCCCACGACGTTCCAAGCGCCGCTAAGGTCCGAAGCGACGGTGTGCTCAGCCTGCCTGGCCGCAGGGGTTGAGACGCATCACGTGAGTCCCGCTCCCCCGACTGCGGAGGTTGCCCCGCCTATGACTGCTCCGGCTGGCACTGACCCCAGCGCTCAGCACGCTGAGCCTGAAGCGATCGCTGCTGCCTCCGGCGTCAAGGCGATCGAGGGCCGGTCACTGGGGCAGATCGCCTGGCTGCGGCTCAAGCGGGACAAGGTGGCCATTGCCGGCGCGTTCGTCGTGCTCTTCCTCATCCTCATCGCGGTCTTCGCGGGCCTGCTGACCAAGCTGAACGGTCATCCGCCGAACGTCTTCTACTCCGATCAGATCGATCCCAATCTCGGCGGCTTGCCCAAGGGCCGCTTCGGCGGGGTGGACGGCGACTTCTGGTTCGGCGTCGAGCCCGGCACCGGGCGGGACCTGTTCAGCCGGATCGTGCACGGCGCCCGGGTGTCGCTGCTCATCGCCTTCCTCGCTACCGGACTCGCGGTGGCGATCGGGGCGATCCTCGGCGTGACCGCCGGCTACTTCGGCGGAAAGGTCGACCGGTTCATCTCCTCCGTCATGGACATCCTGCTGGCGTTCCCGCTGCTGATCTTCGCGATTGCTCTCGTCGCGGTCGACCCGGAGATCGCCGGCCGCAAGGTGCCTCGGCTTGCCCTGCTGGTGTTCGTCATCGGCTTCTTCAGCTGGCCATACATCGGGCGCATCGTCCGCGGGCAGACCCTCTCGCTGCGCGAGAAGGAGTTCGTCGAGGCGGCCCGGTCCGTCGGGGCGAGTGACGGCCACATCGTCTTCAAGGAGCTGCTGCCCAACCTGGTGGCGCCGCTCATCGTCTACTCGACGCTCATCATCCCGTCCAACATCCTCTTCGAGGCGGCGCTGTCCTTCCTCGGCGTCGGGGTCAATCCGCCCACGCCGACGTGGGGCAACATGCTCTCCGACGCCATCCCGTGGTACCGCGCCGACCCGACCTTCATGATCATTCCCGGCGTTGCGCTCTTCGTCACCGTTTTGGCCTTCAACCTCTTCGGCGACGGTCTGCGTGACGCTCTCGATCCCCGCGGCGGTCGATGACCGGCGCGGTTGCACAGATCTCCCGTGACTGGCACTCGCCGGTCGACGTTGCACGACGACGCACGAAAGGACGTACCGCGTATGTCTAGTACGCATAGAGGGCTGCGCATCGCTTCGGCGATCGTGACACTGGCCCTCGCCGCTACCGCCTGTGGTGGTGACGACGGCGGCGACAACAAGGCCGGTGGTGACAAGGGCAAGCAGGGGTTCGCCCTCGAAGGCACCAAGGGCGGCACGCTCAAGATCGTCGGCAACGGCGACGCTGACTACCTCGACCCGCAGCGCACCTACTCGACCTTGGGCTTCGCCCTGCAGCGGGTGCTCAACCGCCAGCTGCTGACCTACAAGGCCGGCCCCGCCGACCAGGGCGGCCTCGAGGTCACGCCTGACCTGGCCAAGGCCATGCCGACGATCAGCGAGGACGGTCTCACCTACACGTTCGAGCTCAAGGACGGCATCAAGCACCAGGACGGCGCGGAGATCACCGCCAAGGACATCAAGTACGGCGTCGAGCGGTCCTTCGAGTCCGACACCCTGTCCGGTGGCCCGGAGTACATGAAGCAGACCCTGGCCGGTGGCCTGGAGTACAAGGGCATCTACAAGGACCCCAAGGGCCTCGCGTCGATCACGGTGGAGGGCGACAAGAAGATCAGCTTCAAGCTGGCCAACCCCTACGCTGACTTCATCTACATCGTCGCGCTGCCCACGACGACGCCGATCCAGGCCGCGAAGGACACCAAGGACAAGTTCAACGTAGCCCCGACCGCCACCGGCCCGTACAAGATCGCCAGCTACAAGCCGGAGAAGGAGATCATCCTCGACCGCAACACCAGCTGGGACGAGAGCACCGACTCGGTCCGCAAGGCCTACGTCGACCGGATCGAGATCACCCTCGGCGTCGACACCGCTGACATCACCAACCGGATCGAGAGCGGCGACGCCGACTTCTCCTTCGACACCTCGGTCGAGCCGCAGGACATCGCCCGGATCAAGGGCGACCCGGCCCTGCTGGAGAACACCAACGAGGTGTCCACCGGCTGCACGCGTTACCTGAGCCTGAACACCAAGGTGGCACCGTTCGACAAGCTCGAGGTGCGCCAGGCGATGCAGTACGCCGTCAACAAGGAGACCTACCGCACCGCCCGTGGTGGCCCCACGGCTGGTGACTTCGCCACCTCGATGCTGCCGCCGACCTTCGGCCAGGACAAGGTCGACGTCTACCCCGCGCCGCCGACCGGTGACCCGGTCAAGGCCAAGGAGCTCTTCGCCAAGGGCGGCTACACCGGCGGCAAGGTGCTCATGCTTGCCACCAACGCCGGCAAGGGCCTCGCTTCCGCCCAGGC
>DATLOQ010000096.1:0-2391 GCA_035536235.1 Mycobacteriales bacterium
CAGTAGGAGTCGTTGCGGGTCAGGATGACCTGGTCGCCCTTGCGCCACTCCTTGAACTTGAAGGGGCCGTTGAACACCGTCGGGTTGTCGTTCTCGGGCGCCGTGTCGATGGCGTCGGCGGAGGTCGCGGTCAGGTACTTGCCGAACACGTGCGCCGGCAGCGTGTACGAGGTGAAGTCCAGCAGGCCGTCGCACCTGATCGCGCTGAGCTCCACGGTGAACTTCTTGGGGTTAGCCGCATCGACCTTGATGCCGGCGATCGTGTCGGACTTGCCGTCGACGTAGTCCTGGAAGCCGGCGATGCCGTTCATCAGGCTCTTGCGGACCGTCTTCTTGGACTTGGCCACGGCCTTGACGCCGGTGATGTAGTCGTCCGCGACGACAGGCTTGCCGTCGGTCCAGTTGACGTTGTTCTTGATCTCGAAGGTGAAGGACTTGCCGCCCGGGGCTGCGGTGAACGTGGCCATGTTCGGCTTGGGCTCGCCACTCTTCGCGTCCGCGGTGATAAGGCCGTCATACAGCATCCCCGAGACGTAGCTGGACGGGGTATCCGCCACGAGGATGGGCTGTAGCGTCCTGATGTCGGAGAACGAGCCCTCGATGACTCGCCCGCCCTTCTGCGGCTGGTCGGCGGGGCCGGTCTGCCCGCCCGTGGGGCCCGTGGTCGGGCCGCAGGCGGCCGCGAGGATCGCGAACGTCCCGAGCAGCGCTACTGCCCGGCGCAGGGTCCGTGGGTCTCTCAAGTGCCCCTCCATGTGGGTTATTCGCTCTAGGTCGCGGATTCTATTGAGTTACCGAACGCTGTTCGCGCGGGTTCAGGCGCCGGGAAAGTGGCACGCGGCCCAGTGCCGCGGTTCGTGCGCTATGAACTCAGGGTCCACCTCCGAGCAGATCTCCTGGGCCTTCCAGCAGCGGGTGTGGAACCGGCAGCCGGTCGGCGGATTCACCGGGCTCGGGACGTCGCCCGTGAGGATGATCCGCTTGCGTTTGCCCTCGACGGCGGGGTCGGGGATGGGCACGGCCGACAGGAGGGCCTGGGTGTACGGGTGAAGTGGCCGCTCGTAGAGGTCGATCCGGTCGGCCAGCTCGACCACCTTGCCCAGGTACATGACCGCCACCCGGTCGGAGATGTGGCGGACCACCGACAGGTCGTGGGCGATGAACAGGTAGGTCAGCTTGAACTTGTCCTGGAGCTCCTCCAGCAGGTTGATCACCTGGGCCTGGATGGAGACGTCAAGGGCGGAGATGGGCTCGTCCGCGACGATGAAGTCGGGCTCGACCGCGAGAGCGCGGGCGATCCCGATGCGCTGCCGCTGCCCGCCAGAGAACTCGTGCGGGTAGCGGTTGGTGAAGTACGGGTTCAGGCCCACGACCTTGAGCAGCTCCTGCACGCGCTCGGTCTTGCCCTTGCCGGAGGCGAGGTGATGGACTTCGAGGGGCTCGCCGATGATGTTCCCCACCGTCATCCGCGGGTTGAGCGACGCGTAGGGGTCCTGAAAGATCATCTGCATCCGCCGCCGCATGCGCCGCATCTGCTCGCCACCGAGGGTCGTGAGCTCCGTGCCGTCGAACTTCACCGAACCGGCGGTCGGCTTGTAGAGCTGCAGGATCGCGCGGCCCGTCGTGGACTTGCCGCAGCCTGACTCGCCGACCAGGCCGAGCGTCTCGCCCTTCTCGACGAAGAAGTCGATGCCGTCGACCGCGCGGACCGCACCGACCTGGCGCTGGAAGATGATCCCCTGCGTCAGGGGGAAGTGCATCTTCAGCGCGGCGACCTCAAGGAGGTTCTTGCCGCTGTCGACGGTCGCGCTCGAGCGCGACCGCTCGATGAACTGCTCGCCCGGCGGCGCGATCGTCGTCGTCATCCTTCCCTCCTCGCGCTAGGCCGACGGCGGAGGCGGCGGCGTGCCGCCGGCCCCTTCCGCGCGCTTGACATCCGGTGGCAGATCCCCGACCTGCTGCTTGATCTCCTCGAGCTGACGCAGGTCGCCGACGTCGCGGCGCCAGTCGCTGTCCACGAGCCAGCCGCCGCCGGGAACGCTCTGCGTGCCCCAGCAACGGGCCTCGGGGTCAGGCTTCGCGTTCGGCACCGGGATGAGCTCGGGCTCGCGCTCGTGGCAGATGTCGCGGCGGTACTGGCAGCGCGGCTCGAAGCGGCAGCCAGGCGGCGGCGCGATGAGGTCCGGCGGCAGCCCCTCGATCGGCAGGAGCTTCGCCTTCCGTGACTCGTCCAGTCGTGGGATCGAGCGGAGGAGGCCCCAGGTGTACGGCATCTTGGGATTCGCGAAGAGCTCGCCAGTGTCGGCCTTCTCGACGATCTTCCCGCCGTACATGACGTGGATGCGCTGGGTCATGCCGGCGACGACGCCGAGGTCGTGCGTGATGAGGATG
>DATLOQ010000097.1:0-41287 GCA_035536235.1 Mycobacteriales bacterium
AGCCCTCGACTGCACGCGCGTAGGGGTCCAGCAGCAGCTTCGACGGGTTCCACCGCGCACCCCAGGCCGGGTCGAACGGGCCGTCGCAGCGAAACCCGTAGCGCTGGCCGGGTCCGATCCCGGGCAGGTAACCGTGCCAGATGTGATTGGTCATCTCGCTGAGAGGAATCCGCTGCTCGATCCCGTCGTCGCCGAAAAGGCAGACGTCCACTGCCTCGGCCCCGTCTGAGAACAGGGCAAAGTTGGTTCCGTCGCCGTCCCAGTGCGCGCCAAGGGGCGAGGACTCGCCGGGCCAGACCGGTCGGCTGCTCACGGACAAACTCTTCCATCGGGGACCGGTGGGCTGTGGCAGGGTACCGGCGTCGAAAGTGTCTCAGGGAGGCGACGTCGTGCCCGTTGTCATCACCGGCGCCGACTCGCCCATCGGCGCACTCGTGGTGGACGCACTAGTCGGGTCCGGGCTTGACCTCCGCGCGACGGTCGACGACCGGGGCGCCGTGACCCCGCTCGTGGCAAGGGGAGTGAAGACGGCCGTGTCGGACCTGGTGGACACCGAGCGGTTCGGCGCCGTACTGGAAGGTGCCCACACGGTCATTCACCTTCGAGGCGACGGCGTGGCGGAGCAGCTCAGTGGCATCGCCGATGTCCTGGCTGCGGCACCGGACAGTGGGCTGCGGCGCATCGTCGCCTTGGCTGGTCTCGCCGGCCGGCATGACGAGCATCCGGGGTTGCGCGAGCTCGAGAGCAGCGAATACGACACCGTCGTGCTCGAGGTGGGAGTCGTGCTCGCCCCCTTGGCAGACCCGCGCGCCGAGCTCCCGTCGTACGCCGACCCGAACCAGCTGGTCGCGCCGCTGTGGGTCGGCGACCTAGTCGAGGCGCTCGTCGCGGCCGACCGGCTGCGTGACCTGCACGGGCACATTCGGGTGCCGGCGGTGGGACGTGACGTCGTGACCGCCGGGGAGCTGCTGTCCCAGCTCGGCGGAACACCAGGACCGACTCAGCCGGCTCATGGGGCCCAGGATCTCGTCGGCGACGCGGGGCAGTCGCTGCTCGAGGTGCTGGGCGTGCGGCCACGGTCGCTCGCGGAGACGGTCCGGGCGGCGCTCGCCGGCTTGTAGGCTCGGCTTCCTGCCGTCAGCTTGAGGAGACGTCGCCGTGCCTGAGTTCGTCCGTCTCGAGGTGGCCGACGGCGTCGGCACGATTCGCCTGGACCGCCCGCCGATGAATGCCATCAACCGCGTGTTGACCGCCGAGCTGCGCGATGCCGCGCGCGATGCCGCGGTCCGTGACGACGTCCGTGCCGTGGTGGTCTACGGCGGTCCCAAGGTCTTCGCGGCGGGCGCGGACATCAAGGAGATGGCACCCCGGGGCTACGCCGAGATGCTGGGCATCGCCGGCGGCTTGCAGGAGGCCCTGGACGCGGTCGCAGCGATTCCCAAGCCAGTTGTCGCGGCGGTCACCGGCTTCGCCCTCGGCGGCGGCTGCGAGCTCGCGCTGTGCGCCGACTTCCGGGTAGCCGGCGACAATGCCAAGCTCGGCCAGCCGGAGATCCTGCTCGGCGTCATCCCCGGTGCCGGCGGCACGCAGCGGCTGCCCAGGCTGGTGGGCACGGCCAAGGCCAAGGACCTGATCTTCACTGGCCGGTTCGTCGGCGCGGATGAGGCTCTTTCCATTGGCCTGGTCGACCAGGTGGTTGCTCCCGACGATGTCTACTCGGCAGCGGTCGCGATGGTGTCGCGTTACGCCGACGGCCCGGCGTACGCCGTTCGGGCGGCGAAGGAAGCCATCGACCGCGGGGTGGAGGGCTCTCTCGAGGCCGGGCTGATGTTGGAGCGCACCCTGTTCGCCGCCTTGTTCGCCACCGAGGACCAGAAGGCGGGGATGTCGTCCTTCCTCGAGCACGGTCCCGGCAAGGCGAAGTTCGTGGGGCGCTGAGATGGATGTCGCGGCCGCGGCCGGAGCCAAGCAGGCCAACATCGACTACCACGACTACGAGGCCGAGCACTACGACGACAAGTGGTCGATCAGCTACGACGAACGCTGCATCGACTACGCGCGGGACCGCTTCGCCAAGATCGCCGGCACTGATGGCTGGCCGTACGCCGAGGTGCTTGAGGTCGGCTGCGGCACCGGGTTCTTCACCCTCAACCTGATGCTGGCCGGCGTCATCGCTGCCGCGTCGGTCACCGACATCTCACCGGGAATGGTCCAGGTTGCGCAGCGCAACGCCGAGGCACTCGGCCTGCAGGTGCGCGGTGAGGTGTGTGATGCCGAGCGGCTGCCCTTCGACGACAGCTCGTTCGACCTGGTCGTGGGCCATGCGGTGCTGCACCACATTCCCGACGTCGAGCTGGCCCTGCGCGAGGTGCTGCGGGTGCTGCGGCCCGGCGGGCGCTTCGTCTTCGCCGGCGAGCCGACCCGCCTCGGTGACCGCATCGCCCGCAAGCTCTCTCACGCGACGTGGGCCGCGACCACCCGGCTGACCCGGCTGCCCGGCCTCTCTGCCTGGGGGCGTCCAGTTGACGAGCTGCGGGCGTCCTCCGAAGCGGCCGCTCTCGAGTCGCAGGTCGACCTGCACACTTTCGGGCCCGACGAGCTCGCCCGACTCGCGGTCTGCGCGGGGGCGGTGGACGTCACCGTGGCGACGGAGGAGCTGACCGCGGCGTGGTTCGGCTGGCCGGTGCGCACTGTGGAGGCAGCGCTGCGACCGGAGAAGCTGGGCTATCGCTGGCGCTTCTTCGCCTACCGCTCCTGGCAGCGTCTCTCGCTGCTCGACGACGTCGTGCTGGCGCGCGTCGTACCCCGCGCCCTCTTCTACAACGCCCTCCTCACCGGCCATCGCCCGTAACCTGCCCGTCGGCGCCCCTGCTCCCTACCCCTCCGACTTCACCCACTAAACCACCGATTTCGCGCGTCTGGACCTCGATCTCGGTGGTTTCAGTGGGTGAAGTCGAGGGCGCTGGGGTGTCGCTGGGGCTCGTTACGCCGATCGACGGGCGGTTCCGCGATTCAGCGCGGCGGCGATGCGCCGGATGGTGCGCTCCGGCTCGTTGAAGACCTGCCTCCACGTCCACCGGACGACGATGAAACCTGCTTCCTCCAAGCGCTCCTGGCGCTGTTTTTCGGCCCACAAGGGCAGCAGGTCCTCAGCATTGGCGTACTTGACCCGCCCGTCTGCCTCGCCGATCACGCCGAATGCCTCCCAGAGAAAGTCGACCCGGCCGATCGCGCCGTCGTTGTCCCCGAGGTCGACCTGGGAGCGAGGCATCGGCAGATCGTGCACCCGAAACATGACCCGGGAGACGCTCTCCAGCGCCGACTCCGAGAGCGGCTCGGCGAAGTCGATGGTCTTGAGCGCCCGCAGGCGTCCGGGCCAGCGACGGCAGTCGTCTGCGACTGTGCGCAGTTCGCCCACGGAGGTGAGGCCCTGGTGCAGTGCGCTGTCGGCGGTCACCACCCCCGCACGAAAGGACGTGGTGCGCGCGAGGTCGAACACAGTGCGCGAGGGTGCTGTTTGACGTACGCCGTCGACGACCACGACGTGCGTCGGTGGAAGACCGGCCCGCAGAGCGCGAACCCCAGGCAGGTTGGCGGGCGTGCGGCCGGGCGCCGTCGGACGGGTGACGTCGAGACTCGCTGGGCGCGGGCCTAGCAGCGAGATCGAACGGAGAAGTGCTGCCGTGTGATGACTTGCCGCGGCGTCCGGACCGAGCCGCAGGAGCGCGGCCGACGTTCGCAGGGTGAGGTCATCAAGCGATGACCCGGCCGCGAGATCGAGGTAGACGCCGGCGCGGATTGCGCGCCATGCGCCGCGTCGTAGCAGGCCCTCGATCTGCCGGGGTGTATAGCCCGCAGCGAGGGCGTCCGCTCGCGTGAACAGAGCTCCTGACGTCGCTCGATAATCCCAGTCATCCGTGCGCATCGGACCACGGTGACCATTTCCGCGAAGGCGCGCCGCCGTTGTCCACAGGTGGCGGCTCGCCACTCCACCAACCTCGACTTCACCCACTGAAACCCCCGGAAAAGAGGGCTCGGTACGGCGATCTCGGTGGTTTTGGTGGGTGAAGTCGCGCGGGCTACGGTGGAAAGTGCTGACAGAAGGCGCGGGGAACGGACCTGATCCCGCCAGACACGGGAACTAGGAGAGCAGTGACCACGCTCGAGAACCGGCCGAACACCGCGCTGCTTGTCGTCGACGTGCAGAACGGCGTCGTCACCGGTGCACACCAGCGCGACATCGTGGTCGCCAACGTGGGCAGCGTCGTCGAGAAGGCGCGGGCCGCTCGGGTTCCCGTGGTGTGGGTCCAGCACAACAACAAGGGCATGCAGCGAGGAAGCGATGAATGGCAGATCGTCCCTGAGCTCAGTCCCGGTGAGGGCGAGCCGGTCGTGGAGAAGGCCTACGGGGACTCCTTCGAGGACACGACCCTCGAAACGGTGCTAGCCGATCTCAGCGTCGGGCGCCTTGTCGTTGTGGGCGCTCAGACGGACATGTGCATCCGGTCGACGTTGCACGGCGCGCTCGTCCGGGGATACGACGCCACCTTGGTCAGCGATGCGCACACGACGGAGGACCTGACCGAGTGGGGCGCGCCGCCACCGGGCCTCGTCATAGCGCACACCAACATGTACTGGGCCGATCAGAAGGCGCCGGGTCGGACAGCCGGCACGGTCGAGACGAAGGACCTCGACTTCAGCGACTCCTGAGCTCCAGCAGCGGTTCGCGAGTCGATACGCTGGACCTGTGCGGCGAGGAAGAGACCCCAGGCAGGCGCGGTTCCTGACCGTGGGGTCGCTGCGATGGGTGTGGCGCCACCGGGCGTTCACCCCGTGGTACGTCGTGCGCTACTGGCGCTTCTTCATCTGGAAGGTACGCAATCCGCACATCATCACGGAGGGCTTCGTCTTCCTCGGCAAGAACGTCGAGCTCTACGCCCGCAAGGGCTTCGGTCGGCTCGTGATTGGCCGGTGGGTGCACATCGGGAGCGGCAATGCGATTCGGTGCCACGAGGGCAACCTGCGCATCGGGGACAAGTGCGTATTCGGCAAGGACAACACCGTCAACTGCTACCTCGACATCGAATTCGGCGAGGCGGCACTGGCAGCCGACTGGGTTTACATCTGTGACTTCGACCACGTCTTCAGCGACATCCATCTGCCGATCAAGGACCAGGGCATCGTCAAAGCGCCGGTGCGCATCGGCCCCGACGTCTGGCTGGGTCAGAAGGCGTCGGTGCTCAAAGGCGTCACGATCGGCCAGGGCGCGGTCATCGCGTCGCATGCCCTCGTCAACAAGGACGTGCCGGCGTGGTCGATCGCTGTCGGCGTGCCGGCCCGAGTCGTCCGCAACCGCCTCGACGACTACCACGCTGCTGAGGCGCAACGGCTCGCGCACGCTGACATCGCCCGCAAGGTCGCCGACGCGGCGCGGACGGTGCACGCAGACAAGGCCAGCAACGGCGCCGCCCCGCGCCCGGTCCGCCGGCGACGCGCGAGGACCTGAGAGGCCTACCGCTCGTCGGTGCCGGACAGCAGCGCGCTGCGGCCGTAGAGAACCCGCAGCGGCACCTTCGCCTCGGCCACGAACCCGGCACGCATAGCCCGCTCCTCGCGCACCGCGAGCTCGAAGACCGCTGCGGTTCGGTGGGCGATCGCGGCCCAGGTGTAGTCGCGCACCAGCAGCGTCCGCGCGTCGCGGACCAGGCGCTGTCCCAGCACCTCGTCGCCGAGAAGCCTGGTCACGGCGTCGGCCAGCGCGCCCTGGTCCCCCGGCGGGAAGCGCAGGCCGGTCATATCGTGGGTGACGAACTCGCGCAGTCCGCCGGTGTCCGCGACGACGATCGGCGTACCGGCCGCAGCGCACTCCAGCGCCACCATGCCGAACGGCTCGTAGATCGACGGCACGACGGCGCAGTCGGCGGCAGCCGCGACGACGGCGAGATCGGCTGGCTCGAGGAAACCCATGAACGTGATGGCCCGGGACACTCGCAGGGTTCGGGCCAGTGCGTGCAGCTCCTCCGTGCGAGTGCCGACCCCGGCGATCACCAGTCGCAGTCCGGGGTGGCGCCGCCGTAGCCGAGGAAGGGCAGCAAGGACCGTCTGCACGCCCTTCTCGTACTCCAGCCGCCCGGCGTAGAGCAGCACCGGGGCTCCCGTGGAGGAGAGTCGCTGGCGCAGCGCAGCCACGGCGTGCGTATCGGCCGACCAGTGCTCGAGGTCGATCCCGTTAGGCACGACATCGACCTTCTGAGGCGGCAGCGCGAAGAGTCGGACCACTTCTTCCCGCATGTAGGTCGAGCAGGTGATGACCCGGCGGGCTTCGTACGTGAGCCACCACTCGACGGAGTGCACCGCGCGGTTCAGCGGCCCGGGCAGGTGGCCCTGATGTCGACCCGCCTCGGTGGCATGCACGGTGGCCACCACCGGTGCACCCGTGTGGTCCTTCAGGGTCTTCGCTGCGTGGGCAACCAGCCAGTCGTGGGCGTGGATGACGTCGGGGGCGAAGTCCTCTGCGACCATCAGCGCAGCGCGGACGAGTCCGTGATTGAGCGCCATCACCCAGGCGAGCAGCTCCTCGAAGGGGACCAGCGGCGGGTCTTCGATGACGCGAACCACCCGCACCCCCTCGACGACCGTGTCAGGAGGCGCGTCCGGATGGTCCCGGCTGATCACGACGACGGCGTGGCCAGCCTGGACGAGGCTGGTCGCCAGCGCGTGCACATGTCGACCGAGCCCACCGACGACGAGCGGCGGGTACTCCCAGGACAGCATCAGGACGTTCATCTCGCGTCGATCGTCGCATTCCGGCGCTGCAGCCGACGTGCGTCGAGGTGCCCGAAGGGCCCATCGACCGAACGCCATCGCGCAGCGACCCGGTCGGCAGCGTCGTCACGGCGCGCGGACAGCAGCGCCGCGATCTCGTTGAACCTCGCCAGGTGTGCGGCGTGCCGAGAACGCGCGTAGCCCGCCGCGCTGTCCTTGGTGACCATGAACGACCAGTCGCTCGATGTCAGCAGGAAGGCCTCTCGCGCCAGCTGGTCCAACGCTGCGATGCGCTGGCCTGGGCGCGCCGCCACCGTCTTGTCGACGAGCTCGAGCAGCCGCAGCTGCGCGTCGCGGGACTCCTCGACCAGGTCGCGGACCGCGGCGCCGTCCCAGACCCGCCAGTCCTTGCCGGAGCCCCAGGAGCCGGGTTGGAGGTCGACCGAGTCGTCCGCGTGTCCCGCGTCGACGGCACCGGCGAGTGTCGAGAGCCGGACGCCGGCTGCGGGCAGTAGCCGCAGCACCGCCTCCAGCCACTCGGGTCCCTCCAGCCACCAGTGGCCGAAGAGCTCGGTGTCATAACCCACCACGACCAGGCCGGTCCGCCCGCGTCGCGCGGCGATGTCGACGAGACGTCGCCGTACGACGTCGACGAAGTCCGCAGCGTCGACTCGGACCGCCGCTGCCGCCGCCGCGGCGTCGTAGGGCTTCTTCTCATGGTCAGCCACCCGCCGCCCGGTCACCCGGAAGGGGCGGATGCCGGTGGGATGGTCGTAGTGGTGGAAGTCGCGGTACCAGCGGCCACCGGGGTAGCCCGAGCGCGGCGACCACACCCGGTAGGTGACGTCGAGGTCGCGGCCGAAAGCGACCACGTCGGTGCCGCCTACGCGCCACCCCGCACCGGTCGCCAGCGCGTCGGAGCGCGCCGACGCCAGCAGCGTCGGACCGTCGACCAGGAAATGGCCGACCCCTGCGTCGGCGTACGACGACTCGAGTCCAGGCCGGTAGCCGCACTCCGGCGCCCAGATCCCGCGCGGGCGCGCGCCCAGCCGCAGAGCCTGGTCGTCGAGGCCGACCCCGAGCTGGGCGTCGACGACAAGGCGGTCGCTGAGCAGTGGCTGGAAAGGATGCGTCGCCGGCCCGCCGAGGATCTCGACCACGCCGCTGTCGGCAAGCCCGCGGAGCACCGGGGACCCACCGTTGCGCCAGTGCTGATCGAAGGACGTCAAGGCTCGTGTCGCGCGTCGGTGCTCGCCAGCCGCCACGTCGGCGAAACGGCCCGACGCAGAGAGCTCGACCGCGCGGGTCTGCCAGTAGCCCAGCCAGGTGTGCTGCGCGCGCAGGAGGTAGGGGTCGTCGAGCATCGCGTGCAGGACGGGAGTGATCCCGAGGGTGAGCAGGTCACGATGACCCTCGGCAGCGAGCCGGGCGAGCAGGTCGGCCACCGGCAGGTACGACGACGACCACGCCTGGTGGAGCCACTCCTCGCCGACCGGCCACGTTCCCGCGTGCGCCACCCACGGCAGATGCGTGTGCAGCACCACGCAGCAGGTGCCGACCGGCCCGCTCACGAAGCGCGGCAGGCCGTGCGGCGGATACCCACGATCACGAGGTCCAGCGCGCTGTCGACGCCGTGCGGGGAGAGTCGGAAGTCGTCGGCGGTGACGGAGCTGACCGTCGACCGGAGCGACGGGGGCCAGGACTCCGGCGGGACGGCCAGCTGCGCCGCCACGAGGGACCCGTGGCGTCTTTCCCACCGACGCAGGCGGCTTCCGTGGGAGACGCCGAGCAGCCGCGCGACCTCGAAGTCGTCCGCAACCAGCGCGACCAGCTCGTCCGCAGACAGCTCGCGGGTGTGGAAGGGGTTGACCGCGCGCGCCAGTCCCGGCGAGAAGGTGAACCGGTTGGGAGTGCTGAGCACCAGCGTCCCGGCCGGGCGCAGCACTCGCGCGCACTCGGCGACGAAGCCTGGCTGGTCGTCGAGGTGCTCGATCACCTGGGAGCTCACCACCACCTCCGCCGCGGCTCCGGCGAGAGGGAGCTGCGCGGAATCCGCGCGCACGAAGTCGACGAATGGGTACCGCGCGGCGGCATGGGCCACGGCTTCGGGAGCGAGATCGGTGCCGATCACGCGGCCGGCGCCGAGGCGGTGCAGGAGGGCTGCCCCGTACCCTTCACCACAGCCCGCGTCGACCACTACCGCGCCGCGGCAGAACCCGGCCACGGCGAGGTAGACGGCTTCGTGCCTGCGATACCAGTAGTTCTCGACGTCGATGCCGGGCAGGGTGCGCTCACCGGTGAGGGTGAGGGGTGGCAGCTCGATCGGCACGGTCACGACCTGGACGGTAGCCCGTGATTTGACCCGCTAACAAATGCAAGCAACGCTGTCCGTACGCGCTGCAGTCCTCCCCCGAAAGGTCGCGACAGGCATGAACATCGTCGTCTGCGTCAAGCAGGTGCCCGACACGTGGGCTGAGAAGAAGCTCGACGCCTCGGACAAGACCCTCGATCGCGCCTCGGTCGACGGTGTGATGAACGAGATCGACGAATACGCCGTGGAGGAGGCGCTGCGCCTGAAGGAGGCGCACGGTGGCGAGGTGACGATCCTGACCATGGGTCCCGCCAAGGCAGTCGAGACGATCCGCAAGGCTCTGTCGATGGGTGCGGACAAGGCGGTCCACCTCACCGACGAGGCATTGCACGGCTCGTGCGCGGTGCAGACGTCGTACGCCCTGGCCCAGGTCCTCGGCACCCTCGAGTTCGACCTCGTCATCACCGGCTCGGAGGCAACCGACTCCCGCAACTCCGTGATGCCGGCTCTGCTTGCCGAGCGGCTTGGCCTCCCGCAGATGTCCTTGGCCAAGAAGGTCGAGATCGACGGACCGACGCTGCGAGTCCATCGGCAGACCGAGAACGGCTACGACGTCCTCGAGTCGTCGCTGCCCGCTGTGGTGAGCGTGGTCGAGAAGATCAACGAGCCGCGCTACCCGTCGTTCAAGGGGATCATGGCGGCCAAGTCCAAGCCGATGACCACGCTGACCATCGCCGACGCCGGCATCGACGGGGACAAGGTCGGCCTGGCGCACGCCACCAGTCGGGTGGAGGACTTCGCGGCCCGGCCGCCGCGGTCTGCCGGCACCGTGGTCAAGGACGAGGGCGACGGCGCGCAGAAGCTCGCCGAGTTCCTCCAGTCGCAGAAGTTCATCTAGGAGCCCCTGATATGGCAGAGATCCTCGTCCTCGTCGAGCATGTCGACGGCACGGCGAAGAAGGTCACGTTCGAGATGCTCACCAAGGCACGTCAGCTGGGTGAGCCGAGCGCGGTGTTCGTCGGCGCAGCGGGTCAGGCGGCCACGATCGTCGACAAGCTCGCCGAGTACGGCGCGCAGAAGGTGTACGTCGCCGAGGGCGAGGACTTCGTTGACCACCAGACCGCGCCCGTCGCGGCGGCGTTAGCCACGATCGTGGGCGATGTCTCGCCCGCGGCTGTGTTCATCGCCTCCTCCCCGGGCGGCAAGGAGGTCGCCGCGCGGCTGGCGGTCCGGATCGGCTCAGGTCTGCTTCCCGACGCGGTCGACGTGGTCGACGGGTTCGTGGCGACCCAGAATGCGTTCGGCGGTGCCACCGTGGTGCAGTCGACCGTGACCGCTGGCACTCCCATCATCTGCCTGCGCCCCAACAGCACCCCGCCCGAGGCCGCGCCGGCGGCGGCAACCGTGCAGCCCGTGGAGGTGAGCCTGTCCGACTCGGACAAGGCGGCCCGGATCGTGGAGCGCGTCGTGGAGGCCAAGGGCGGGCGTCCCGAGCTGACCGACGCCGCCATCGTCGTGTCCGGTGGGCGCGGGCTCGGCGCCGCCGAGAAGTTCTCCGTCGTCGAAGAGCTCGCGGATGCCCTGGGTGCCGCCGTTGGCGCTTCCCGGGCCGCCACTGACGCCGGGTGGTATCCCCACCAGAACCAGGTGGGCCAGACCGGCAAGACGGTATCTCCCCAGCTCTACGTAGCAGTCGGCATCTCCGGTGCGATTCAGCACCGGGCGGGCATGCAGACGTCGAAGACGATCGTCGTGGTCAACAAGGACCCCGATGCCCCGATCTTCGCCTTGGCGGACTTCGGCGTCGTCGGTGATCTGCATACCGTGGTGCCGGCGCTGACCCAGGAGATCGTCAAGCGCAAGGCCTGAGTCCCGTACGTCGGCAGCTAGAGTCCGCTCACTGACCTGACAATTCTCGAGGGGCCTCGATGTCCAGCTGGGACAAGCGCGATCCGAAAGCGCAGCGAAAGGCCGCAGACGCACTGCTGCGCAGGCAGCTTCGCGATGCCGTAGGGCCTTTCTCGCCGTTCTGGCGCGAGCGGTTCACGGCGTTGCGGCTGACGGCCAACTCCATCGCCACCGTGGCTCAGCTCTCGAAGGTGCCGGCCGTGGGGGAGCGCGACATCTGCCCCGATGGGGACCCGCGGGGGGCGGCCCGGCTGGTGCTGCAGGCAGATGAGGCCGGCTTTGCTATGCACGCTGGGGGTCCCGACCTGCGCAAGGCACTGGTTAAGCGGGCGATCGGAAGCAGCTCCTATCGTCGTCAGGTCGAGGCGCAGATCCGACCCACGACCTACCACTACGCAGGCCAGGCGCTCACCTTCCCCGTCGCCTCGACGCGGTCCGACCTCGACCTTGTGGCCCGCGCCGGGAACCGGGCGTGGCAGGTCCTCGGCTTGAGCTCGCGTGACGTGCTCGTCTCCGCGGTGCCGGTGGCGCCCCGGCTGCACCACGAGGCGCTGCGGCTAGCCGCCCTAGCCGCTGGCGCTCCCGCCTTGTTCCCGGGCGACGACCTGCTCGCGCTGGTGGAGACCTTGCGCGTGGTGCCGGCCACTGTGCTTGCCGCAGAGCCGTCGACGGCCGCCGACCTGCTGGCCGACCTCGCGGAGACTGGCGCGCACCTCGACACGGTGACCACCCTGCTGCTGCTCGGCGCTCCCACCGCCGACGAACGTGCGGCGGTCGGCGAGGCGCTCAGCGCTTCCGGATCCGAGCAGGTGCGGGTGCTCGCGCTGCACGGCCCGGCGGAGGGCCGCGTGCTCTGGGCCGAGTGCGCGCCCGGCTCGGGTCTGCACACCTACCCCGACCTCGACATCGTCGAGATCGTCGACCCGGACACCGGTGACAAGGCCGCCTCGGCGGCAGGCGGCGAGCTCGTGATCACCCAGCTCGGCTTTCGCGGCACCGCGCTGCTGCGGTGGCGGACCGGGGAGGTCGCACCGGATCCGATTGCCGTCGACGCCTGCAAGGGGTGCGGGCGCACCGTCCCGCGGGTGTCGTCATCGCTGCGGACCGGCGCCTTCGTGGCGCCGCTTGAGACGCCCGCCGGCGAGTTCATGGCTGACATGCGGGCCGTTGCCGGAGCACTCTCCGGCCGTGCGGACCTCACCGACTGGCGGGTCGAGGTGCGCAAGGCGCAGCGGTCCTCGCTCGACGAGCTGCTCGTCTTCATCGACCCCAGTGGGGACGAGACCGAGGCGGCGGTAGGGGTCTACCGCGACGTGCGGGCCGCGGCCGGGATGGCGCCGACTCAGGTCGTCGTCGTGCAGTCCGACCAGCTGCCGGCATTGGGTGGCACCGGGCGGCTGGAGGAGGCCGTGAGCACCCGGATCTCTGTGCGCCGGTAGGCTGGGAGGGCGATGCCCTACCTCGACCACGCCGCGACCACCCCGATGCACCCTGAGGTGCTCGCGGCGATGACGCCGTACTTCATCCTTGAGGCCGGCAACCCGTCATCGCTTCACGCCGCTGGCCGGCGCGCGCGTCGCGCGATCGAAGAGTCCCGAGAGGCCATTGCCCAAGCAGTCGGCGCCCGACCCTCGGAGATCATCTTCACCGCCGGGGGCACGGAGAGCGACAACCTCGCGGTCAAGGGCATCTTCTGGGCCCGTCGCGCGGCCGACCCGCGTCGAGTTCGCATCATCGCGAGCAGCATCGAGCACCACGCCGTGCTCGACTCGGTGGAGTGGCTGGTCGCGCACGAGGGCGCGACGGTCACCTGGCTACCCGTCGACGACTGCGGACGGGTGCACCCGGACTCGCTGCGCAGCGCCCTCGTCGACAGCAGCGACGTCGCGTTGGTGAGCGTCATGTGGGCCAACAACGAGGTGGGCACCGTGGCGCCGGTGGATGAGCTCGCCGCGATCGCACGCGAGTACGACGTGCCGTTTCACACTGACGCCGTGCAGGCGCTGGGGGCCGTGCCGGTCGACTTCGCCGCGTGCGGCGCGGACGCCCTCACGATCACCGGGCACAAGATCGGCGGACCCAAGGGGGTGGGCGCACTGCTGCTGCGCGTCGGTGTCGACTGCACGCCGCTGCTCCACGGCGGCGGACAGGAACGCGACGTCCGCTCCGGCACGCTCGACACCCCCGGAGTCGTCGGCTTCGCGACAGCGGTGGACCGCGCCGTGTCATCCGCGGGTGAGCGCTCGGCCCGGCTCACCGTTCTTCGAGACCAGCTCGTGGCCGAGGTGACGAAAGCTGTGCCGGATGCGGTGCTCAACGGCGATCCCACCCGCCGGTTGCCCGGCAACGCGCACCTGTCCTTCCCCGGCTGCGAGGGGGACTCGCTCCTGCTGCTGCTCGATGCACGAGGCATCGAATGCTCGACGGGATCCGCCTGCACTGCCGGTGTGGCGCGGCCGAGCCACGTCCTTGTCGCGATGGGTCTGCCTGAGGAGCGCGCGAGGGGCTCCCTGCGCTTCTCTCTCGGCGAGAGCTCGACAGCCACCGACGTGACTGCCGTGGCGGAGGCCATCGGGCCCGTCGTCGAGCGGGCTCGGCTCGCTGGGCTCACCGCGCGTCCAAGTCCCTGATCCATGCGCGTTCTTGCGGCGATGTCCGGCGGCGTCGACTCGGCCGTCGCGGCAGCCCGGGCAGTCGACGCCGGCCACGACGTCACGGGCGTGCACTTAGCGCTCTCACCGTCGCCCGCGGCGCACCGCGACGGTGCCCGCGGGTGCTGCACCCTGGAGGACGCGCGAGACGCACGTCGGGCGGCTGACGTCGTGGGAATCCCTTTCTACGTCTGGGACATGGCCGAGCGCTTTCAGTCCGATGTCGTCGACGACTTCGTCGCCGAGTACGCCGCTGGCCGCACCCCCAACCCATGCCTGCGCTGCAACGAGCGCATCAAGTTCGCCGCAGTGCTCGACAAGGCGCGGGCGCTCGGCTTCGAGGCGGTGTGCACCGGGCACTACGCGCGTCTCACTGAGGACGCCGGAGGCCGGCAGCTCCATCGGGCGGCCGATCAGGCGAAGGACCAGTCCTACGTTCTCGCGGTGCTGAGCGCCGACCAGCTGGCCGGGGCGATGTTTCCTCTGGGCTCTTCGACGAAGTCCGCTGTGCGTCGCGAAGCAGAAGCCAGGGGGCTGGCGGTCGCCGACAAGCCTGACTCGCACGACATCTGCTTCATCCCCTCTGGCAACACGCGGGGGTGGCTCAGCGAGCGCATCCCGTCGGCGCCCGGCGACGTCGTCGACGAGACGGGCAGCGTCGTGGGCCGTCATGGCGGCGCACCCGGCATGACGGTCGGCCAACGGCGCGGGCTCGCCCTGAGTTCGCCGGCGCCCGACGGTCGGCCGCGCTACGTGCTGTCCATCTCGCCGGTGAACAACACAGTCACGGTGGGTCCCGCCGAGAGTCTCGACGTCAGAAGCATCACCGGGCTCCGCCCGCGGTGGACCGGCAGCACGCCCGCTGCCGACTTCGACTGCCTGGTGCAGGTTCGCGCGCACGGCGACGTCGTACCCGCCATGGCAGCTCGGGTCGATGACACGGTCGAGCTCTCGCTCGCGAAGCCGTTGCGGGCGGTGGCGCCCGGCCAGGCGGTGGTGATGTACGACGGGAGCCGGGTGATCGGCTCGGCCACCATTGAGGACGCCCGCTGAGGAGCCGTCGCCGGCGTAACGCGTTCAGCTAGGCTGCACCGCATGGCAGATGTGCGACTCACCGATCTCGAAGTCATCCAGCGCTATTCGATCGCCGTTCGCGGCGAGACGGCGGACCGCTCCGACCTCGTGGCCGCCCTCCGCTCCGACCTGACCTGGCTGGAGGGCGGCGCCCGCACCCGGCGCGCGGCAGCGAGCACGAGCGAGGTTGGCGTCGCTCTGGCTGACGATCTCGACGACGACCAGGACGACGACCTCGACGACTTCCTCGATAGCGGGCGCAGTGCGCGGGCCCCTGCCGGCGGGCGGGCGCCGAAGCCGACGGCGCGCAGAGCGAGCAGCAAGCCGGCTCCCCGGAGGTCCGCCGCGGGGAAGCCGACGGCCGACAAGACTTCGACACCGAAGCCGGCTGCTCGCCGGGCAGCCGCTCCTAAGTCGCCGGCTCCGAAGCCAGCGGCTCGGAGGAGCGCGACGCCGAAGCCGGCGACGCGCAAAGGCACAGCCAAGCCCACGGGGCGCACCGCCAGCCGGGCAGCCGCACCCGCACCGCGCACCGCGAAGAAGACGACCAAGCCGGCGGCCCGCCGCGGCCGCTGATCGCTCGGCGAGCTGATGGACGTCGTCTGGCCGGCCGGCGCCGCGACCGGCATCGGGTCGATGCCCGGCACTGAGCCGCTGGATGCGTCGATGACGGTCGCCGGAGAGCTGCCGGTGCTGGGTCACCTTCCCGAGCTGCCGGCCCGTGGCCCCGGTGCCGGAATGGTCGGTCGAGCTGCCGCGATGCTGGTGGACCTGCACGTGGACCTGCAGCCGTCCGGATGGCGCGTCACCCCACGCGGTGGCCTCGACGAGCAACGCGCTCGCGATCTGCTCTCCCGCGATCTCGATGCCCTGGAGATCGCTTTCCTCGGCTACGACGGGCTCCTGAAAGTCCAGGTCACCGGGCCGTGGACCCTCGCGGCCGGAGTGGAGCTGACGCGCGGCGATCGCGTCTTGCGCGACCCCACGGCCTGGGCGGATCTGCACTCCTCCCTCGCCGAGGGGGTCGCTGCGCACGTCGCAGAGGTGGCTCGGCGAGTGCCTGCGGCTGCGGTGATCGTGCAGCTGGACGAGCCCTCCCTGCCGGCAGTCGGCGCCGGGCACGTGCCCACAGCCAGCGGCTTCGGTGCGCTGCCCGCGATAGGTGACACCGAGCTCACCACGGCTCTGGCACAGGTAGGCACCGCGAGCGGCCGGCCGTACGGCGTGCACTGCTGTGCCGCGCGACTGCCGTGGGGGGTGCTGCGAGCGGCCCGACCAGCGTTCGTCTCGTTCGACGTGGCTCGGGTCTCCCCGCGAGCTGATTACGACGACCTTGCCGGCATCCTGGATGACGGAGCGCGCCTGCTGATCGGTCTCCTGCCGGGCGTAGACACTGACCTGGACGCCACTTCGGTCGCGCAGACCGCCGCTCCGGCGCGGCGGCTGTGGCGAGATCTGTCCTATCCGCCGGAGGAGCTCGCCCGTCGCGCCGTGCTGACGCCGGCTTGCGGACTGGCGGGCGCCTCGCCGACCTACGCGCGGGCCGTGCTGACCCGACTACGCGAGGCTGGTCGCAGCTTGGCCGAGTCGCCGGAGGAGTTGTGACAGCCCGCGACGGCGAGGACGGTTCGACCGTCACGGTCGGTGGCGTGCCGGTCGCCGCGGCAGAGAGGCACGCTGAGCTCTCCGCGACGATCGCGGACCACCGCTACCGCTACTACGTGCTGGATGCGCCCACCGCAGCCGACGGGGAGTTCGACGCGCTCATGCGCGAGCTCGAGTCGATCGAGAGCGATCACCCGAGCCTGCGGACCCCGGACTCCCCGACGCAGCAGGTCGGCGGCGCGGCGTACACAACGCTGTTCACGCCGGTGGAGCACCTGCAGCGGCTGATGAGCTTGGACAACGCCTTCACCGACACCGAGCTCGAGACGTGGGCCGCCCGGGTGGACCGGGAGGTGGGTGCCGGCCGCGCGACTTACCTCTGCGAGCTCAAGATCGACGGCCTTGCGGTCGCCCTGGTCTACGAGCGCGGTCGTCTGGTGCGCGCCGCCACCCGAGGCGACGGGCGGATCGGTGAGGACGTGACGCCCAATGTGCGCACCCTCGCCGACGTTCCCGACGTCCTCACCGGACCGGGGGTGCCCGAGCTGCTTGAGGTCCGGGGTGAGGTGTACTTCCCGGTCGAGAAGTTCGAGGATCTCAACGCGGGTCTGGTCGCGCTCGGCAAGGCGCCCTTCGCCAACCCGCGCAACGCGGCCGCTGGGTCGCTGCGACAGAAGGACCCGCGCGTGACCGCGACTCGCCCTCTCCGCATGCTGCTGCACGGTGTCGGCGCGCACGAGGGCTTCACGGTCTCGACCCAGAGCGAAGCGTACGCCGCCCTTCGCGACCTGGGACTGCCCGTGTCACCGCGGTTCGAGGTGTTCGACCACCTGACCGAGGTGCAGGCCTACGTGGCGCGTTGGGGAGCGCACCGACACGACATCGAGCACGAGATCGACGGCGTCGTGGTCAAGGTCGACTCGCTGGCACTTCAGCGCCAGCTCGGCTCGACGTCGAAATCTCCGCGGTGGGCGATCGCCTTCAAGTACCCGCCCGAGGAGGTGACCACGCGGCTGCTCTCCATCGAGGTCAACGTCGGGCGCACCGGCCGGGTGACGCCGTACGCCGTGATGGAGCCCGTGCGGGTCAGCGGTTCGACGGTCAGCCAAGCGACCCTGCACAACGCGCACGAGGTGCGCCGGAAGGGGGTCCGCCCGGGCGACATGGTGGTGCTGCGCAAGGCGGGCGACGTCATCCCGGAGGTGCTGACTTTCGTCGCGGACGAGGAGCACGATGGCCGCCCGGAGTGGCAGATGCCCACCATCTGCCCCTCGTGCACGACGCCGCTCGCCCCGACCAAGGAGGGCGACGTCGACCTGCGGTGTCCCAACATCCGGTCCTGCCCCGCCCAGCTGCGTGAGCGCCTGTACTTCGTCGCGGGCCGGGGCGCTTTCGACATCGAGAACCTGGGCTACGAAGCGGCGGCGGCGCTGCTGGATGCTGGTCTAGTCGAGGACGAGGGGGATCTGTTCGCTCTTGACGGTGACACGCTTGCGCGCAGCGAGTTCTTCCGCCGCAAGGACGGCGAGCTGGCGGCGAACGCGGCGAAGCTGCTGGGCAACCTCGAGACGGCGCGGAGTCGTGCCCTGTGGCGGGTGATCGTGGCACTGTCGATCCGGCACGTCGGGCCGACCGCCGCGCAGGCCCTGGCGCGGGAGATGCGCTCGGTGGACCGCATCGCGGCGGCCAGTCTCGATGAGCTGGCTGCCGTCGAAGGTGTCGGCCCGATCATCGCTGCGGCGGTGGTCGAGTGGTTCGCCGTCGACTGGCACCGCGACGTGATCGAGAAGTGGCGGCGCGCAGGTGTCCGCCTCGCCGAGGAGTCGACCGATGACGGGCCGCGTCCTCTCGACGGCGTCACCGTGGTGATCACCGGGTCGCTGGTTGGCTTCAGCCGTGACTCGGCTACCGAGGCGGTGCAGGCCCTTGGCGGCAAGGTGAGCAGCTCGGTGTCGAAGAAGACCTCGTTCGTCGTTGCCGGGGAGTCGCCTGGCTCCAAGCATGACAAGGCGTTGCAGCTCGGCGTGCCGGTCCTCGACGAGAACGGCCTGCAGCTGCTTCTCACCGACGGACCCGACGCTGCCCGGGCCACCGTCGCGGCGGCGCCCGTAGACTGAGGGTCATGGCTATCACGCGCGACGAGGTCGCGCACCTCGCTCGGCTGTCCCGACTTGCGCTGAGCGAGGACGAGCTCGAGCACTTCGCGACCCAGCTGGAGGTCATCCTCGGCGCGGTTGCGCGGGTTGCCGAGGTCGCCGCCGACGACATCGTGCCTACCAGTCACTCGGTGCCGCTCACCAACGTCTTCCGGCCCGACGAAGTGCGTCCATCCCTTGATCCGGCAGCCGCTCTTGCGGCGGCACCGGCGACCGAGGGCGTGCGTTTCCGCGTGCCGCGCATCCTCGACGAGGAGAGCTAGGTGAGCGACCTCACTCGGCTCACTGCCGCTGAGACTGCTCGGATCGTCCGTGACGGCGAGGCCTCTGCCGAGGACGTCACCCAGGCGCACCTCGACCGCATCGCCAAGGTCGACGAGAAGGTGCACGCGTTTCTCCACGTCGACGCGGAGGGGGCGATCGCCGCAGCGCGCAGGGTCGATGAACGGCGCGCAGCGGGTGAGCAGCTCGGGCCGCTGGCCGGGGTGCCGCTCGCGCTCAAGGACGTCTTCACGATGGAAGGTGTGCCGACGACCTGCGGCTCGAAGATCCTGGAGGGCTGGCGGCCGCCGTACGACGCGACGGTCACCCGGCGGATCAAAGACGCGGGCCTCGTCATCCTCGGCAAGACAAACATGGACGAGTTCGCGATGGGCTCGTCGACCGAGAACTCCGCCTTCGGGCCGACGCACAACCCGTGGGACCTCGACCGCATCCCCGGCGGCAGCGGCGGCGGGAGCAGCGCCAGCGTCGCTGCCTACTTCGCCCCCCTTGCCATCGGCACTGACACCGGCGGCTCGATCCGCCAGCCTGCTGCGGTGACCGGCACGGTCGGCGCGAAGCCGACCTACGGGGGCGTGTCACGCTACGGCTTGATCGCGCTCGCCTCGTCGCTGGACCAGGCCGGGCCGTGCGCCCGCAACGTGCTCGACGCCGCCCTCCTGCACGAGGTCATCGCCGGCCACGACCCGTTCGACTCCACCTCCATCGACGCGCCGGCGCCCGCAGTCGTCGACGCGGCGCGCCGTGCAGACGTGAAGGGGATGCGCATCGGCGTCGTAAGGGAGTTCGCCGGCGACGGCTACCAGGCGGGTGTCGAGCAGCGCTTCCGCGAGGCAGTCGACACGCTCACCGATCTAGGTGCGCAGGTCGTCGAGGTCTCCTGCCCGCACTTCACCTACGCCCTCGCGGCCTACTACCTGATCCTGCCGAGCGAGTGCTCGTCCAACCTCGCTCGCTTCGACGCGATGCGCTACGGCCTGCGGGTCGGTGACGACGGCACACGCAGTGCCGAAGAGGTCATGTCGATGACCCGCGACGCAGGCTTCGGTGATGAAGTGAAGCGCCGCATCGTCCTCGGCACCTATGCGCTGTCCTCCGGCTATTACGACGCCTTCTACGGCCAGGCGCAGAGGGTGCGCACTCTGATCACCGACGACTTCACTGCTGCCTTCGAACGCTGCGATGTGCTGGTGTCCCCCACGACGCCCACGACGGCGTTCCGCCTCGGTGAGCGCATCGACGACCCGCTCGCGATGTACCTCGCCGACTTGTGCACCATTCCTTCCAACCTCTCGGGCGGCGCGGCTATGAGCGTGCCATGTGGGCTGGCCCCTGACGACGGCCTGCCTGTCGGTTTGCAGATCATGGCGCCGGCCCTGGCCGACGACCGGATGTATCGCGTCGCTGCCGCGTTCGAAGCGGCGTACGTCGATGCCCACGGCCCGATTCTGGATGGAGCGCCGGCACTGTGACCGTTCCGACGGTGGACGAGGCGCTGAGCCGGTGGGAGCCGGTGGTCGGCATGGAGACCCACGTCGAGCTGGGCACGCTGTCGAAGATGTTCTGCGGCTGCACGACAGCTTTCGGCGGCGCTCCGAACGCGCACACCTGCCCCGTCTGCCTGGGACTGCCGGGCGCGCTGCCAGTAGCCAACGAGGCGGCGATCCGCTACACGATCCTGATCGGACTCGCCCTGCACTGCGAGATCGCCCAGTGGTGCCGGTTCGCCCGCAAGAACTACTTCTACCCGGACATGCCGAAGAACTTCCAGATCAGCCAGTACGACGAGCCGCTCTGCACTGACGGCTGGCTCGACGTGGAGTCCGGCGGCGAGACACATCGCATCGGCATCGAGCGCGTGCACCTCGAGGAGGACACCGGCAAGAGCCTCCATGTCGGCGGAGCAACCGGTCGTATCCACGGCGCTGACCACTCCCTCGTCGACTACAACCGCGCCGGCATCCCCCTCGTCGAGATCGTCACCCGCCCTGACATCGGATCGGCCGCCGTCGCCAAGGCCTACGTCGCTGCGCTGCGTGACGTCGTGCGCGCGATCGGCGCGAGCGACGTGAAGATGGAGGAGGGCTCGCTGCGCTGTGACGTCAACGTCTCCCTGCGCCCCATCGGCAGTGAGACGCTCGGCACCCGGGCCGAGGTCAAGAACGTCAACTCGCTTCGCTCCGTCGAGCGGGCGGTCCACCACGAGGTGACCCGTCAGGCGGTGCGCCTCGACGCCGGTGAGCGGATCGTCCAGGAGACCCGGCACTTCCACGAGGACTCCGGTACGACGACGTCCGGGCGGAGCAAGGAAGAAGCGCAGGACTACCGCTACTTCCCGGAGCCGGACCTCGTGCCGATCGCACCGTCGCGGGAGTGGGTCGAGGAGCTCCGCGCGTCACTCCCGGAGATGCCGGCCGAGCGCCGCCGGCGCCTCACTGCCGAGCTGGGGCTGACCGAAGCCGACCAGGCAGCTATGGCCAACGCCGGGGTTCTCGACCTCGTGCTGGCCAGCGTCGAGGCCGGCGCGCCGGCCGCTGACGCCCGCAACTGGTGGCTCGGTGACCTGCTTGCGCAGGCTAACGCCGCTGAGATCGAGCCCGGCGAGCTCGGCGTCACCCCAGCGCAGGTCGCCCGGGTCTGCCAGCTGATCGCCGATGGCACGCTGACAGCGACGATGGCGAAGCAGGTCTTCGCCGGCATCGTCGAGACCGGCGAGGACCCTGACGCCGTCGTCGCCGCCAAGGGACTGCGCCAGGTCAGCGACGTCGGCGCGCTCGGCGCGGCGGTCGACGACGCGATCGCCGCTCAGCCCGAGGTCGCGCAGAAGGTCCGCGACGGCAAGGTGGCCGCAGCCGGGGCCCTAGTCGGTGCGGTGATGAAGGCCACCCGAGGGCAGGCCAACGCCGCCGTCGTACGCGACCTCGTCCTGCAGCGCCTCGGCGTCGACCCCGCGACTGCCTAGTCGTGTGCCGGCGGCTGGCTCTGCTGATCGTCGTAGCAGCGGCTGTCCTGTGCGCCGCCGCTGCGCCAGGCGGGGCGCACGAAGGTGATCCTGGTGTGGTCACTGTCCTCGACTCGATCACCCCTGCGTTGCCAGCCGGCGTGACGGTGCAGGTCGTGTCCAGCATCGCGGCCCAGCTGCTGGCCGAGAACACCACCTCGACCCCGCTGCAGGCGGTGGCCGACACCGGCGAGGTATTCCTCCGGGTCTCCGCCGCCGGCGTGGAAGCCAACTTCGGCTCACGCGCGTGGTACGAGTCGAATGCCCCGCAGGGCCGCGCGCGGGTGCCGGCGACTCTCGGCCCGCCGCGTTTCGCCACGGTGCAGATGGAGCCGAGCTGGGGCTGGTTCGACCACCGCCTGCACCCGTCCGAAGTCGTCGTCCCCCCTGCGGTGCGGGCCGCCAAGGTCCGGTCGCGGCTGGCCGACTGGACCGTGCCGCTTCAATACGGCGCGACGGAGATCACCTTGCGCGGGCACCTCGAGTACCGCCCGGTGCTGGGCCGCATCGTCACGGCGCTTGCGTCGCGGGACGTCCCCGACGGCGTCGTGATGGCCACGGTCGACGGCCGGCTGCCGGGCGTGTTCCTGCGCAACGACACCGGTGGTGAGGTCCGGGTGCTCGGCCCCGACGGTGAGCTCTTCGCCCTGATCCGACCCGACTGGGTCGGCGTCAACCGGCGCAGCCGCGTGCATCTCGAGGACTCGCGGGCCAAGGGCGGGGAGGTCACTGCCGCGCCGTCGGGGGAGGGGCTCACCGTCGTCTCCAACGCGCCGACGTACTCCTGGCTGGACCTGAGGCTGCGCTACAGCGAGCCCGTCGTGCCGGCCGAGGTCCAGCGCCGTCGGCGGCCGACGGTGCTGGTGCGGTGGACCATTCCGCTGGAGATCGCTGGGGTGCGCACCGACGTGACCGGCACCACGAGCTTTGTGCCGTTCGACGTGGCGGCCGACGGCGAAGCTGGAGGGAACCTGAGCAGTCGACTCACTGCTGGCCTCGCGGGTCTGGCCGGTGTGCTGGTTCTCGTCGCCGTGGCCGTGGGTCGCCGCCGTCGCATCTGACTGCTGTCTGCCAGGCCCTTGTGCATTTCGGCCGGTCGGACAGCAGGATCAGCCGCTACGAACGAGAAGGAAGCGAGTAGAGCACGACGAATGCACCTCTTCGCCGTCGTGTAAGTAGAAGCCTTGCCCCTGACCCGGAGGCAAAATCTCATGAGCAACCCCCGTGCTCTCGCGCTCACCAGCGTCCTGGCCGTCACGCTCGTCCCGTCCTTCGGCCCCACGGCGGCCGCGGCGGAGGACCCTCGGGCGTCGACCGGCTCCTTTGCGGCGCCGTTCGAGGAGGCCGGCGTCAAATGCGTCCAGGATGCTGACAACCGGGCGATCTGCAAGCCAGCCGGGGCAAGCGCCATCGTGCTCGCCAACGGCAAGATCCTCTATTGGGACGCACTGGAGGGTGAGGAGGACGTCGAGCTCAGCACGGTCGGTGAGTACGGCGCTGTAGCACAGAACGACCAGAGCCGGGTGCTCTCCTTGCGCAACGGCACGCCGTCGTGGTCGGTGCCGAGTCCGGCCGATGGCGGCGCGAACCCTGATGGGGTGCCCGAGGAGCCGGCCGTCCCGGGTGGGCCCGGCGTGGTGGACCAGAACCCGCGCAACGACGGAGATCTGTTCTGCTCGGACCAGCTCCAGCTCGCAGACGGGCGCATCTTCGTCGCGGGCGGCACGCAGTACTACTCCGAGCCGGGTATCTCCGGCACGCCGTACGGCGTGACCGAGCTCCAGGGCTTGAAGAACGCCCGCATCTTCGATCCGGCGACGCAGGTGTGGACGCAGACCGCGTCGATGACCTACGGCCGGTGGTACCCCTCCCTCACGACCCTGCCGGACGGCACGATCCTCGCCGTGTCGGGCGTCACGAAGCTGATCAAGCCGTTCTACCCGACCCGACCGGCTGACTCCGGCACCAACGTCAAGCAGACCGAGACGTACAACCCGAAGACCGGCACCTGGGTGCTCAACCCGGCCTCGGCCGACCGTTCGCTGCCGCTCTACCCGCGCATGCACCTGCTGCCCAACGGCCACGTCTACTACGACGCCGCCGGTCAGACCTTCAACCCGTCTGGCCAGTCCTACGACGAGGCGCTGTGGAATATCGCCGCCTCCTACGACCCGGCCAAGAAGGCCTGGACCGATCTCGGCGTGCCGGGCCTGGGTACGACGTCGCCCGGCTTCCGCGGCTCGGCGTTCTCCACGGCGCTGACGCTCCGCCCGCCGTACACCAGCGCTTCCTTCCTCTCTGGCGGCGGTGTCTCAGGCGTGTCCCCCGGCACGGCGACCGCGATCGCCACCAGCCAGGTCAACACTGTCGACGTGTCCGGCCCGACCCCCCGCCTGACGACCAAGGTCGGCGGAACGCTGAACAACCCCCGCTGGTACTCCACGGGCGTCGCGCTGCCCACGGGCGAGGTCATCGCTTTCAACGGCTCCAGTCTCGATGAGGTCATCGCGCCGGGGAGTGGCGTCCCGGTGAAGACTCCGGAGATCTACGACCCCGAGACCAACAAGTGGACCGAGCTGGCTGCCCAGTCGAAGGCCCGGACCTACCACAACACCGCCGTGCTGCTTCCGGACGGACGGGTCCTCGTGGGCGGTCACGCACCTATCAACACCGGCTACGCCGCGGCCAACCCCGCCTTCGAACCGCTGGGTCTCTCACCCGCGCTGCGCGACCCGTCATTCGAGATATTCAGCCCGCCGTATCTCTTCAAGGGTGCCCGGCCCGTCATCACAGACGTCGCCGGCTCGCTGGCCTACGGCAAGCGGATCACGGTCGCGGTCACCGACGCCCCGTCCGTGAAGTCCGTGGTCGTGGTGCGCAACACCGCACTGACCCACCTGGTGGATGCCGATCAGCGCACGGTGGAGCTGCCCATCGTCGCCCGTACCGCGAAGTCGGTCACCGTCCTCGCGCCGCCGTCGTCCGCCGTCGCCCCAGCCGGGCCCTACATGCTCTTCGCGAATCGCGAGAGTGGCTCCGGCCTTGTGCCGTCGGTCTCGCGTCAGGTCTTCGTCGGCGCCCCGGTGCCGGCGGCCCTGAAAGCGGAGATTGCCGCCAACACGAAGGCGGCAGTGTCGTCCGAGCTCGCTGCGCGCAGGGCCGCGTCAAGCGCCCCCTCGGGCCCCGCTTCGGGCTCCGGGCCGGCCTCTCGGCCCGGACCCCGCCCCGCGCCCGCCCCGGTGCCGGCACCCGCGCCGGCACCCGCCACCGTGACCGCACCGGTCGTCGCGGGCAACCTGGCGTCGACCGGGGCGGGCGACTACCTGCTGCCGGGGCTGCTCTCCGTCGCTCTTGCCGCGGCCGGGCACACCGCGGCCCGGCGGCTCAGACCGCGCAGCGCGCGGCGAGCTGGCTGAGCAGCTCGCGCACCAGCTCGGGCTGCTCAAGCGGGAGGTAGTGCGTCCCGGCCACGACTTCGAGCTCAGCACCCGGGACAGCGGCGGCTGCCTTCGCGACATCGTCCGCTGACGCCAGCATGTCCTTGCGACCGGTGACGAACAGGGTCGGGACCGGGAAGTCGTGCAGGTCCATGGCGCGATGGCGGGCGATGCCCAGGGCCAAGGTGAAGTACCAGCGGAAGTCGTGCCGGGCGAAGCCGTCCAGCGTGGCGCGCATCGTCTCGACGTCGACCGCCCGGTCGACGACTCCGAGCCGGGCGAGACGTCGGACCAGCTGAGGTGTGGGCTCGACGCGGCGGGACACGGCGCCGAGAGCCGGCCCGACCCCACGCAGCACGCGAGCCGCGGCCACCCCCACGCCGTGCCGCATCGGAGTCGGAAGGCGCGCGGGGGCGAACATCGCGCCGAAGGTGCCCCCGGGCACGCCCGACACAGCGAGGATCCCGGCCACCCGATCGGGATGCCGCAGGGCCAGCTCGAACGCGACGTTGACGCCGACAGACCATGCGACGACGAGGGCGCGCGACATGTCAGCCGCGTCCATCACCGCGACCGCGTCGTCGACGTGGTGGTCGACGCTGATGTGCCGCTCGTCTCGCGGCCGTGGCGAGCCGGCCAGGCCGCGATAGTGCCAGCCAGCGGCACGATAGCCAGTGTCCTCGCCCACGACCGCCGGCCAGGCGGCGGCACCGGAGCCGAGCCCGTTGGCGATCAGCACGGCGCGACCGGTGCCGCGCACCCACCCGTGCACGACCGTGCCGTCCGCACTGGTCGGCCGCAGCTGCTCCATGCCGGGCGGTCGCGGCTGCTCCATGCGCTCAACGCTAGCGGCAACTCATCTCGCGGAGCGACCATTCAGCCACACCTCCGCCGCCCGGGGCCGCGTGCGCGACGTTGCCGTGCGGGAAGACGAGGTGCCTCGCTCAAGTTGTGTGGCGCGACGGTCGCTGGACCGCGCCGCGGTACGCGCCGCGCCGCCGCCTATGCTCACCGGCGTGAGTGACCGGGCGGATTCCCGCAAGCCGCGCAGCCATGAGGTGACTGATGGCGACCTGCGCGCTCCCGCGCGGGCGATGCTGCGCGCGGTCGGCATGACTGATGACGACTGGGACAAGCCGCAGATCGGCATCGCGTCCTCGTGGAACGAGATCACCCCCTGCAACCTCTCGCTCGAGCGGCTGGCCAAGGCGGCCAAAGTCGGCGTACGGCAAGCCGGGGGCTTCCCGATGACGTTCGGCACCATCTCCGTGTCGGACGGCATCTCCATGGGTCACGAGGGCATGCGTGCCTCGCTGGTGTCCCGCGAAGTCATCGCCGACTCGGTCGAGACGGTCGTCTTCGCCGAGCGCTTCGACGGCACGGTGACGTTGGCCGGCTGCGACAAGTCGCTCCCCGGCATGCTGATGGCGGCGGCCCGGCTCGACCTCGCCAGCGTGTTCGTCTACGCCGGTACGACGCTGCCCGGCCGGCTGGGCGACCGCGACCTCACGATCATCGACGTGTTCGAGGGGGTCGGTGCCTGTGCGCGTGGCCTGATCACCCGGGCCGAGCTCACCGAGATCGAGAAGGCCACCTGCCCCGGAGAGGGTGCCTGCGGCGGCATGTACACCGCCAACACGATGGCCGCGGCCGCTGAAGCGCTCGGCATGGCCCTACCCGGCTCGGCCGCGCCGCCGGCCGTGGACCGGCGCCGCGATGACATCGCCACCCGCTCGGGCGCCGCCGTCGTCCGCCTCATCGAATACGGCATCACCGCGCGCCGGATCTTGACGAAGGAGGCGTTCGACAACGCCATCACCGTCGTGATGGCGCTCGGCGGCTCAACCAACGCAGTCCTGCACCTGCTGGCTATCGCTCACGAAGCGCAGGTCGACCTCGGGCTGGACGACTTCCAGCGCATCGGGGAGAAGGTGCCGCACATCGCGGACGTCAAGCCCTTCGGCACCTACGCCATGGCAGACGTCGACCGCGTCGGCGGCGTGCCCGTCGTCATGAAAGCGCTGCTCGACGCCGGACTGCTGCACGGCGAGGCGATGACGTGCACCGGACGCAGCGTGGCCGAGAACCTGGAGCAGCTAGCACCCGCCGCACCGGATGGTGAGGTCATCCGCGCGTTGTCGAGCCCGCTGCATCGCACCGGCGGCCTGACGATCTTGCGAGGCAGTTTGGCTCCCGAGGGGGCGGTCGTGAAGAGCGCCGGCTTCGACCACGGCGCTGTCGAGGGTGGCGGTGTCGGCAGCGGGCTCTTCGAGGGGCCGGCCCGAGTCTTCGACGGCGAGCAGGGAGCGATGGACGCCCTGGTGGCCGGACGGCTGAAGCCGGGTGACGTGGTCGTCATCCGCTATGAGGGCCCCAAGGGCGGACCCGGCATGCGGGAGATGCTCATGGTGACCGGGGCCATCAAGGGAGCCGGACTAGGCAAAGAGGTCCTGCTGCTCACCGACGGTCGTTTCTCCGGTGGTACGACGGGGCTCTGCGTCGGCCATGTCGCGCCGGAGGCAGCAGACGGTGGGCCGATCGCCTTGGTTCGCGAGGGCGACCGGATCCGCCTGGATCTCGCCGGGCGGACCCTTGACCTGCTGGTCGACGCCGACGTGCTCGCTCACCGCCGGGGAAGCTGGGCTCCGCCGCCGCCCCGGTACACCACGGGGGTGCTCGGCAAGTACGCCAAGCTGGTGGGCTCCGCGGCGTACGGCGCGGTCTGCGGCTAGCCGTGCGCTATCAGGTCGGCACCCAGCTCGAGCTCACCCTGCCGTCGACGGCAGCGACGGAAGCCGCGTTCGAGCGGTGGGTACGCGAGCTCGTCGGCGTCGGGGTGCCCGAGGCGATGTGGGCCGGGCGCCCGGGCGCGGGTCGGGTCGAGATCATGCTGGTGCTGGATGGTGATGACGCGGAGCACGCGCTGTCCATCGCCATGAACGCCCTCCGGGCGACGTCGCGCGACATGGGACGAGCGCTGCCGCGTTGGCGCCTGCGATCTCTTGCCGCCCAGCCGCTCGGCAACCCTGAAGACTGGCCCGATCACGACTACTAGAGCCGAACTCCTCGCCGGGCGGACGACCTTTCTGCGGTAGTCGACTGAATCCCCTTCGGTTTCCCTCAGTCCGGCCGATAGTCCAATGAGGAGGGTCAATGCTGGCGCGTCCATGGATCCACCGGGTGGCCGCGATCGGTGCTCTCGTCTGCGCCTGTGCTCTGCTCGGCCTGGCCGTGGTCGCCGCCTCAGTGGGCATCCGGCTGGGCCTGGGTGGCGCAGCGCTCGTGGCAGCTACCGCAGGGGTCCTGCTGCTGCTGAGTGAAAGTCGAGCGCTCTCCCGCGAAGCTCAGGCGACGTTGGCTGCCCAAGAGGCCAGCGAGGCGCGCCTTCGCTCCATCGTCCAGGGCTCGGGTGATGTCATCACGATCCTCGATGCGGCAGGCAGGGTGGTCTTCCAGAGCAAGTCGGATGACCAGATCCTCGGCTTCGAGCCGGGTGCGCTGGTCGGAGGTGTGCTCGCCAAGCTGATCCACCCGGACGACAAGGGCCGCGTGCTGCGCCAGTACACGAAGGCGATGGGCATCCCAGGTGGGGTGGAGGTGTACGAGTGCCGGATGGCCACGGCGGCCGGCGAGTGGCGCGATATCGAGGCGGTGATCACCAACCACCTCGACAACCCGCTCGTGCAGGGGCTGGTCATCAACAGTCGGGACATCTCCTACCGCAAGGAGCTGGAACGTCGACTCACCCACCAGTCTCTGCACGACACGCTCACCGGCCTGCCCAACCGAGCACTGTTCCGAGATCGCGTGCACCACGCGTTGGCGCTGGCCCGACGCGATCCGGACCGCCGCCTCGCCGTGATCCTCATCGACCTGGACGGCTTCGCCTCGATCAACGACAGCTTTGGCCACTCGACGGGCGACGCTCTGCTGAAAGTGACCGCCGAGCGTCTCGTGGACTGCGTGCGCCCGGGTGACACCGTCGCTCGGCTCGGGGGCGACGAGTTCGCCGTACTGCTCGAGAACATCGACAGCTCGCTCATCGCCCGGCAGGTCGCCAACCGGTTCCTCGACGCCATGCTGCTCTCGGTGGACGCGGACGGTCGTGAGATCTTCGCCAGTGCCAGCGTAGGGATCGCGGCTGACATGTCCGGCGACGGCGCGGATGAGCTGCTGCGCAACGCCGACCTCGCGATGTATCGGGCGAAGGCACGCGGCAAGAAGCGCTACGAGGTCTTCGAGCCAGCCATGCACGCCGTCGTGGTCGAGCGCCTCGCGTTGGAGACTGACCTGCGCAAGGCTTTGGACCGTGGTGAGTTCTTCTTGCTCTACCAGCCCGTAGTCAACCTGGCCACAGGTGTCACGGCGGGGCTGGAGGCCCTCGTCCGGTGGCAGCACCCCACCCGCGGGGTAGTGGCGCCCGGTGACTTCATCACCGCCGCAGAGGAGACCGGACTGATCGTGCCGCTCGGCCGGTGGGTGCTCGACGAGGCGTGCCGTCAGCTCCGCAGCTGGCAGGACATCGCGAGCCACCCGCTCCGGATGGCGGTGAACCTCTCAGCACGCCAGCTTCACGCGCCGGGGCTCGCCGATCACGTGGCGTCGGCGCTGCGGTCATCTGATGTCATTGCGACGTCGCTCGTCCTGGAGATCACGGAGAGCATGTTGGTCGATGACGCCGACCGCACGCTAGCCAAGCTGCAGCAGCTGAACGACCTCGGCGTCAGCCTGGCGATCGACGACTTCGGCACGGGCTACTCCTCGCTGGCCTACCTCTCCCGCCTTCCGGTCGACATCCTCAAGATCGACCGCACCTTCGTCGCCGGCATCGGGGAGCACGACGAGCTGACCGCTGTCACAGCAGCGATCGTGGCACTCGGCGAGAAGCTCGGCCTCTCACTCGTGGCCGAGGGGATCGAAGAGGCCGGCCAGCTCGCGGCTGTCACGGGTATGGGCTGTCACTTCGGGCAGGGCTACCTGCTGGCGAGACCCATGACTGCGGCCGGAGTCGAGACTCTGCTGCTCGAGGCGGCAGTGATGGATCTCGAGCTGTTGGCCACTGTGTCTTCCGCCGGCTGACGCCGGGCGCGCTTCGCCCGAACGTCCGGTCGGTTGACGAGTCCCCGCAGCGCGGTGCAATAGTGGTTCATGCACTTCGACGCCCAGGTGGTAGTTACCTAGCGCGACGGCTCCGGCCAGTCGCGCAGACCTCCCGTACTCCGGGAGGTCTTTTTCTTGGAAGAGGTGTGGACGTCATGGACCGCATCACCGGCGCTCAAGCGCTCGTCCGCTCACTGGAGCGGGTCGGCGCCGAGGTCGTCTTCGGGATCCCCGGCGGCGCGATCCTGCCGGCGTACGACCCGCTCTTCGACTCCACCTCGGTGCGCCACATCCTGGTTCGACATGAGCAGGGCGCCGGGCACGCGGCGGAGGGCTATGCGCAGGCTACCGGCAAAGTCGGGGTGTGCATGGCCACCAGCGGACCCGGGGCTACCAACCTCGTGACGCCGATCGCGGATGCGTACATGGACTCGATCCCGCTGATAGCGATCACCGGTCAGGTGCCCAGCCAGGCGATCGGCACTGACGCCTTCCAGGAGGCGGACATCTGCGGCATCACCATGCCGATCACCAAGCACAACTTCCTCGTGCAGTCGGCCGACGACATTGCCCGCACGATTGCCGAGGCATTTCACATCGCCTCCACCGGCCGACCCGGACCGGTGCTGGTCGACCTGCCCAAGGACGTCCTGCAGGCGCCGGCGGCGTTCGAGTGGCCAGCGTCGATCGACCTCGCGGGATACCGCCCGGTCACCCGACCCCACGCCAAGCAGGTCAAAGAGGCAGCCCGGCTGATCGTCGACGCTCAGCGCCCGGTCTTCTACGTCGGCGGCGGCGTGCTCAAGGCTCGTGCGGCGGCCGAGCTGCGAGTGCTCGCCGAGCTGACCGGCATTCCGGTGGTCACCACGTTGATGGCCCGGGGAGCCTTCCCGGACAGCCACCCGCAGTGCTTGGGCATGCCCGGCATGCACGGCAACGTCGCCGCGGTCACGAGCTTCCAGCAGGCGGACCTGCTCATCGCCCTCGGCTCGCGCTTCGACGATCGGATCACCGGCAAGCTGGACACCTTCGCGCCCGATGCGCTCGTGATCCACGCGGACATCGACCCGGCCGAGATTTCCAAGAACCGCACGGCTGATGTGCCCATCGTCGGCGACGCCCGCGAGGTCATCGCCGAGCTGGTGCTCGCTGTGCGGGCCGAGCACGCGGCCGGCCGGGTCGGGGACTACGCCGGCTGGTGGAAGACCATCGACTCATGGCGCGCGACCTTCCCGCTCGGCTACGAGATCCCCCCGGACGGATCGCTGGCGCCGCAGTACGTCGTACAGCGACTCGGCCAGATCGCCGGACCGGAGACCGTCTTCGTCTCCGGTGTCGGCCAGCACCAGATGTGGGCCTCTCAGTTCATCTCCTACGAGCACCCCTACACCTGGCTCAACAGCGGGGGCCTCGGCACGATGGGCTACGCCGTACCCGCTGCGATGGGAGCGAAGGTCGGCTGCCCCGACAAGACCGTCTTCGCCATCGACGGCGACGGCTGCTTCCAGATGACCAACCAGGAGCTGGTGACCTGCGCGATCGAGGGCATCCCGATCAAGGTCGCCATCATCAACAACGGCAACTTGGGCATGGTGCGGCAGTGGCAGACCCTGTTCTACGGTGCGCGTTACTCCAACACCAACCTCCAGGCGGCAGCTGGCCGCGGCGAA
Source organism: Mycobacteriales bacterium (assembly GCA_035536235.1). Lineage (GTDB taxonomy): Bacteria > Actinomycetota > Actinomycetes > BP-191 > BP-191 > DATLNF01. Next base: position 31,961 of record DATLOQ010000097.1, read on the forward strand.
CGGGTGCGCATCCCAGACTTCGTCAAGCTCGCCGACGCCATGGGCTGCGTCGGCTTCCGGTGTGACACACAGGACGACGTCGACGCGACGATCGAGAAGGCGATGGCCGTGGACGACGCGCCGGTGGTGATCGACTTCGTCGTGGGACAGGACGCCATGGTCTGGCCGATGGTGGCGGCAGGCCAGTCCAACGACACCATCCAGATTGCGCGCGACATTCGCCCCGACTTCACTGCGGGGGTCTGAGATGACCCGGCACACGCTGTCCGTCCTGGTGGAGAACAAGCCCGGGGTGCTGGCCCGCGTCGCCGCTCTCTTCTCCCGACGCGGGTTCAACATCGACTCCCTCGCGGTTGGTCCCACGGAGGCGCCAGCTGTGAGCCGGATGACGATCGTCGTGAGCGTCGAGGACCTGCCGCTGGAGCAGGTGACCAAGCAGCTCAACAAGCTCATCAACGTCATCAAGATCGTGGAGCTCGATCCGACGTCCTCGGTCCAGCGCGAGCTGCTGCTGATCAAGGTGCGGGCCGATGCGGATACCCGCTCTCACGTCCTCGAGACGGTGACGCTCTTCCGGGCGAAGGTCGTGGACGTGGCCGCCGATGCAGTGACGATCGAGGCCACTGGCACCGTGGACAAGCTCGATGCGCTGGTCCGGGTGCTCGAGCCGTTCGGCATTCGCGAGCTCGTGCAGAGCGGCATGGTCGCGCTGAGTCGCGGGGGACGGGCCATCACTGATAGATCCGCCCGGCTGGAGAGGACCGCCTGACATGGTCGAGATCTACTACGACGACGACGCCGACCTCGAGCTCATTTCAGCCCGCAAAGTAGCCGTCATCGGCTATGGAAGTCAGGGCCATGCCCACGCGCTGTCGCTGCGCGACTCCGGTGCCGACGTGCGCGTCGGGTTGGCCGAAGGCTCGAAGTCTCGGGTCAAGGCGGAGGAGGCCGGCCTGCGGGTGCTGCCGACCTTCGAGGCGTGCGCCGAGGCGGACCTGGTCATGGTGCTGGCCCCCGACACCGCGCAGCGCGGCATCTACGCCGACGCCATCGCTCCCAACCTCTCTGAGGGCGACGCGCTGTTCTTCGGCCACGGGCTCAACATCCGGTTCGGACTCATCACCCCGCCCGCCGGGGTCGATGTCGCGATGGTGGCGCCGAAGGGGCCCGGCCACCTCGTCCGGCGACAGTACGTCGACGGTCGCGGCGTGCCGTGCTTGGTCGCCGTCGAGCAGGACGCCAGCGGTTCAGCGCTACCACTCGCTCTCTCCTATGCCAAGGGGATCGGGGGCACCCGGGCCGGCGTGCTGCGCACCACCTTCACCGAGGAGACGGAGACTGACCTCTTCGGCGAGCAGGCGGTGCTCTGTGGCGGCGCGACCGCCCTCGTCCAGGCCGGATTCGAGACCCTCGTGGAAGCGGGATACCAGCCTGAGGTCGCCTACTTCGAGTGCCTCCACGAGCTCAAGCTCATCGTCGACCTGATGTACGAAGGCGGGCTGGCCCGCATGCGCTACTCCATCTCCGACACTGCCGAGTACGGCGACTACACCCGTGGTCCACGGGTGGTCAATGCTGCCGTGAAGGCGGAGATGAAGCAGATCCTCGCGGAGATCACCTCGGGCGACTTCGCCCGGGAGTGGATCGCCGAGGACGACGCGGGACGGCCGAACTACCGCAAGTACGCTGAGGAAGGCGCCGCCCACCCGATCGAGGAGGTCGGTGCACGCCTGCGTGGACTGATGTCGTGGGTGGACAAGCCGCTGAACGAGACAGCCTGAGAGGCATCGACCCCTGATGGTGACCGCGTCATCGAACGACGGAGGGAAAGCGCTGTGACGAGGCCCATCGTGCTCATCGCCGAGCCGCTGGCCCCGAGCGCCATGACCGTGCTCGGCGAGGACTTCGACGTGCGCGAATGCGACGGCGCAGACCGCGGAGCGCTGCTATCGGCGATCGTCGACGTCGACGCGGTCATCGTCCGCAGCGCGACGCAGATCGACGCTGAAGCACTGACCGCTGCCCGGGCGCTGAAAGTCGTGGCGCGAGCGGGCATCGGGCTTGACAACGTCGACGTGCCCGCGGCCACTCAGGCCGGCGTGATGGTTGTCAACGCCCCCCAGTCCAACATCGTGAGCGCGGCTGAGCACACGGTCGCGCTGGCGCTGGCGGTCGCCCGGCGGATACCCGCAGCGGATGCCAGCCTCAAGGCCGGCGCGTGGAAGCGGTCCGCATTCACCGGTGTGGAGCTCGCCGGGAAGACGGCCGGCATCGTGGGTCTCGGGCGGATCGGCGTGCTCGTCGCGCAGCGGCTGTCCGCGTTCGGCATGCGGCTGGTGGCCTACGACCCGTACGTCCCGGCCGGCCGCGCTGCCCAGATGGGAGTCCGGCTCCTACCGCTGGACGAGCTCATCGCTGAGTCCGACCTCATCACGGTGCACCTGCCGAAGACCAAGGAGACGGTGGGACTGATCGGCGAGCGGGAGCTCGCCCTGGCCCGACCCGGGGCGATCCTCATCAACGCCGCCCGGGGCGGGTTGGTGGACGAGCACGCCTTGGCTCAGGCGCTCAAGGAGGGACGACTCGGCGGTGCCGGCGTCGACGTCTTCGTAACCGAGCCGTGCACTGACAGCCCACTGTTCGGACTCGACAACGTCGTCGTGACGCCCCACCTCGGCGCTTCCACCACCGAGGCTCAGGACAAGGCCGGCACTGCCGTCGCCCGCTCGGTGCGGCTGGCTCTCACCGGCGAGTTCGTGCCCGACGCGGTCAACGTGCAGGCCGGTGGTGTCGTCGCGGAGGAGATTCGTCCGGCGCTGCCGCTCGTCGAGAAGCTCGGCCAGGTCATCACCGGCCTCGCTGGGGAGGTGCCCACCACCCTGACCGTCGAGGTACGCGGTGAGATCGCGGTGCACGACGTCAAGGTGCTGCGCCTTGCGGCCATGAAGGGCCTGTTTGCTCCCGTGGTGGAGGCCCCGGTCAGCTACGTCAACGCGCCCCTGCTTGCCGAGGCGCGAGGGGTGATTGTCGACCTCACCACGTCGACCGAGAGCCCGGAGTACCGCAACCTCATCACCGTGCGCGGCACGTTGGGCAACGGTGACCAGGTCAGCGTGTCAGGGACGCTGTCCGGCACCAGGATGGTGGAGAAGCTCACGGAGGTCGACGGCTTCGACGTCGACCTCGCGCCGACAGCGCACCTGGCCTTCTTCCGCTACCACGATCGGCCAGGCATCGTCGGGACCGTCGGCGGGATCCTCGGCGACGCCAGGGTCAACATCGCCAGCATGCAGGTGAGCCGGACCCAGCAGGGCGGTGATGCCCTGATGGCCATCACCGTCGACACCGCCATCTCGGTCTCCACACTCCGCGAGATCGCTGCGGCCGTCGGCGCGCACTCGGCCCGAACGGTGGACCTGGAGTAGTCCGGCCGAGACCCACCTGGCGGCCAGGAATCCAGCCGCCGCAGTGCAGTCGGCTACCGTGGTGACATGGTTGACGACCTGACCCCCCAGTTCGAACGCGTGACGTCTCCGTTGCCGGATGCCGAGCGCGACGCCCTGCTCGCGGAGCCGGGCTTCGGTCGCACGTTCACCGATCACATGGTGACGGCTGAGTGGCACGCCGATCGCGGCTGGCACACCGCGCGCATCAGGCCCTACGCGCCGCTCGAGCTGGACCCGGCGACGTCGTTCATGCACTACGGGCAGGCGATCTTCGAAGGCTTCAAGGCCTACGGCCATGCCGACGGATCCGTCTTCACATTCCGGCCGGAGTCGAACGCGCACCGCTTTCAGCGCTCGGCGCGACGGCTGGCCCTGCCTGAGCTCCCCGTCGACGCCTTCGTGTCGCTGGCCGACGAGCTGGTGCGGGCGGACCGGGCCTGGGTGCCGACCGGTGGCGAGAAGAGCCTCTATCTCCGACCGTTCATGATCGCCACCGAGGTCGGCCTGGGGGTGCGGCCCTCCAACGCCGCGCTCTTCGTGATCATCGCCTCGCCGGCGGGTGCCTACTTCGCCGGAGGGGTGAAGCCCGTCAGCATCTGGCTGTCGGAGGAGTTCAGCCGCGCAGCACCCGGCGGCACCGGCTCGGCGAAATGTGCGGGCAACTACGCCGCGAGCCTGGTGGCCCAGCAGGAAGCCATCGCCAACGGCTGCGACCAAGTGGCTTTCGTCGACTCCGTCGAGCGGCGCTGGATCGAGGAGCTCGGGGGGATGAACCTCTACTTCGTCCTCGACGACGGCTCGTTGATCACGCCCGAGCTGACCGGCTCGATCCTGGAAGGTGTCACCCGCGACGCGATCCTGACCATCGCCGGCGAGCTAGGCCACAAGGTCGAAGAGCGGCGGATCGACATCGACGAGTGGCGCGAGGGCGCAGCTGCAGGTCGGATCGTCGAGGTGTTCGCCTGTGGCACCGCTGCCGTGGTCACCCCGGTCGGTCGGCTTAAGTGGCGCGCCGGCGAGGTAGTGACCGGCGACGGCAGCACAGGGCTCGTTACCCAGACCATCCGAGATGCGCTTCTCGACCTTCAGCTCGGCCGGACCCCGGACAGCCACGGGTGGCTGCACCGGGTCATCTAGGCGCCGCGAGAAGTTTCGCGCGGCAGCCGCTGGCAGGGACCGGCCCGGCCCGGACTGCGACCGGGCCGGCCCCGACCGATCAGGCGGAGCTGGTCGAGAGCTCCTTCTCCCGCCGCGCTTCCGAGGTGGGTGCGTCGGCCTTCTGCGACCCCGTCCCGACGTTCAGCACCTCGTGCTGTCGGCGGCCCGACTGGATTTCGACCCGCCGTGGCTTGGCCGTCGGCGCCATGGGGATCGTCAGGCGGAGTACTCCGTCTGCCTGCTCGGCGGAGACCCCCTCCACATCGAGGCCGTCTCCCAGCACGAGCTGGCGGGTGAAGGCGCCCTGGGGCCGTTCGGCCACGAGGACCTCGTCATCCTCGCGGTGCGACGGCGACCTCTCGGCGCGGATAGTGAGGGTGTTGCGGTCGATGCTCAGATCGATGCTCGAGGCGTCCACACCGGGCATGTCGAGATCGACGACGTAGGCGTCCCCCCGCCGGTAGACGTCCATCGGCACTGTCCGGGCCGTCCGAGTTCCGCTCACCATCTGCTCGGTAAGACGGTCGATCTCCCGGAACGGATCGAACCGGAGCAACATGAGACACCTCCAACTTGTGGTGGCGCCCACCGGTCGTGGAGCGCCGGTGACTCAGATTGTAGGAAGGGTTTCGGGCGCTAGGCAAGTGCCGGACGCGTCGCCGCGAGGCGGGGCGATACCCTCCGAACCGCCCCGTCGACATCGTGAGGATCTCCGCGTGCGGATCGCCAGGTTCAGCGTCGACGGGCAGGTCGCGTTCGCCGCGGTGGAGGGTGACGAGCTGGCCGTCATCGACACCCACCCGTTCGGGCAGATCTCGTTCACGGGGGTGCGGGTGCCGATCGCCGGAGCTCGGCTGCTTCCGCCCGTGCTGCCCAGCAAGGTGGTGGCCATCGGCAAGAACTACGCGGCTCATGCCCGCGAGATGGGTGGCGAGCCGCCCGCCGAGCCGGTTCTCTTCCTGAAGCCGTCGACGGCAGTCGTCGGACCGTTCGCACCGGTGACTCGCCCCGCAGACGTCGGGCGAGTGGACTACGAGGGCGAGCTGGCCGTCGTCATCGGCCGGCTTGCCCGCGATGTGCCGGCGGCGACGGCGCTGGACGTCGTCCTCGGCTACACCTGTGCCAACGACGTGACGGCTCGGGACCAACAGCTCGCTGACGGGCAGTGGAGTCGGGCGAAGGGCTACGACACGTTCTGCCCGTTGGGCCCCTGGATCGAGACGGACCTCGACCCCACCGACCTGCTGCTCGAGACGAGGGTCAATGGCGAGGTGCGGCAGTCGGCGCGCACCAGCCTCATGCTGCATGACGTCGCAGCGCTGATTGCGCACGTCAGCCGGGTGATGACCCTGCTGCCCGGCGACGTGCTGCTGACGGGCACTCCCGAGGGCATCGGCCCGGTCGTGGCGGGCGACGAGATGACGGTGACGATCGAGGGAGTGGGCTCGTTGACCAATGCGGTGGCGGATCGATGAGCGTCCGGGTCCGCGTGGCGCCCTCGCCGACCGGCGACCCGCACGTCGGGACGGCGTACATGGCGTTGTTCGACCTGGCCTTCGCCCGGCAGCAGGGTGGCCAGTTCGTCATCCGAATCGAGGACACCGACCGTGCTCGGCTGCAGGCAGGCAGCGAGCAGCAGGTCTACGACATGCTCCGCTGGCTCGGCCTCCAGTGGGATGAAGGTCCGGATCGCGGTGGACCGTTTGGTCCGTACCGGCAGTCGGAGCGACTCGACACCTACCGTCCGCACGCGGAGCAGCTAGTGGCTGACGGCCATGCGTACTACTGCTGGTGCTCAGGAGCTCGCTTGGCGGCCATGCGTGAGGAGCAGCAGCGCGCCAAGCTGCCGACCGGATACGACCGGCTCTGCCTCGGCAAGACCCGCGACGAGCGCGCGAGCCTGCCCGGCTTTCAAGAGATGTCCGTGATTCGGATGCTCGTGCCAGAAGACCCGCCGCTGACCTTCCCCGACATCATTCGGGGTGACGTGTCGGCGCCCCGGCCGGACGATCAGGTGATCCTCAAGGCGGACGGGTTCCCGACGTACCACCTGGCGGTTGTGGTCGACGACCACTTGATGGGGATCACGCACGTCGTGCGTGGCGAGGAGTGGATCTCCTCCACGCCCAAGCATCTGCTGCTCTTCGACTGGCTCGGCTGGGAGCGGCCGGCCTTCGCGCACATGCCGCTGCTGCGCAACCTCGACAAGTCGAAGATCAGCAAGCGCAAGAACCCGGCCACTCGGCTCACCTGGTTCGTAGAGCAGGGCTACCTGCCCGAGGCGCTGCTGAACTTCCTCGGGCTCCTCGGCTACTCGCTGCCGTCGGGGGAGGAGATCTTCACGTTCGAGGAGATGTCGGCGACCTTCGACTGGTCGCGGGTCAACACCGTCGGCCCGGTCTTCGACCTCGACAAGCTCGGCTGGCTCAACGGGCATTACATCCGGGAGCTGGCGGAGGAGGACTTCGCACGGCGGTCGGTGCCGCACCTGCAGCGAGCCGGCCTGCTCGCGGACCCGCCCACCCCAAACGATCTGGCGACACTGCACGCCGTCGTACCTCTCGTGCAGACGAGGATCGCGAAGCTGTCCGAGCTGCCTGACCTGGTGCGCTTCGTGTTCGTCGACGACTTCGACTTCGCCTTGGATCCAGCGGCATCGGCGAAGACCATGGTGGCCGAGGTGGCGCCGTGGCTGGCGGCCGCGGCTGACGCACTCGAGGCGCTGCCGGACTGGTCGGCAATCGCGATCGAGGAGTCGCTCAAGTCGGTCCTGGTGGAGGGCCTCGGCCTCAAGCCGCGGCAGGCCTTCGCTCCGGTCCGCCTTGCTGTCACGGGCGGTCCGGTATCGCCTCCGCTGTACGAGTCGATGGAGCTGCTCGGCCGGGAGCGGACACTGGCCCGGCTCCGGTCGGCGGTTGGCGACATCCGCGGCGGATGAGCCACACGCCTTTGGAGGGTCCTCGTCGGCTCGGCTACGATGCTCGACGTCCTGGCAGCGCTCAGCTGCGAGGACGTGCCTTTGGGGTATGGGGTAATTGGCAGCCCGGCGGTTTCTGGTTCCGTTAGTCTTGGTTCGAGTCCAGGTACCCCAGCGTTCTCCTGTAGAGTTATGCACTTCTAGGGCCCCGTCGTCTAGCGGCCTAGGACGCCGCCCTCTCACGGCGGTAGCGTGGGTTCGAATCCCATCGGGGCTACGTTGTCCGTACTGAGAGACCGCCGTCCAAATTCGGACACAGCGGTCTCTTGTTCGTTGAGGGGCAGGCCCGTCGTCGGGTCGAGATCCAGCCCCAGCGCGCGGCTGATCTCGGGGTCGTACAGAGCGAGCATCTCGAGAGCGAACGCGACCTTGTCAACGACGCGTTGTCCCTTCGGGGTGGGCCGTCGACCAGAGCTCGAGGTTCTCCGGCCGGTTGTCGAGTCGGTCGCCGTTCTTGTGGTGAACGACCTCGTCCGGACGCAGTGCGCGGCCCAACCGCTCAGCCATGACGAGACGGTGCTCGAATTCGCTGGTACGGCCATCGATGACGAGGTGGCGGCGGTCGAGGCGAACTACAACGATCCAGTACCCGTGGCTGATCGAGCCCTCGCCGCTGTTGGTTCGGATCGGGCCCCCCGCCTCGGGATCTCCGTACAGCGACCGGCGACGGTAATGGCTTCGGCACAGACCTGCAGAGCGCGCGCCGCGCTCGCACCTGTCGACGAGACAGGTATCCCGCTCTGGTCTCGCTAGGGGTTTCTCGGCTCGGATTTCGCCAGTCCGATTCCAACGCAAGTAGTGACCGTGGCACCAACCGCGAGTCACCGCTTTGCGGCCGCAGCCGTCGACAGCACACGTCTGCGGCGCCCGGTCGGGCGTCACATGGCCGTTGCGGAGCAGTCTTCGATAGTGCCGAGAGCAGTGATCCCGGGCATATACCGGCAGGTTGCATTGGGGCTCCGCGCACGCCGAGATTGACATCGGCATCACCTCCGCGAACAAGTCTCGCGGCCGGGTGTGACAGTCGGGCGCCGCTGTCCACAGCACGCTCGACGGCTCCGGCGGTGTCGCGGTGCCATCGGGGGGTGACAGTTCTACGACGGGGTGGGGCCGTAGGTGCGGTTGTCGCCGGGCAGCGTTCGGCGGATCTCGGCCAGCTCGGCGCGGGTGAACTCGCAGCGGCGGGCGACCGGCTCGACGCCGTACACCCGCGCGCCATTGCGCCCGAGGACCTTTGCCTTGACCTCGGGTGTCAGCGCCGGGTAGCCGTAGCGCTCCTGCAGCTCTGGGCTGATCTCAAAGGCCCTGAAGGCCTGGATCTGGTCCTGCGGCGAGCCGTAGAAGATCGAGTCGGTCCCCCAGAGCACGTTGTCGACGCCGAGGTACTTCAGCATCTTGCCGAGGAAGTGCGCCGCCTCCGTCGGGTGCCGCATCACCTGCCACCACGTGCTGCCGAGCTCGGCGTAGACGTTGCTGTTGGGCGCCACCTTGGCATCGAGCACCGAGGAGACCAGGCGGTTGGTCCCGCGGTGGCGGGTCGCCGTCGTGTAGGGACCCTCGGTCGTGCCGATCTGATAGCCGGAGTGGTAGACGAGGAAGTCGATGTCGGGATGCCGCTTGGCCGCCGGGCCGATGTCGACGGGCGAGGCGTAGCGGCCCCCGGCCAGGCCCTTGTGTACGGCGATCCGCGGGATGCCCAGCTCGACCGCCTCGCGGATCACCGCGTCGCCGACGACGGGCGCACCC
>DATLOQ010000098.1:0-3056 GCA_035536235.1 Mycobacteriales bacterium
GGGTTCGGGTGAAGGTCGGCTCAAGGCAGAACGGCAGCTCGCGCGCTGAGGGCGGTTGGAGTGCGGGCGTACGCTAGATGATGCGCCCGCGCTCCGACCCACCCCGGCTGGGGCCGAACACGAATTCGTTAGCAGGACTCATGAGGTATGCTAACGATTATGGCGACGACCGCGACCAGGACAGCCCTCTCCAGCGAGCTGCGGATCGCCGTGATGCGCCTCGCACGTCGCATGCGCCAGGAGAAGGAGTCCGACTCCTTCACCGTCTCGCAGCTCTCGGCGATGGCGACCCTTGAGCGCGACGGAGCCCTCACGGTGGGCGCTCTGGCTGCGGCGGAGCGGGTGCAGCCGCCGTCGATGACCCGCATCGCGGCCAGCCTGGAGCAGGCCGGCATGGTGACCCGTACGCCTCACGCGACCGATGGTCGGCAGGTGCTGCTGACGGTCACTCAGGCGGGGGTTGACCTGCTTGCGAACGACAGGAAGCGCCGCGACGCGTGGTTGGCTTGCCGGCTGGCCGACCTCAGCGCGGAGGAACGGGCCACTCTGCAGACCGCCGCTGACATCCTCGGCAAGCTGGCTCGATCGTGAAAGACGTGTTCCGCTCGCTGCAGGTGCGCAACTACCGGCTGTTCGCCACCGGTCAGCTGATCTCGTTGGTCGGCACCTGGATGCAAGTAGTCGGGCAGGACTGGCTGGTGCTTCGACTCGGCGGCGGCGGCGTCGCCCTGGGTATGACGATGATGCTGCAGTTCGTGCCCATGCTGGTGCTGGGCCTCTGGGCGGGGGTGGTGGCGGACCGATTCCCCAAGCGACAGGTCCTCATCGCGGTGCAGGCCTTCATGGGCGTCTGTGCGCTGTTGCTGGCCGTGCTCACCGCGACCGGCCAGATCCGGCTGTGGATGGTCATGGTGCTCGCGGCGCTGCTCGGTCTGGCCACCGTCTTCGACATCCCCACCCGGCAGGCATTTGTGTCGGAGATGGTGCCGCCGTCGGAGGTGCCGAACGCTGTCGCGCTCAACAGCGCCACCTTCAACACCGGCCGCATCGTCGGCCCGGCACTTGCTGCGGTGCTCATCACGACCGTCGGCATCACGCCGGTCTTCTTCCTCAACGCCGCGTCGTACGCCGCCGTCATCATCGGCCTCTCCCGCATGCGCGACTCCGAGCTGCAGCCGCACCGGCTAACTCCGCGTGCTAGCGGTCAGGTACGAGAGGCCTTCGCGTTCGTCATGAGCCATCGGGAGCTGCTGCTCGCGGTCATCCTCACAGGCGTGATCGCCACCTTCGGCTTCAACTTCCGCGTCACGCTGGCCCTCGTCGGCCGCGACGACGCCGACGGAGGGGCGGCGGCCTACGGCATCCTGTCCGCGGTCTTGGCGTTCGGCTCGCTCCTCGGTGCGCTCGCCTCCGCCCGGCGGCGGCGTCCGCGGCAGCTCGTCCTGGTCGGCTCGGCCATCTCCTTCGGTGTGCTGCTCATGCTCTGCGCAGCCATGCCCAACCGGACGGCCTTCGCGCTGGCGCTGGTGCCGACCGGCGCGGCCATCATCCTCTTCACCTCCACCGCCAACTCGATGGTGCAGCTGGCTACCCCCGCAGCTCTGCGCGGCCGCGTGATGAGCATCTACATCCTGGTGTTCGTCGGTGTCTCCGCTATCGGCGCGCCGCTCACCGGGTGGACCGCAGAGGCCTTCGGCCCGCGCGCGGCGATGGCCGGTGGGGGAGCGCTGAGCGCACTCGGCGCCGCGATCGTCGGCGCAGTGCTGCTGCGTGACGGCGGCTTGGCGCACCTACGCCAGCTGCGCGTCCCACGACGTACGACGCTTGCCCCGGCGCCCGTCCCTGACGCCCTGCGCTAGCTGGTTAGTCGGCGGCGCGTCGCTGCCGCACCCGCGATAGCGAGCACGGCGACAGCTACCTGCCACGGAAGCCCACTGCCGGTGGCCGGCAGCGGCTTCGGCCGCGGGGCCGGCCGGGGTGCGGGCTGCGGCGCTGCGGGGCGCGGCGCCGGTGCGACAGGGAGGGCGCCGACGCGGCCGGGGTTGCGGTGGCTGAGCACGTTCTTCGTGAGCTCGAACCCGGTGTAGGTCACCGCGTAGTCGTCGACGCCGTGCGGGATGTGCTGCTCCGTCGACGGCATCGGGATGAGCGAGCCGACGACCCGGATGAGGCCCTGGCCGAGTGCCAGCTCACCGATCGCGACTTCGTCGCCGACGCGACCGACGACACGGCCACCCGCCGCGGCCCAGGCGTCCGGTGCGACGGTCCACTCCGGCTGCGTGCTGGCGTCGCCGCCGTTCTCCCCGAGGATCGCGTAGCCGATGGGGCCGGGGTCGGTGAGCTGGTGGCGGTTGTTCGTCCCTTCCGCGGCTCCTGGCTGAGCGATGTTGGCGGCCAGCGGGTCGTCGTACGTCGTGACGACCTCGCCGGTCTCCTCGTCGATCCGGTTGAAGCTCGCGTAGCCGGCGTAGACGTCGCCGACGCTCACCGATCCCGCCGGTACGACGCCCGCCCACTCCAGTGCGCGCAGCGAGTCATCAGTGAGGACGAGGTTGCCGCCGGATTGCACGAAGGCGCGCAGCGTCTTGCCCAGCGCGGCTTGCTGGGCGGGTGTCTTGGCATCGGCGAAGACCTTGTCGCTGGCCATCACGCTGTCGAAGGCCTGCAAGCTCGAGGACGGGAGAGCGCCGGCCATCGGCACTTTCGTGAGCTGGTCGGGTCGCTCGAGGTGCGGCTGCAGGTCGGTGAAGAAGTCCATGTTCGAGGCGCTGTAGGGACGCTGCCCGGGATCCTGGTAGCCGATGTCCTTGGTGAACGAGATCGTGCCGTCGATCTTCGACGGGACTGCGCCCTCGACCCGCAGTCGGTACTTCCCGGGCACTGGCGTGATCACGTCGACCTGCGACCCGGACGCGACGTAACCTCCCCCGGCGAAGTCCGACTGCACGGTCTCCCAGCCGTCTGCGTCGAGCTCGGCCTTGGGGTCATCGGGCGCGAAGCGGTCGAGGTGCAGGGTCAGCGAGTCGCCGACGCCCACGCCCTGCACGTTGCTGTAG
>DATLOQ010000099.1:0-7829 GCA_035536235.1 Mycobacteriales bacterium
CCTCGCTGCCGCGGATCCGCGCCTCGATGGCGGCGCACATCTGCTGCGTCGCGGCGGGGCTGAGCGCGAAGAACAGCTGCGGCTCCACGAGCTCCACTTCCATCAGGACCAGAGAGCCGTCTTCGTCAGGCACCATGTCCACGCGTGCGTAGAGCAGGTCGTGCGGGATCGCGTCGAGCACCTGACCTGCGAGCGCGCGCTCGCCCTCGGCCGCCGCCACGATGGCGCTGTCTGCGAATCGCCCGGCGATGAGGTACGGCGGTCGACGCACGGCGTGCGTCAGCACTCGGTCGATGAAGAGCAGCGACCGCTCGCCGGAAGTCTCGACAGCGGAGAGGTAGGGCTGCACCATCACGTCGCGGTCGGTCAGCACCCGGTCGGCCAGCGCTTGCAGGGCGACCAGGCCGACGTCCGCGAGACGCAGGGTGTCCTCGGCGCCCGCGGACACCGCCGGCTTGACGACGACGTCGGACCAGCCGCGGTCAGCCATGAGCGCAGCCAGGTCCACCGACGCGCCGGCGTCCAGCCAGGCCGTGGCCGCGGTGGGCACGCCGGCGCCCGCCAGGTCCCGGAGGTAGCCCTTGTGCGTGTTCCACTCGATGACATCGGCCGGGTTGAGCAGCGTCGAGACCGCCGCCACGTGGTGGGCCCACGCGATGTACTCGTCTCGGCGGTGCCAGTAGTCCCAAGTGCTGCGCACGACGACGAGTGAGTACGCCGACCAGTCGGCGGCCGGGTCGTTCCACACCGGCGTCTCGACCTCAAGACCGCATGTGCGCAGCCGCTCGAGAAGCACTTGGTCATCGGTCCAGAGGTCGGGCAAGCGCGCGCAGGTGGCCAGGGCCACGATGCCGCGGGGGCTCGGAGGGGACATGCGCCGCACCGTAACCTCTCCGGAATGACGGACAGCCCGGGCGGGTCCACCGATGCTGGCCGCGGCCCCGTAGACGTCGAGCACGTGCGGTTGACAGCGTGGGTGCGCGGTCAGGTGCAGGGCGTCGGCTTCCGGTGGTGGACCCGTGCTCGGGCCCTCGAGCTGGGGCTGGTCGGGTCGGCCACCAATCTCGACGACGGCCGGGTCGAGGTGGTCGTCGAGGGGCCTCAGTCCGCGTGCTCGGACCTGCTGGCGCGCCTTCGCGGGGCTGGCTGCCCGGGCCGGGTGGACCTCGTCACGGAGCGTTGGGATTCGGCTCGAGGAGGTACGTCCGGTTTCGTCGAGCGGTGAGCCGAAATTTGTGACCCGACTGTGATCTGCACCTTGACCGTCGACGGGCCCCGTGTCACTCTCGAAGACATTCCGTACGCCGTTGCGTCACAGCCCCGGTGATCACCCCTGGTCCCACACCTCGGCTCCGATCGCGCGGCCCGCGCGGCCCCCCTTGGAGGTCCAGTCGATGGCGAAGGCACTGCTCGGGCACGTAGGAATGGTCCCCGACATGCGGGCGCAGGCAGAGATCCGCCGGCTTCGCTTGCGGGTGCAGGAGCTCGAGCTCGAGGTTGCCGATCTCAGGGCCACCCGCGAGCTCGAGCACTCGCTCTCACTGACGGCGGCACAGGAGCCGGCGTACAGCTAGCTCCACCAGCACCTCCCGAGGGCGTCCCGACCGGGGCGCCCTTTTTCCTGCCTCGAAGTACCGCCTCGAAGGCCTCGGCTTGCTGGCAGGCGATCACGGAGCGGCGACCCGACCCTGAGCCGCTAGGCTGGCGGTTGGCCTTCCCCGTACCCTCTGGGCCGACCGTTAGGCATCTCCCGTGCATCTGAAGAGCCTCACGCTCCGGGGCTTCAAGTCCTTCGCCACCTCGACCACCCTGCGGTTCGAGCCGGGCATCACGTGCGTCGTCGGCCCTAACGGCTCGGGCAAGAGCAACGTCGTCGACGCCATCGCCTGGGTGCTGGGCGAGCAGGGCGCGAAGGCGCTGCGCGGCGGCAAGATGGAGGACGTCATCTTCGCTGGCACACCGGGCCGGCCCGCTCTCGGCCGCGCCGAGGTGATCCTCACGATCGACAACACCGACGGCGCCCTGCCGATCGACTTCGCCGAGGTCACCATCTCGCGGCTGATGTTCCGCTCGGGCGAGAGCGAGTACGCCATCAACGGCGCTCCCTGCCGGCTGCTCGACGTCCAGGAGCTGCTCAGCGACAGCGGCATCGGCCGTGAGCTGCACGTCGTCGTCGGCCAGGGCCAGCTCGATGCCGTGCTGGCGGCCCGGCCCGAAGAGCGCCGGGCGTTCATCGAGGAAGCGGCCGGGGTCCTCAAGCATCGCAAGCGCAAGGAGAAGGCGCTGCGCAAGCTCGACGCGATGCAGGCCAACCTCACCCGCCTCGGCGACCTGACCGGCGAGCTGCGACGTCAGCTCAAGCCGCTCGGCCGTCAGGCGGAGGTCGCGCGCCGGGCCGCCACGATCCAGGCCGAGCTGCGCGACGCGCGCCTTCGACTCCTCGCGGACGACCTGCTGGGCTTGCGCGCGACGCTCGCAGCGGAGCTGGCCGACGAGGCAGAGGTGGTGGCCCGTCGTACGGCGGTCGAGGGCGACCTTGCCCGGGTCGCCGAGCAGGAGCAGTCGCTCGAGACGGCGCTGAGCGCGGACGCTCCGCGGCTGGCCCGGGCGCAGGAGACCTACTACCGCCTCGCCTCGTTGCGCGAGCGCTTTCGGGGCACCGCCGACCTCGCTGCCGAGCGCGAGCGCAATCTCGGCGCTGACCTCGAGGCGGAGACTCGGCCCGGTCGCAGCGCGGAGGAGCTCGAAGCCGAGGCAGCCGAGGTGCGCGCTGAGGAGCGGACCGTGCAGGTCGCCCTCACTGCGGACCAAGAGCGGCTCGCGGAGGTCGAGACAGCTCGTGCCGCACTGGAAGTCCAGCTGCGCGCCGAAGAGCTGGCGCTGGTCACCGCCGTGCGGGTGCAGGCCGACCGGCGCGAGGGCCTGGCGCGTCTGATCGGCGAGGTTGGCGGCCTGCGCAGCCGAGCCGATGCCGCAGAGCAGGAGATCAGCCGGCTCCGCGTCGCGCGCCAGGCGGCCACCGCGCGCGCCGAACATGCCCGGGCGGAGTTCCTCGCCGTCCAGCACCAGGTGGTGGAGCTCGAAGGTGGGGAGCAGGGCCTGGACGAGCGTTACGACGCGGCGTCGCACGCCGTCACCGAGGCGACGCTCGCGGTGGAGCAGCTGGTCGCGGAGGAGCGCGAGGCCGAGCGTGAGAAGTCCTTCTGGACGGCGCGTCGGGAAGCCCTGGAGATGAGCTTGGCCCGTCGCGATGGAGGCGGGGCGATCATCGACGCGGGCTCCCGGGTGCCCGGACTGCTCGGCACCGTCGCCGCCCTGCTCTCGGTGGAGAGCGGGCAGGAGGCGGCGATTGCAGCAGCTCTCGGCGGCTTGGCCGACGCGGTGGCGGTCGACGGGCATGACGGTGCAGTGCGCGCCCTGACGATGCTCCGCGACGAGGACGCCGGGCGTGCCACCATCCTCGTCGGCGGTGAGGGGGACGACGGCGACCTCCCTGCTGCGCCGCCGCCGCTCGGCGGGCGATGGGCCCTTGAGCTGGTCACCGCCCCGCCGCCGCTCAGCGGCGTAGTCCGACGCGTGCTGGCCTCAGTGGTGGTGGTCGCCGATCTCGCCGCGGCCCGGGCAACCGTGGCCGCCGACCCCTCGCTGACGGCGGTCACGCCCCAAGGTGATCTGCTCGACCGGGATCGGGCCGTCGGGGGCGGTACGACGGCGCCGTCGCTGCTTGAGGTGCACGCCGCGGCCGAGGAGGCGGCGGAGCGGCTCGCTGACGCGACGATGCGTGCCGAGCGGCTGCGGTTCGTCCTCGCTACTGCCCGCGCCGACCTCGACCGCCGTCAGGTCGAGGTCGACGAGGCGCTCGAGACTCTGCACGACTCCGACGCGCGAATGGCCGCGGTCGCTGAGCAGCTGGGGCTGCTCGGCTCGACCCAGCGCAGTGCGGTCGAGGAGGCGGACCGCATCGATCGGGCGATGCGTGAGGCCGAAGCCGCCCGTGACCGGGACCTGGAGGGCCTCGCGGCGCTCGAGGAGCGGCTGCGCGCGGCTGAGACCGTGCCCGACTCCGGGGCCGAGCCCTCGGCCGCTCCTCGCGACGCAGTGGCTCTTGAGCTCGCCACCGCCCGGTCGACCGAAGTCGAAGTGCGCCTGGGCGTCGTAGCGGCGCAGGAGCGCGCCCGGGCGCTGGTGGCCAGGGCGGACGCGCTGGAGCGCTCGGCGCAGGCGGAGCGTGCTTCGAGGGCGCGCTTCGCCGCGCTGCGGGAGCGTCGGGCGCGCGGCGCTCTCGTGGCCGCTGCGGTTGCAGCTGCGGCCACGGAGACCTTGAGCCGAATCGAGCTGTCGCTCACTGCCGCGGCGGCAGAGCGCGAGGCGATCGAGGCCGAGCGGCGGGCGCGCGAGTCCCAGCTCGGCGACGTGCGTTCGCGCCGCCGGGAGCTGACCACCGAGCTCGAAGGACTGACCGACGTCGCCCACCGCGATGAGGTGGTGCGCACCGAGCAGCGGCTGCGGATCGAGAGTCTCGAGGGCCGATGCGCGGAGGAGTTCGGAGTCGACCCGGAGACGTTGCTCGCGGAGTTCGGTCCCCACGTGCCGGTGCCCGCGCCGGTGAAGGAGGAGGGGGACCCTCCTGGCGAGCCCTCGCCGTACGACCGGGACGCTGTCGCCAAACGGGCCGCGACAGCTGATCGTCAGCTCGCGCTTCTCGGCCGCATCAACCCGCTGGCACTGGAGGAGTACACCGCCCTCGAAGAACGGCACGCCTTCCTTGCCACCCAGCTGGAAGACCTGAAGGCGACCCGGCGCGACCTGCTCATCGTGGTCCGCGAAGTCGATGAGCGCATTCACGAGGTCTTCGCCGCGGCCTTCCACGACACGGCTCGGGAGTTCGAGACGGTCTTCGGTCTGCTCTTCCCGGGCGGCGAGGGTCGGCTGGTTCTCACTGACCCGGACGACCTGCTCGTCTCAGGCATCGAAGTCGAGGCCCGACCGCCCGGCAAGAAGGTGAAGCGCCTCTCGCTGCTCTCCGGCGGAGAGCGCTCGCTCACCGCAATCGCGCTCCTCTTCGCGATCTTCCGGGCGCGCCCCTCGCCGTTCTACGTCCTCGACGAGGTGGAGGCCGCGCTCGACGATCGCAACCTCAGCCGCCTGCTGGACATGGTCGCGGACTTCCGGGGGACCTCCCAGATCATCGTGATCACCCACCAGAAGCGCACGATGGAGATCGCCGACGCGCTCTACGGCGTGACGATGCGCGGCGACGGCATCTCCCAGGTGATCTCCCAGCGCCTGCGGGAGCCGGACAGCGTCCGCGTCTGACGCCGTCCGCCGCTCACCCCTGGCTGATCGTGGACGCGTCGGTGGCCGCCGGTGCGGAGATTCCCCGAGGTGCGTCCAAGATCCGTTCAGAGGAGCTCTGCATGACTCGTCGGCCACAGGGATAGTGATTTCTCGTGCTTGAACTCGTCATTGCCCTCATTGTCTTGACCTTCGTCGCCGCGACTGCCCTGGTGACCACGAAGGTGCGCCGGAGGCCACCCCTCCCACCACCGCGGTCCGGCGGTACGACGGCGACCCCGCGACCGGTCGCCCCGCCGCGGCCGGTCGAGAAGCCGCGCTCTGACGCTCAGGGCGTCCGCGACCTGATGCGCCCTGCGGCTCCGGCACCGGCACCATCACCGACGTTGGCACAGGTGCCGGTGGAAATCGCTCCGCTGCCCGTCGAGGTGCCGGACGTCGAGGTGCCGGACGTCGAGGTGCCGGACGTCGAGGTGCCGGAGCCGACCGCGACGCGCATGGTGCGCCTGCGCTCCCGGCTGGCTCGCTCGCAGTCGAGCCTGGGGCGCGGGCTGCTCGGCGCCCTGTCCCGCGACACCCTCGACGAGGAGGCCTGGGAGGACGTAGAGACCGCGTTGCTGTCCTCCGACATCGGAGTGGGGCCGACGATGGAGGTCGTCGAGTCGCTGCGAACCCGGGTGAAGGTCATGGGGACTCGGTCTCCCGACGCTCTGCGCGAACTGCTCCGCGAGGAGCTGGTCGGCGCGATCGGCGATCTCGATCGCTCGCTGCGCACGCTGCCCAGTGGCGACAAGCCGGCCGTGGTTCTCGTGGTCGGGGTCAACGGCACGGGGAAGACGACGACCTGCGGCAAGCTCGCCCGCGTGCTGGTCGCGGACGGCCGGTCGGTCGTGCTCGGCGCCGCCGACACGTTCCGCGCGGCTGCTGCCAACCAGCTCGCCACCTGGGCCGGTCGGGTCGGCGCAGAGGTCGTGCGCGGTCCGGAAGGTGGCGACCCCGCGGCGGTGGCCTTCGACGCGGTCCGGGTGGCGCAGGAGAAGCGCAGCGACACGGTCCTCATCGACACAGCAGGCCGCCTGCACACCAAGACCGGCCTGATGGACGAGCTGGCCAAGATCAAACGGGTGGCCGAGCGGCTCGGTGCGATTGACGAGATCCTGCTGGTCCTTGACGCGACCACCGGGCAGAACGGCATCGTGCAGGCCAAGCAGTTCGCGGCTGCTGTGGGCGTCACGGGGGTGGTGCTGACCAAGATGGACGGCACCGCCAAGGGTGGCATCGTGGTCGCTGTACAGCGGGAGCTCGGCATCCCGGTCAAGCTGATCGGGCTCGGCGAGGGCCCGGATGACCTCGCGCCGTTCGTTCCCGAGCTCTTCGTCGACGCACTGCTGGCGGACGACGTCGGCTGACCCGCTCTACAGGGTGAGGTAACTCTCGCCATAGAGGTCGGTCACGGTGGGTAGTGGGTCGTCATGACCGCCCCAGCCGAGCGCGATCCGAGCGATGCGCGCCGTCGCCGCCGCGAGGAGCTGCTGTGGCAGCGCGCCGCGGAGCGGGGCTGGCGCGAGCGGCTGCTGACCCGGCGTGCGGCGCAGGTGCAGGCTCGCAAGGCATGGGTGCGTCACCTCCTCGAGCGCTGACCTCTGCACCCTCCCCGGTCTCGGGCTGCCTGCAGAGTCGAAGTTCACCGGCCCGAAACACGGGGGGAACTCCGGCGAAACACCTGACCGGGACAGTGGCGTCGTCAGCCGGCGCTTTCACCTACTGGCCCGAGGAGCGGTATGGACAGCGGCAACACCGCGTGGGTCCTGATGTCGACAGCACTGGTGCTGTTCATGACGCCAGGGCTCGCCTTCTTCTACGGCGGCATGGTCCGGGCGAAGAACGTGCTCGGCATGCTCATGCAGAACTTCTTCGCGATGGGCCTGATCAGCGTGCTCTGGGCAGTCGTCGGCTTCAGCCTCGCCTTCGGCGACGGAGGCGGCTGGATCGGTGACTTCGACTTCGTCGGGCTGAAGGGTCTGTCCAGTCCTGATGCGGCGCTGCCGGGCTACGTCGGCGACTTCGGCCTGACCATCCCGGTCATCGTCTTCGTGGCGTATCAGATGATGTTCGCGGTCATCACGCCGGCCCTGATCACCGGCGCCACTGCCGACCGGCTCAAGTTCGCCGGCTACGCCGTCTTCCTCGGGCTGTGGCTGCTGATCGTCTACGCCCCGGTCGCGCACTGGGTGTTCAGCCCGACCGGCTGGCTGTTCGAGAGGGGCGCCCTCGACTTCGCCGGCGGCACGGTGGTGCACATCAACGCGGGGGTCGCGGCTCTCGCCGTCGCCCTGGTGGTCGGCAAACGCCGGGGGTGGCCGCGCGAGACCATGCCGCCGCACTCGCTGCCACTGACGCTGCTCGGCACCGGCATCCTGTGGTTCGGCTGGTTCGGCTTCAACGCCGGGTCGGCGCTGGGCGCCAACAACCTGGCCGGTCAGGCGCTCATCAACACCCACCTGGCTGCGGCGGCCGGCATGCTCGGCTGGCTG
>DATLOQ010000100.1:0-13048 GCA_035536235.1 Mycobacteriales bacterium
GAAGAACGCCGGAATGCCGGCACCACCGGCGCGCAGCCGCTCGGCGAGCGTGCCCTGCGGGGTCAGCTCCACCTCGAGCTCGCCGCTGAGGAACTGCCGCTCGAACTCCTTGTTCTCCCCGACGTAGCTCGACGTCATCCGGCGCAGCCGCTTCGCGAGGAGCAGGACGCCTAGCCCCCAGTCGTCGACGCCGCAGTTGTTGGAGACGACCGAGAGGTCGTCGACGCCACTGTCGAGCAGAGCGTTGATCAATCCGCTGGGAATGCCGCACAGCCCGAAGCCGCCGACCGCCAGGCTGGCTCCGGACGGGATGTCGGCGACGGCCTCGGCCGGATCACGCACCACCTTGTCCATGCAGCGCACCTTAGTAGAGCGCTCGGCTGCCATGCTCTGCGGTCATGGAGTCGCTGCGCACCCCCGAGGAGTGCTTCGCAGACCTGCCCGACTACGGCTACCACCCGCGCTACGCCCAGGTCGACTCCGGCGACGGCTCCACCCGGCTGCGGATGGCGTATGTCGAAGCCGGACCGAGCAGCGGCCCGGTGGTCGTGCTGCTGCACGGTGAGCCGTCGTGGGGCTTCCTCTACCGGCACGTGGTGCCGCCGCTCGTCGCTGCCGGGCTGCGCGCCGTCGTACCGGACCTGATCGGCTTCGGGCGCTCCGACAAGCCCACCGAGGTCGCGGACTACTCCTACGCGCGGCACGTGGAGTGGACGCGGGCGCTGCTCTTCGACGCGCTCGACCTGCACGACGTGACGATGGTCGGCCAGGACTGGGGCGGCCTGATCGGACTGCGCCTGGTCGCCGAGCATCCGCACCGCATTGCTCGCGTGGTCGCCGCCAACACCGGCCTGCCTACCGGCGACCAGGCGATGCCTGAGCTGTGGTGGCGCTTCCACGACTTCGTCGCGCGGACACCTGAGCTGCCGATCGGCTTCCTCGTCGCGTCCGGCTGTACCGCTCCGTTGAGTCCTGAGGTGCTCGCGGCGTACGAAGCGCCCTTTCCGGATGCGTCGTACCAGGCCGGCGCGCGTGCGTTCCCGGGTCTGGTGCCGAACGCGCCGGACGATCCCGCGGCCGCCGCGAACCGCGCCGCCTGGGAGGTGCTCGGCCGCTTCGACCGGCCCTTCCTCACCGCCTTCTCCGACGGCGACCCGATCACCCGAGGCGTTGATGTCCTTCTGCAGCGGCTGGTGCCGGGCTGCGCCGGTCAGCCGCACACCACCATCGCGGGCGCTGGGCACTTCCTGCAGGAGGACCGCGGCGCCGAGCTGGGCCAGGTTCTCGCCGATTTCGTTACCTCGACGTAGAGCCCCGGGTGCGCACCACGCGGGCTCAGCCGAGGACGGCGGTGACTCTCTCGGTGGCGAGGCGCGCTGGCGGTACGGCGTCGCCGGCGCACAAGACGACGCCGGCGCCGGCGAACAGGGGAGCAAGAGCGGTCGCCGCGAGGCCGTCGAGAGTCCACGCCGGGTAGCGCACAAGAGCGCGCTGCCCGGTCGTCAAACCGCAGCGCTCGACGGCCGCGAGGAGGGCAGCCTCATCGACCGGGACATCGCCAGCGACTGCGACAGGTCCGGTGGCGAACGGTCCGGGGGCGAAGTGGTCACCGTGCCCCGGCACCTCGACGGCGAAGTCGAGGATGCCGGACGGAGGGTCGAGGAGGCGGCCGCCGAGGGGCCGCAAGGACAGCGCGACGACTTCAGTAGCACGGGCCTTCACCAGCGTCGGGAGGCTCGACGCCGGGACGAACGCCACCGGCGCGGACGGCAGCGGGTGCCCAGGCTCGAGCGCCACGACGCAGGCGCCGGCCAGCCACGTCGCCAGGTGGATGACCGCCGTCTGCCAGTGCCGGGGCAGCGCGACCACCACCCGGTCGCCGGGCTGCACGTCGAGCGTGTCGCGCAGCAGGTTCGCGGTCTTGGCGACCCAGTTGGCAGTGGTCGCGACCGACAGCTCGACCCGCTCACCGGTCGCGTCGTCGTACCAGGTGAGGAGCGGACGGGAGGGGTCATGGGTCAGCGCGTCGGCGATCCGCGCGTCCAGCGTCATGCGCAGGATCCTGGCCGTCGGCTCAGGCGGCGCAGGGGTCGTCAGCAGCTGTCTTGGGCGCCGCCGTCGGGGAGGCGCTGTCCGGCCTGGCAGTCGTGGTCACCTTCACCGGCTGCACCCCGGTGAAGTCGGCGCCGACCACGACGACGACGGTGCGGCCCAGGGCGTCGTCGGGCACCAGCTTCGAGCCCGGGATGGCGGCGGCGACGGTGCGTGCTGCCTCGAGGCGGCCGGGGCCGTAGCGGACCTCGGTCGCGTCGTACGTCGACAGGTCGGCGTTGGCAACCTGTCCGATGCCGAACCGCACCCCTCGCAGCGCGTCTGCGGCCTCGCGGGCGAAGCCCTTGGTGCTGGTGCCGTTGAGCACATCGACGCGGATGTTCGACGGGGCCACGGTCAGTGCCGGCGGCGCGCTCGGCTTGCCTCCCGGCTTGGCGTCGGCGTCGGGGAAGACGGTGTCAGTGCGGATCTTGGTGAAGAGCTCGGCGGTCGCGGGCTCGTCGAGCAGCACGACCGACGCGCCGCCCCGCTTGGCCAGCTTGTCGACCGGGACGGTCATGAACTGCACCTTCTGCGGGTCGAGGTCCTTCAGCCGGAAGGCGAGGTCTTTCAAGGTGTCGAAGCTGAGCTTGTCATCGACCTGGATGGAGTCGGTGACGACCTTGAGGAAGCCCAGCAGCCGGTCCGGGCGCAGCAGCATTCCCTTGCTCGTGGAGCGCCGCAGCATCGCGCCGAGGAACTGCTGCTGGCGCTCGATCCGGTCGATGTCGCCGCGGGGGAGACCGTGGCGCTGGCGGACGAAGGCCAGCGCCTGCGCGCCCTGCACCCGGCTGCGGCCGGCCGGCAGATCGATGCCGGACAGCCGCTCCTTCTGCGCCGTGGGCAGGCAGACGTCCACCCCGCCGAGAGCCTCCACCATCCGGAAGAACCCGGTGAAGTTGACCTCGAGGTAGTGGTCGATGCGCACCTGGGTGAGCTGCTCGATCGTGCTGATGGTCAGCGCTGGGCCGCCTTGGGAGAAGGCGGTGTTGAGCTTTCGTTTGCCGACGCCGGGGATGTCGACGAACGCATCGCGCGGGAAGGACAGCAGGAGCGCCTTGTCCTGCTTCGCGGACAGGTGGATGAGGATCACGGTGTCGGAGCGGCGGCCCGGCTCGAAGGTCGTCGCGGACTTGGCCAGCTCCTCCGGGCTCGCGCCCTCCCGCGTGTCGGAGCCGACCAGCAGGAAGTTCTGCGAGCGCCCCGCCGCGACGGGACGCTCCTTCTCGTTGCCGAAGAGGTCGGGGATGCGGGTGATGTTGCCGTCGTAGTAGCGAACGAAGAGGAAGCCTCCCGTGCTCGCCACGAGCACTAGGACAGAGGTGACGACCGCGGTCCAGGACAGGATGCGAGCGACGCGGCGGATTCGGTGGGGTCGGCCGACCTTGCCGCGGGGGTTGAGCTCCGGCGGCAGCACGAGGCCGTGCGGGTTTGAGCTCATGGGGCCGGGCACTCCGTCGTACGCCGAATTGGTCGTGGTCCTCCAGGGTACCTGGCGGGCGTCGTCCTGGCGGCCAAGGCTGCGCGCGCTGCTAGCCTGCGCGCCATGAAGGCCCTGGTGCTCGCCGGGGGGTCGGGCACGCGCCTGCGCCCCATCACCCACACGTCGGCCAAGCAGCTCGTCCCGGTGGCCAACAAGCCGATCCTGTTCTACGGCCTCGAAGCGATCCGCGACGCCGGCGTGACCGACGTGGGCATCATCGTCGGCGAGACCGCGGACGAGATTCGGCACGAAGTCGGCGACGGCTCCGCGCTGGGCATCTCGGTCACTTACATCCCGCAGGACGCGCCGAGCGGCCTGGCGCACTGCGTCCTGATCGCCGGCGACTTCCTGGGCGACGACGACTTCGTGATGTACCTAGGGGACAACTTCATCATCGGCGGCATCAGCGAGCTGGTGGCGGAGTTCCAGGCCTCCGACGCCGACGCGCAGATCCTGCTGACCAAGGTGCCCAACCCGTCGCAGTTCGGCGTGGCCGAGCTCGGCGCCGACGGGCAGGTGAAGACGCTCGTCGAGAAGCCGGCCGACCCCAAGAGCGACCTGGCGCTGGTCGGCGTCTACATGTTCCGGTCGGCGGTGCACGAGGCGGTGCGCGCGATCTCGCCGTCGGCCCGGGGTGAGCTGGAGATCACCGACGCCATCCAGTGGCTGGTCGACAACGGCCGAGACGTGCGCCCGCACCTCGTCACGGGCTACTGGAAGGACACCGGGCGGCTCGAGGACATGCTCGAGTGCAACCGCAAGGTGCTCGAGTCGCTGGAGCCGGCGGTGCACGGCACCGTGGACGCCGAGTCGCGGATCGTGGGCCGGGTCGTCGTCGAGGAGGGAGCGTCGATCGTGCGGTCCACGGTGCGCGGGCCCGCAATTGTCGGTCGCAACACCACGGTCACCGACACCTACATCGGCCCGTTCACGTCGGTGTACCACTCCTGCACCATCAGCAACACGGAGATCGAGCACTCGATCGTGCTGGAGAGCACCCGGATCAACGACATCGCCCGGATCGAGGACTCCCTCATCGGCAAGGAGGTCGAGCTGTCCCGCTCGACCGACCTGCCGCGGGCCCTGCGCCTGATGCTCGGCGACCACAGCCGGGTCGCCATCCCGTAAGTAGGCGGTTTGTCCGAATTCGCCTGGACTTCTCACGAGAAGAAGGAATTTCGCGGCGAGCGTCGAAAGGTCGGGTCATCACGCCGTTTCGTCCCGCCTGAGCCTCGGGTACGTGTCGGCCCTCTCACTCCGATTGGCCATCCGGCCGCGCCCAGTTGAAGGAGCAGTTCGTGAAGATCCGCGCCGCTGTACTGACCGGAACCATCGTCCTGGCCACGCTGGCGACCAGCTCGCACGCCGAGGCGCCCTGCAACATCATCAAGGACGACAAGGGCGACGCCGAGGTTCTCACGAGCAGCGACGACGCGATGGACATCGTCTCCGCCGACCTCGCCGCGAACGGCAAGGAAGTCGCTGCCGTCATCCGGGTGGTGAAGCTGAAGAAGACGACCGATCAGTCCCCGTTCGGCATCGCCCTCACGATGTTGTGGACCGCGCCGGGCTTCGACAAGCCGCTGTTCATGCGTGGCACGACGACTGTCGGCGGCGCTGACACGCTGAAGTACGGGTATCAGGATGGCAACCGCCTTATCTCGCTCGGCGACGCTATCGGCACCTTCGACTTGGACAAGAGCGAGTTGCGCATCTCGACGTTCACTAAGAACTTCGCCGCCCAGGCGAAGCTCGCCTCAGCTGACAAGCTGACTGCGGTCACTGCGGAAGGTGCGGCGATCTACGGCTCACCCGCCGCCGCAACTCTCAGTCTCGCCGCGGACTCCGCGGCCGCGAAGGCCCCGGTCGTCGTTGGCACGGAGTCCTGCATCCTGAAGTAGCTCGCCTGCGCTCGCCGAGGGCCCGCCTAACGGCGGGCCTTCGGTGTTTCTGCTCTCGGGCAGGTGGCAGCGGGGCAGGCGGCGAACTCTTCAATAAGCCCGCCCCCAGCACCCAAGGAGCCCCCATGCGCGCTCGCGCACTCGTCCTGCCCACGTTGTGCCTTGTCATCGCCGGCAGCGCGTTGAGCGCGGAGGCGGCGCCGAAGAAGAAGACGAAGCCCGCGCCCCCGGTGTGCAACCTGGTGCAGGACGCCAAGGGCGACGCGACGCAGCTCTACGTACTCGGGGAGGGCTCGGTGCCGAACGAGCCGGCCCTCGACATCGTCACGGCTGACGTGGCCAGCAACGGCAAGCAGATGACCACGGTGCTGCGCGTCGACAAGCTGGCGCGCAACAGCAGCGGCTCGCCGTACGGCAACATCTGGTACGCCTACTTCAACGTCGGCGGCATCGACTTCTACACCCAGGCGCAGTCGCCGCTGACCGGCGACGTGTTCACGGTCGGCTACGTGGCACCGGACACGGGCCTGCGGACCGCGCTGCCCGACAACGCCGCAACCGGTGTGCTCGACATGGACAAGAACGAGGTGCGGGTCACCTTCAACCTGGCCCAGCTCACCCCGCAGGCCACGGCCAAGCCGGGCTCGAAGATCACCGGTCTCCGTGGGCTCTCCAACCGGTCCGCCGTCCGCGTCGTCCTGCAGTCCGACGAGGCCATCGGCGCGAAGTCCTACATCGAGGGCTCCCCGTCCTGCGTGGCGGTCGGCAAGTAGGCTGGCCCGCAGTCGAGCGGGAGGGTCGGGCGTCCATGAAGCTGCTGGTGACGGGCGGGGCGGGGTTCATCGGCTCGCACTACGTGCGCATGGTGCTGACCGAAGGGCTGGCCGAGGAGGTCACCGTCCTCGACAAGCTGACCTACGCCGGCAACCTCGACAACCTCACGCCGGTGGCCGACCACGTCGGCTACCGGTTCGTGCAGGGTGACATCGTCGACTCGGCTCTGCTCGACGAGGTGATCCCGGGCCACGACGCGGTGCTCAACTTCGCTGCAGAGACCCACGTCGACCGCTCGATCAGCGGCGCGGCCGACTTCGTCGTCACCAACGTCCTCGGCGCGCAGACGCTCTTCGACGCCTGCCTGCGGGCCGGTACGCCGCGCGTCGTCCACGTCTCCACCGACGAGGTCTACGGCTCCATCGACGTCGGCAGCTTTCGCGAGACCGATGTGCTGCTGCCCAACTCGCCGTACTCCGCAGCCAAGGCCGGCTCGGACCTGCTCGCGCGGGCCTACCACGTGACGCACGGGCTCAACGTCTCCGTCACCCGGTGCTCGAACAACTACGGCCCCTACCAGTACCCCGAGAAGCTCATCCCGCTCTTCGTCACCAACCTCATCGACGGCAAGTCGGTGCCGCTCTACGGCGACGGGCTCAACGTCCGCGACTGGCTGCATGTCGACGACCACTGCCGCGGCATCCACCTGGTGCTGGACAGCGGCGTGCCAGGAGAGATCTACAACATCGGCGGCGGCGTGGAGTTGAACAACCGCGAGCTCACCGAGCTGCTGCTCGATGCCTGTGACCGGACCTGGGACGACGCCGTGGAGTACGTCGAGGACCGCAAGGGTCACGACCGGCGCTACGCCATCGACGACTCCAAGCTGCGGGCGCTCGGCTACGAGCCGGGCACGTCCTTCGAGGACGGCCTGGCCGCCACCGTGCAGTGGTATCGCGACAACCGCGCGTGGTGGGAGCCGCTTAAGGCGAAGGCCGCGTCAGCGTCGTGACCTAGCGGCTAGGGCGCCCAGCGTCGGCCGGCCGCTGTGAACCAGGCGCTGCGGTGCGCTCGGGCTTCGGTGACTTGCTCGGCTTCGCAGAGTGGCTCGGCTTAGGGGACTTGCTCGGCTTCGCGGACTTGCTCGGCTTGGCGGTCGGCTCGCCGGACGGGTGATCCTTCGCGACGTCAGCGCAGAAGGCGGCTACCTTCTCCGCGCCACCCGCTGCCAGCACGAGGTTGCGGAACGCCGTCGACCTCTCGTTCTTCGGCTTCCCGCTAGCCGACCATGCATTGCACAGCCCAGCCTTCGCGGGACCGTTCGCGTCTGGGCCCTGCCCGCCTTCGGGCTCTCCTGTGGCCGAGGCCGCTGCGGCTTTCGCAGCCTTACGGGCCGCCCGCTTCGTGGCCTTGTCCTTCGCATGGTCGTCGGCGTGGTCCGGCACGCCCAACGCGCCGAACGCGCTGTGGGCGACCCGCTGCGGGGCCTCGGGCAGCGCGCCGGCATACGCCGCCGCGATCCCGCCGAAGCCGAAGGCGGTCGCAAAAGAGACTGCGGCGACCCGGCGGGTGAGCAGGCGCAGGTTCATGGGAGCACTCCGGTCGTGGGTAGCGGCGGGTCGGACGGCAACGAAGGCGGCGACGGCTGCTCGCTCCCCCGCAAGATCGCTGGGGGCGGGAGGAGCGCCGGCTGCCGCGAGCACGCGAGCCACCTCAGGATCGATCGGGGGCAGGTCGTCCTGAGGGCTCCACGGCAGGCGCATATCTGGAAGAGCGCCCTCGGGTGCCATGGCGTTACACCTCGTGCGCCGACGTGACCGGCAGCAGGTCTTTGAGCCGGCGAAGTCCGCGGAGGGTGTTGACCCGCACAGCGCCGGGCCTCTTGCCCAGGATGCGGGCCACCTCGGCGACGTCGAGCCCGGCGACGACCCGAAGCATGACTGCCTCGGCCTGGTCGCGCGGCAGCCTGGAGATGACGGCGAGCGCGGTGGCCGTGCTGATGGCGTCCAACGCGCTCGCCTCGGTGTCGTCCGGTGACGCGCACTCCGGCGTCTCGGCCAAGGTGACAACGGACCGCCGGCCCCGCCGCCGGAGCAAGTCGATCCCGCGGTGGCGTCCCACAGTGAAGACCCACGCGCGGAACGCCCCCGCGTCGCCTCGGAACGACCTGATGTCGCGGGCCACCTCAAGCCAAACCTCGGCGGCCACGTCCTCGGCGTCAGCGCCGACCACGACACGCAGGTAGCGCAGCAGCGGCGGCGCCACCTCCCGGTAGAGCACGGCGAAGCCTCGCTCGTCGCCATGGACGGCGGCCGCCAGCGCATCAGGCGTCGAGCCGGGGAAAGTCACCCATCGTGCATCGGCCGCTGCCAGCGCGAACCTTCGCGGGACTCCAGGCTTTGTCTCGCGCACCCTCGGGGCAGGTGGGATGGGAGCATGACGGCGTGAGCGGCGACGTCGTACCGGAGCGGATCCTCGTCGTGGGGGCGGGCGGGCAGCTGGGCACTGACCTGATGGCCGAGCTCGGCGGGACCGGGACCGGGCTCACCCGGGCCGACCTCGACGTCACCGACGGCCTCGCCGTGCGGGACGCAGTCGGCGACTGGGCGCACGGCACCCCAGCGGCGGATCGCGAGCGACTCGTCGTCATCAACGCTGCTGCTTGGACCGACGTCGACGGGGCCGAAGCCGACGAGGCCGGCGCGCATGCCGTCAACGGCGTCGCCCCGGGCCACCTCGCGTCGGCCGCCAGTGACGTCGGCGCCGCGCTGGTCCACATCTCGACCGACTACGTCTTCGCGGGCGACGCCACCGCGCCCTACGAGGTGGCGTCGGTCGCCGCCCCGCGGTCGGCGTACGGGCGGAGCAAGCTAGCCGGCGAGCTGGCGGTGTGGAGCGCGACGCTCGAGGCGTACGTCGTGCGCACAGCGTGGGTCTACGGCGCGACGGGGGGCAACTTCGTCAAGACGATGGCGCGTCTCGAGCGGGAGCGAGAGGTGCTGAGCGTCGTCGACGACCAGCGGGGATCGCCCACCTGGTCCCGGCACCTGGGCCGCGGCCTGGTCGCGCTCGCTCGCACCGGTCACTACGGCACCTATCACCTGACCAACGGCGGCGAGACGACGTGGTGCGGCTTCGCCCGCGCCGTCTTCGAAGAGCTCGGCGCGGACCCCGAGCGGGTCCAGCCGTGCGCGACGGCGGACTTCCCGCGGCCCGCTCCTCGCCCGGCGTACTCGGTGCTCTCCGACCGAGCCTGGCGAGCTGTCGGCCTCGACCCGCTGCCGCCGTGGCGGGACGCACTCGCCGAGGCGTTCGCCGAGATCGGTTCACAGCTGCGGGGATGACGCGGTCGACCGTCGTCAGGGTGCCGGGTTGCCCACTGCCGCAACCGTGCCGGGCATCAACGACTCGGCCGTCACCGTCTCGCCGGGCGCAATCACGTCGAGGAGCTGCACCGGCGCGGGGGAGGCGCCCTGGTAGGTCCGGGTCTTGGGCTTGGCCTTCTTCTGCCCAGGCTTGGCCTTCGGCGGCGGCGTGACCACCGTGACCTTCCAGGTCCCCGAGGCGCCGATCGAGCCGACGGTCGATGCGGTGTAGGTGCACTTCACCACGCCGACGGGATCGCTGCCCGGCCCCGGGTTGGACGTCACGCAGCCTTCCACCGCCTGCGCGGGGGCACCCACGAGCGCCAGGCCGCCGACCACGAGACCGATGATCGCTCGACGCATGACAGGCTCCTCGACGTCGACTGCTGGGTCTCCTGCGCCACTTCGACGCGACAGCCGTGCAGACCTGCTTGGCGAGGGCCCTGGACGGGTCAGTGGCGTCGTACCACGCGGGCAACGCCTGACCACGTCTCGACGACGTCGTCGCCGACGAGCTTGCGACCGCGCCGGGTCTCGACCTCGCCGTTGACCGTCACGCCGCCGGACTCGAGCAGCACCTTCGCGTCGGCGCCGGTGCCGGCCAGGTCGGCGAGCTTGAGGAGCTGGCCAAGGCGGATGAAGTCGTCCCGGATCTCCACGTCACGTGGCGCAGCGCTCATGGCTCGTAGACTACGGACCCCATGACCACTGTCGCCGAGCTCTCCGCGTCGCGTGAGCTGCTCGCCAACCTCGTGTCGCGGGAGCTCCGCGGGAAGTACAAGCGGTCGACGCTGGGATGGGCCTGGTCGCTCATCAACCCGCTCGCTCTCGCCGCGATGTTCACCCTGGTCTTCAGCGTCGTCTTCCAGTCGCCGGCGCCCACCGGCGACCCCAGCGGTCTGCGCTTCTTCCCGCTGCACCTGCTCTGCGCGCTGCTGCCGTGGACTTACCTCTCATCCGGCATGACCAGCTCCATCGCCTCCCTCACCAGCAACGCCAACCTGGTGAAGAAGGTCTACGTCCCGCGCGAGGTGCTCGTCGGCTCCGCGGTGCTCGCTCTCGTCGTCACCCTCGCGATCGAGATGAGCGTCCTGGCCGTCGCCCTGCTGATCGCCGGCAACAACGTGCTGCCCTGGCTGCCGATGGTGGTCGTCCTCGTGGCGCTGCAGACCGCTTTTGTCATCGGGCTCGGGCTCGCCCTCTCGGTGCTCAACGTCTACTTCCGTGACATCCAGCACTTCCTGGCGATCTTCCTGCAGCTGTGGTTCTACGCCTCGCCCGTCATCTACCCCATCCGCCTGGTCGAGGAGGCCGTCGCCAAGAACACCGCGCTCGACGGCGTACCTGTCATGGCCATCTACCGCTTCAACCCGATGGTCGGGTTCATCGAGAGCTATCGCGCCCTGCTCTACGACCTGCGCTTCCCCGACTGGGCCGACCTGGGCTGGGTGACGGTCGCCTCCCTCGGGACGCTGGTGCTCGGCTGGAAGGTCTTCCAGCGCTTCGAGCCGCGGCTCGCCGAGGAGCTCTAGTGGCCCGGACCGTCAAGTGAGCGACGTCGCCGTACGCGTCGAAGGCGTGCACAAGCGGTTCCGGCTCTACGCCGAGCGCAACCAGTCGCTGAAGGTGGCGATGATGCGCGGGGGACGGGCGAAGTACGACGACTTCTGGGCACTGCGCGACGTCGACCTCGAGATCCCCACCGGGTCGACGTTCGCGCTGATCGGCGAGAACGGCTCCGGCAAGTCGACGCTGCTCAAGTGCATGGCTCGGATCCTGCGACCGGACCGCGGGCGGATCACCGTCGCGGGCAAGGTCTCCGCGCTGCTTGAGCTCGGCGCGGGCTTCCACCCTGAGCTGTCCGGCCGCGAGAACGTCTACCTCAATGCGTCCATCCTCGGCCTGTCCCGCAAGCAGGTCGACGGGCGCTTCGACGAGATCGTCGACTTCGCGGGGCTGGACCAGTTTATCGACTCTCCCGTGAAGAACTACTCGTCCGGCATGTACGTCCGGCTCGGGTTCTCCGTCGCGATCAACGTCGACCCCGACGTGCTGCTCGTCGACGAGGTGCTCGCTGTTGGAGACGAGACCTTCCAGCGCCGCTGCAACGAGAAGTTCGCGGAGCTGAAGGACCAGGGCCGCACGATCGTCGTCGTCAGCCACGCGCTCGGGATCGTCCGCACGATGTGCGACTCCGCGGCGTGGCTCGAGCACGGGGTCATCAAGGAGGTCGGCTCGCCCGCGCAGCTGATCGACGACTACATCGAGATGACCCACCCGGAGCGTGAGGAGGTCGTCGACGAAGACACCGGCCAAGACGCCGGAGTGCGATGGGGCAGTGGAGAGGCACAGGTCGAGCGGATCGAGCTGCTCGACCCCGCCGGACAGCCGACCCGGCAGGTGCGGATGGGCGACCGCGTGACATGGCGCTTCCACTACCGCGCGCATCAGCCGCTGCCCAAGGCCGTCTTCGGCTTCGGCCTGCACCGCCTCGACGGCGTGCACGTGAGCGGCATCAACTCCCGCGAGGCCATCCTGCTCGAGGAGATCGACGGCCCCGGGCACGTCGACTTCACCACCGAGCGACTTCCGCTGCTGCCGGGCACCTACGACGTCACCGCCGCCATCCACTCCTGGGACAACCTCGAGACCTGGGACCACCGCAACAAGGCGCTGCGCTTCGACGTGGAGCCGGGCCTGCCGCGCGAGGCCGAGGGTGTCGTCGTGCTCCACGGCGAATGGGCGGCACATCCCGGCTCGGAAGTGCCCCCCGCCCCGTGAGTGCCCCGCTGTCGCTGTGCGCGGTCGTCGTCCTCTATCGCACCGATCCCGCGATGCTGCGCCGGATGCTGGCGTCGCTCGACGCCGCGGTGCGTCACGCCCGAGCGGCCGGGGCGGCCGCGGACGTCGCCGTACGGATCGGTGACTGCTCCGATGAGCCGGTGCTCGACGCCGCCCCGACCGTCGACGGGGTGCGCGCGTCGTACGACGTCTTCGGCGAGAACGTCGGGCACAGCGGCGGCGTCAACCGGCTGATGACGGACGTGTCGCAGGATGCCGCTCTCCTGCTCAACCCCGACCTGCTGCTCGCCGTCGACGCCGTCACCGAGCTCGTGCGGCGGATGCAGGGCGATGACCTCATCGGCGTGGTGGACGCGCGGCAGCTGCCGTTCGAGCACCCCAAGCCGCACGACCCGACGACTGGTGATGCGCCCTGGGCGTCGATGGCCGCCGCTCTGGTCCGGCGCAAGACCTGGGACGACGTCGGCCCGCTCGACGCGGTCTGCTTCCCTATGCACGGCAACGACGTCGACTTCTCGTGGCGGGCGCGCCTGGCCGGCTGGCGGGTGGTCCATGCCGCGGCAGCTCGCGTGTTCCATGACAAGCGGCTGACCGCTGCCGGCACGGTCGCCCCGAGCGAGGTCGAGGAGGAG
>DATLOQ010000101.1:0-30865 GCA_035536235.1 Mycobacteriales bacterium
ACCTGACCCGCCACGAGGGCTACTCGCACACCAACACCGTCGACGTGAACCGGCCCTGGATCGTCTACAACTCCACCACCGACGGCGGCCGTCCGTGGATCGACGTCCTGGACATCCGCACCTGCCTCGGTAACGAAGCCGACGGGCTCGAGGTGAAGCGGACGAAGTGCCGGCCGAAGGTCTTCCGCATCCCGCTCAGCGCCCAGTGGACCGGGCGGGCAACCGAGACCGACGGCGCCCCCGCCCAGGAGGACACCGGCAACGGCTGCCACGACATCACCAGCCGGGGCACCCGCCTCTACTGCGCGGCGATCAAGGCGACCGTGGTGATCGACGTCCGCGACCTGACCGATGCCAAGGGCAACGTCCGGGGCACTCCGCTACCTTGCAAGATCGTCGACGGCACCCTGACGACCGCGAAGGTGACCAACTGCGACTTCGTGGAGGGCACCGCCGCCGCGGACGACGTGGCGAACTACGCCAAGCTGGGCAAGCCGGCCGCGACCGGCTGGAGCTATGTCACGTCGTACAACCACGGCCCGTCGAGCACCTCCCCGCGCGCGGATGTCGCCATCTCCCACGAGGCCGACCCGACGCCGGACCACGACTACATGTTCATCACCGACGAGCGCGGCGGCGGGGTGACCCCGCCGGGCGCGGCCTGCACCCCGGCCAACATCGACAACCCGATGGGCAACGGCGGCATCCACACCATCGATATCAGTGATCCGCTGAAGCCGAAGTACGCGCTCGACGCGGCCGGCAACAAGGCCATCTTCATCACCAAGCAGACACTTCCCTCGCCCACCTTCTGCACGGTGCACGTCATCGAGCAGGTGCCCGACGAGCAGCGCCTGGTCATGGCCTGGTACAGCCAGGGCATCAAGATCGTCGACTGGGACGTCGCCGAGGACGGCACGTGGTCCTTCGAAGAGGTCGCGTTCTACAACACGCCAGGCAACGCGATCTGGTCGGCCGAGGTGTTCAAGACTGTGGACAACGTCGACGGCACCCGCACCTACTGGCTGATGACCTCCGACATCAGCCGCGGCGTCGACATCGTGAGAGTGACGCTCACGCCCAACCCGCTCAGCGACCACAAGCCCAACCCGCGCCCGCGGCTGCGGCCAGCCTCCGGCTCCCGTCCGGCACCGGCTCGACCAGGCGGCGCCCCGGCGCCCGCTCCGACACGGCCGGCACCGCGTCCTGCACCCGCGCCACTGCCGGCGACCGGAGCCGACTACGCCCTGCTGGGCTTCGCGGCGGTCTCCGTTGTCCTCGCCGCGGGCATCCGGCGCTTCCGCTACGCCGGCGAGGGTCCGCGCCGGACGCGGTAGCACACGCCGGCAGCCGCCATCAGGCACAGCGCAGCCGCAGCCACCCGCGTGGTCGCCCCGCCCTGCTCGGTGGCGAGTCCCGCTCCAAGCGCCACGGGATCGGGGCCGGCGATGCTGGCGAGTACGACGGGGTCGACGGCGGTGGGCGGCCCGCCGACGTACTCGCCGGCCGCAGGGTCCTCGTCCGCGAAGGGCGTGCCTGCGTGCAGTGTCTCCTTGTAGGGCCGCGACCCGCCCCGACCGGCGACCACCACCCAGGAGTTCGTCACCAGCCGCTCCCTGCCGTCACTGGGCCGGTTGACCACCCGACCGCGCATGACGAAGGTCGACGAGCCACCGCCGTCGTGATTGACCGCCTCGACCGCGCCGAGCCCGACCATGAGCTCCGTCATCTCGGCCAGCGTCAGGCCCAGGCTGTGACCCGGCTGGCGGCCGTCGACGGTCACCAGCAACGTCGTGCCGTCCCGCGTCACCCCGGACGCCGTGCGCGGGTGCCGACGCTCGGCGAAGGTGCTGCCGTCGCTGGCGAACCAGCGCCGGCCAGCCCGCACCAGCACGTGGCTGGCGCCCACGCTGGCCCGGCTGCTCCCGTTCGACGACACCCTCAGCAGGAGATGCCGACTGCCCCCGGAGGCGGCGCTCTCCCACAGGCGCTGCAGGGGAAGGATGCCCGCGCCGTGCGCTGACAGGACGGCGCCTTGCGCCGGGATCGCGACGCTCCCGCCGGCCACGAAGCCCGTCATCTCGACGAGGGTGGCCTGACCAAGGCGAATCGGTCCCACCGGCTCAACGATGCGCAGGAGCAGCTCTGCGCCGGACCCATCGGTCTGCGTCGTGTCCGCGAACCCGCTGGTGTAGAGCACGGTCTGGTCATTGCCCCGCGGCACGTTGACGCCGTGGATGCGGCGGTCGGCCAGGTCGTTGCCCTCGTACGTGCCCGACCAGGTGGGCTTCGTGCTGGTCATCGCACCGGTGGTGGCGACGGTCATCTGCTGATGCAGGGCGCCGATCGAGCGCAACGGCTGCTCGCCCGCGACCGCCGCGCCGATCGGCGTACCGGCACCGGGTGTGGCGAAGTCGCCGTTGACCGCCATCAGGCACCGGACCCGGCGGCACATCGCGCTCGTGGTCTCCAGTGTGCCGCCGGGGCCCGCTACGCGGTTCGCCGAGACGACGGAGTCCAGCCGGACGCCAGCCCCCTTCTTGACGACCGCGACGTGAGCCACTGCGCGTGGGTTGTCCCGCACATACGTCAAGTGCTGTACGCCGGTGGCCAGCACGTCGCGGCCCACCACCCGGAAGCCCGGCGGTCCTGCGGCGTAGGCGGGCGCGGGCAAGGCCACCGCTGCGAGCGCAGCAACGGCGACGACAGGGAGAACGCGGGGACGAGGCACGGAGGCTCCTCAGGACGCAGCGACATGACGGCGCTTGCAGTGTCGGCACGTCCAACGCCGCGATGATCCCGATCGAGCCGACTAACTGGTGTCCCGGCAGTGACAGTCCGCTACTGGGCGGCGCCGCCGCTGCCCTTGAAAGGATCGCGCTTCGGCGGGAGGGGCTGCTCAATGCGGGGCCCCTCGACGGAGAGCTCAGCCAGCGCAAGGACCGCCCGCAGGACCGACTCGGTGGTCTCCCCGCGGTCCAGGCCGGCCTGGGTGACCATCGAGCGGTAGATCGTGGCGTAGTTCTTGGCCGGCGTGTCGTAGGTCCAGTCGACCGAGCCGAGGTGCACCGAGGTGCCGTGCTTCGTGCCGCCAGCCGCGTCCCACGGGCCTGACCACACCTGCACGCCGGCCGGCCCACCCGAGAACCGGCCGCCGGAGCTGACGTCGAGTCGCTCTGCCTCGCGCAGCAGCTCACGAGCGACTCTCTCGTCGAGCACCAGCGACGGCCGGACGCGACTGGCCAGAGCCGCCGTCTGCGGGGCGGAGCGGGCGGGCGAATCACTCACAGACTCTCCTGAAGATCGCGGTGGCGACCGATCGTAAGCCGTCCCGACTCCGATGATCAGCGCAACAGGCCGCCGCGTAGGCTGGACCCGTGGAGCTGACCTGCGTCCGGGGCGGACTTGTGCCCTACGACGAAGCATGGGAGTGGCAGCGGCAGCTGCACGCGCGTCGGGTGGCGGGCACGATCGGCGACACCTGCCTGCTGCTCGAGCACCCCTCCGTCTACACCGCAGGCAAGCGCACGGAGGATGACGAACGCCCCGCCGGGGAGGTGCCGGTCGTCGACGTGGACCGCGGCGGCAAGCTCACCTGGCACGGCCCGGGCCAACTGGTCGGCTACCCGATCGTCTCGCTCGAGCCGGTCGTCGACGTCGTCGCCCACGTCCGCCGGGTCGAGGAGGTGCTGCTCCGCACCTGCCATGAGCTCGATGTGGCCGACGCCACCCGGGTCGAGGGACGCAGTGGCGTCTGGGTAAGCGGGGGCGCTTCGAAGGTCGCCGCGGTCGGCATCCGGGTCGCCCGCGGGGTAACGACGCACGGGTTCGCCTTGAACTGCGACCCCGACCTGACGGCGTACGACGTGATCGTGCCGTGCGGCATCCGCGACGCTGGCGTGACCTCCCTGTCGGTGCTGCTCGGACGAACGGTCTCCGTCGACGAAGTTCGTCCGATCGTCGAGCGGCATCTCGCCGAGGTGCTCGGCGGCGGCGCGGTCCGCGCCGTCGTACCTGCCGATGTAGGGCTGGCGGCGGCCGGTGTCTAGCGCTGGTCCGGCACCCGACGGGCGCAGGCTGCTGCGCCTCGAGGTGCGCAACGCGGCAACCCCGATCGAGCGCAAGCCCGAGTGGCTCAAGGTCCGACTCAAGACCGGCCCCGAGTACACCGCGATGCGAGCTCTCGTCGAGCGGGAAGGGCTGCACACGGTCTGTCAGGAAGCGGCGTGCCCCAACATCTACGAGTGCTGGGAGGACCGCGAGGCCACCTTCCTCATCGGCGGCGACCAGTGCACCCGACGGTGTGACTTCTGCCAGATCGACACCGGCAAGCCGGCCGCCCTCGACCGGGACGAGCCGCGTCGGGTCGCCGAGTCGGTGCGCTCCATGGGCTTGCGCTACGCCACGGTCACCGGCGTGGCGCGGGACGACCTCGCCGACGGAGGAGCCTGGCTCTACGCCGAGACAGTCCGGCAGATCCATGCCCACCAGGTCGGCTGCGGCGTCGAGCTGCTCATCCCCGACTTCCGCGGCGATCCCGCGCTGCTGGCGGAGGTGTTCGCGGCGGCGCCACAGGTGCTGGCGCACAACCTGGAGACCGTCCCGCGGATCTTCCGGGCGATTCGACCCGCCTTCACCTACGAGACGTCGCTCGCCGTGCTCACTCGCGCCCGCGACGCAGGCTTGGTGACGAAGAGCAACCTCATCCTCGGTCTCGGCGAGGAAATCGACGAGGTGGTGGTCGCGCTGCAGGACCTGCGCGACGCCGGCTGCGACCTCATCACCATCACGCAGTACCTCCGGCCCACTCCACGCCACCATCCGGTGAGCCGCTTCGTCGAGCCGGCAGAGTTCGACGCGCTGGCCAAGGAGGCGACGCGGATCGGCTTCCTCGGGGTTCAGTCCGGCCCGCTGGTCCGCTCGTCGTACCGGGCCGGACGGCTCTACCAGCAGGCGATGGCAGCTCAGCGCGGAGCGGTGCCGGCCCGTCCCTGATGCGTACGACGGGAGCGCTTGCGTCGGCTGACCTTGTCGGCGGCGGCGCTGGCCTGGCGCAGCGCGCGGGTCGTCCTGGTGTCGCCCTGGCGACGCTCCGACTCGTCGGCGGCTCGCTCCAATGCCCACGCCCCGATCGGTGCCGCGACAGCGAGCACGACCCAGGTGCGGATCCGGGACGACAGCAGGGCACCGATCATGTGAGGAGTCCTTCCCGTCTGCGGCGCGCCTAGTCATCAACGCGCGTCTTCGCCGGGCCTGCTCCCTGGCTAGCTCGACACGAACAAGCGCACTGCCGTCGCGACCAGCAGCACGGCGAAGAGCCGGCGCAGCAGCTGGTCGCCGGTGCCGAGCGCAA
This sequence comes from Mycobacteriales bacterium, assembly GCA_035536235.1. Classification (GTDB taxonomy): domain Bacteria; phylum Actinomycetota; class Actinomycetes; order BP-191; family BP-191; genus DATLNF01. The sequence continues at coordinate 5,354 of DATLOQ010000101.1, forward strand.
CCCGCGCACCGAGCAACGACCCGAGGAAGATGCCGCTGGCGAGCAGCAGCGACACGCGTACGTCGACGTAGTCGGCCTTGTAGTACTGCAGCACTGACAGCGCCGCGACGGGCAGGATCAGCGCCCCCAGCGAGGTGCCGGTCGCGGTCTTCTGACCGAAGCCAAGGAAGAAGACCAGCGCCGGCACCATCACCACGCCGCCGCCGATGCCGAAGAGCCCGGACAGCACGCCCGCGGCGAGGCCGATGCCCAGTGCGATGAGAATTGGGGTCACGGCACGACTCCCGGGCTAGGTGTGGCTGGTGGGCTGGCCGAATGAGGCTATCCAACCTACGGTGGCGTAACCTGCCGGACATGGCCGATCTCGTCTACCGCCCCGTCGTCGCTTTTGCCAGAGGCGTCTTCCGGGCCCTGGATCTGAAGTTCACGGTGGAGGGGTCGGAGCACATCCCGTTCTCCGGCGGCGCCGTGATCGCGTCCAACCACGTGGGCTACCTGGACTTCGCCTTCATCGGCTACGGCGCCCGGATGCGCGGCAAGCGCCTCGTGCGCTTCCTTGCCAAGAAGGAGATCTTCGCCCACCGGGTGTCCGGCCCGCTGATGCGCGGCATGCGCCACATACCCGTCGACCGATCGGCCGGGGCTGGCGGGGCTTCCTACGTCGAAGCCGTCGCGGCCCTGCGCCGGGGCGAGCTCGTCGGGATGTTCCCGGAGGCGACTATCAGCGTGTCCTTCTGCCTGAAGGACTTCAAGGCGGGCGCCGCCCGGATGGCGATCGATGCAGGAGTGCCGCTCATCCCCGCCGTCGTCTGGGGCTCCCAGCGAGTGCTGACCAAGGGGCGCAAGCGCGCTCTGGTCCGCCACGTGCCCATCACCGTCCTGTACGGCGAGCCGCTGCGGCCGATGCCCGGCGACGACCCGGTAGCGGTGACCGCAGCGCTGAAGGCAGCGATGGAGCTGCTTTTGGACCAGGCGCAGTCGTCGTACCCGGAGAAGCCGGCCGGACCCGACGACGCCTGGTGGGTGCCGGCGCACCTCGGCGGCACAGCCCCGACCCTCGCGGAGACCCGGAGCCGCGCGGGCCAGCCAGCGGGCGACGAGCAGGGCAGCTGACCCCGCCCGTATCCTGTCCGTCATGCCATTGAAGTCCAGGTCCGCCAGCAGCGCTCAGCCCGGGAAGCAGGAGAAGCCCAAGAGGGCTCCGGCGCCGAAGCCAGCTCGGCGCTCGACCGCGATCAGGCAGACGATCAAAGCGACGGCCCGGGCCGACAAGAAGTTCGTACCGCTGGTGGTGGTCGCCTTCGTCGTGACGTTCGCCGTCGTCTTCGGCATCGGGCTGGCCCTCGACCGGCCGATCCTCTTCGCCATCCTCGCCGTCCTGCTCGGCCTGCTGGCCGCCCTGGTGGTGACCGGCCGCCGGGCCAGCGCCGCCGCCTTCTCGGGCATCGAGGGCCAGCCGGGCGCCGCGGCGGCCGTGCTCGGGGCGATGCGCGGCCAGTGGCACGTGACGCCGGCGGTCGGCATCACCCGCCAGCAGGACTTCGTCCACCGCGTGGTCGGCCGGCCGGGCGTCGTCCTGGTCGCTGAGGGTGGCGGGTCGCGACCCCGCGAGCTGCTGACCGCTGAGCTGCGCAAGACGCGGCGGCTCATCGGCGACACCCCGCTGTACGACGTCGTCGTCGGCGACGGGCCGGGCCGGGTGCCCATCGACCGGCTGCAGTCGCACTTGATGAAGCTGCCGCGCAACCTCAAGCCCCGCGCGGTGAACGACCTCGAAGCCAGGCTCAAGGCCGTCGGCGGCATGGCCATGCCGATCCCGAAGGGCCCGATGCCCGGGATGGGCCGGATGCCCCGGGGCAAGCAGCGCTGACCGGCGCCAGGGGCGGCGTAACCTCGGCGAAACATCCGGGACACCGCCGGGTAACCCGCCCGGTCTAGGGTCGGCCAGGTCGAGCTTCCCCAAGTCTCGTACGCCGCCGTAGTCGCGGCCCAGGAGGATGCATGTTCACCACCGCCGACGAGGTCCTGAAGTACATCAAGGACGAGGGCGTGCAGTTCGTCGACGTGCGCTTCTGCGACCTCCCCGGTCTGATGCAGCACTTCAACCTTCCCGTGGGCTCGTTCGGCCCGAAGGTCTTCGCCGAGGGCCTCGCCTTCGACGGCTCCTCGATCCGCGGCTTCCAGCAGATCCACGAGTCGGACATGCTGCTGCTGCCCGACGTCACCACCGCGCGGATCGACCCGTTCCGCACCGCCAAGACGCTGATGATCAACTTCTTCATCCACGACCCGCTGACCGGCGAGCAGTACTCCCGCGACCCGCGCAACATCGCGAAGAAGGCCGAGGCGTACCTGGCCGGCAGCGGCGTCGCCGACACGTGCTACTTCGGCGCCGAGGCCGAGTTCTACATCTTCGACTCGATCCGCTTCGACACCAATCAGCACTCGAGCTACCACTACATCGACTCGGTCGCCGCAGCGTGGAACTCCGGTCGCGAGGAGGAGGGCGGCAACAAGGGCTACAAGCCGCGCTACAAGGGCGGCTACTTCCCCGTCTCCCCCACCGACCACTTCGCCGACATCCGCGACGCCATGTCACTGGAGCTCGAGCGCGGCGGGCTGGTCGTCGAGCGCGGCCACCACGAGGTCGGTACGGCGGGCCAGGCCGAGATCAACTACCGGTTCGACACGCTGCTCGCCTCCGCCGACAACCTCATGCTCTTCAAGTACATCGTGAAGAACGTCGCGCTCGCGCATGGCAAGACCGCCACCTTCATGCCCAAGCCGATCTTCGGTGACAACGGCTCCGGCATGCACTGCCACCAGAGCCTGTGGAAGGACGGCGCGCCGCTGTTCTACGACGAGATCGGTTACGCCGGCCTCTCGGACCTGGCTCGCTACTACATCGGCGGCCTGCTGCACCACGCGCCGTCGCTGCTGGCCTTCACCAATCCGACGGTCAACTCCTACCACCGCCTGGTGCCGGGATTCGAAGCGCCGGTCAACCTCGTCTACAGCCAGCGCAACCGCTCGGCTTGCATCCGGATCCCGATCACCGGTGCAGACCCGAAGGCCAAGCGGCTGGAGTTCCGCTGCCCCGACCCGTCGTCGAACCCGTACCTCGCGTTCTCCGCGATGATGATGGCCGGCCTCGACGGCATCAAGAACAAGATCGAGCCGCCCGAGCCGGTCGACAAGGACCTCTACGAGCTTCCGCCGGACGAGATGGCATCGGTGCAGCAGGTGCCCGGCTCATTGGACAAAGTGCTCGACGCCCTCGAGGCCGACCACGAGTTCCTGCTCGAGGGCGGCGTCTTCACGCCCGACCTGATCGACACCTGGATCGACTACAAGCGGGTCCAGGAGATCGACCAGATGCGGCTGCGCCCCCATCCCTACGAGTTCAACCTCTATTACGACATCTAGTCGCGCCGGCCGTACAGCTGGAGATCCCTACTTTGGGACAGAGATTGTTCGATGGTCTGTCCACATTTGTTGTCTGCCACCACTTTCTGTCGATGGTAGCGGCTACCTTTGATGCATACCGGATCTGATGGAGCGCCACGCAGCAGTGGTCGACTCGATCGTGCGCCCGGCGGTCGGCGAGCTGCCAATCAGGTGCTGCGCGACGACGTGCTGGCGATTGGCTGCCAGATCCGGCGGCTCGAAGGAGCCCGCGCTGCGCGGCTGCCGGAGATGGAGGTGCGCGGCTCGGACGTCGACGACGCGGCAGGCACGGTCGCGGCCTGGCTACCGGCCCGGTCCACCGTCGGCAGGCACGAGGCGCAGGCGGTGCGGGCGCTGGGGCGCGCCGCCGAGCGGCTGCCGGTGATGGGCGCCGCGCTCGCCGCGGGTGAGATCAGCCCTGCCCACCTGCAGGTCCTCGCCGCAGCGACCCGGCGCCTCGACCAGCAGCGGGTCGCCGCCGACGAGAAGATGCTCATTGACCCGGCCCGGGGTTCGACCCCCGCACCTTCGGGATCTGCGTGGCGCGCTGGGTCGCCGTCGCGTTCCCAGACCGGCACGAGCGCGACACCGAGCGCCAGTACGACAGCCGCTGGGCCGCCTCGCCGAACATCGTCGGGATGGTCAGCGTCCACGGGATGTTCGACCCGGACAGCGCTTGGCCTGCTGCTCGCGTTGGATGCCCTCGCCCGCAAGGCCGGCGCGTCGGACGACCGGAGCCAGGGCCAGTGCAATGCCGTCGCCGTCGCCGACTCGCCTGGATCGCGCTGGGCTCCGACCAGCTCCCGGTCACCGGCGGCAGCCGGCCCACCGTCACCGTGCTGGTCCCCGAAGAAACCCTGCGCAGCCGGGCCGACGACACCATCCGCCGCCGACTTCCCGCGAGTCGTCGGTGCCCCCGCTCGAACTGAAGCCATAGCCCCCGCTCGGCCCGCTAATCCAGTTGTGGTCGATGCTGTCACCGCGACTTCGGACGCTGAACGTCTCGCCGTCCACTTGCAGCGGGTAGAGCAGACGTCCGTCGTTGGCATCAGTCCCGACGTAGAGCCCCGGAACGACGTCGTCACGTCCGTCTTCATCCGTGAAGTCGTACGCCCACACTCAGCACGCCGCGCCGTCGTGGCACCCGCCGGAGTGGGTGAGACTGAGCGCGGTTCCTGACCGACCCCCAGCCTGCCGGCGCGGGTAGCGGGTGCGCCTGACCGGGTCGTGGCGGGCCGTCAGGCGAGCGGGAACCGTCACGTCGGGAGCGGTGCGCCGGCCGAGACCACCGGTCCACTCCTAGACCTGCCGACAGCCGGACGACCGGTGAGTCGACCGGGGCTGCTGCGATTCGCCGCTGTAAGGGAGGTCGCTGAAGTCCTCGTAGCGGCGGTTCCGCCTGGCGCACTAGAGGTAGTCGTCTACTTGCTCGACGGTTCTCACGACTGTCTCGGTGGAGCCTTGCACCAGCGCCATGCCTCATCTCACCTTCGAACTAGGCGGCGGCGGCGGCGCGGCTTCGCCCTCGCGCCCACCGGGCGTTGGCCCGTGGCCAGCGGGCGGCTACAAGAACTGCGAGCATCGTGGGCGGTGTCGCGAAGGGAGCCCGGTGTCGCAAGGCGAACGGCGTCGTGTTCACCCGTGTCATTCACGGACGGACCGACTCGACGAAGTAGATCACTTCCGTGGCAACGGCGTCGGGGGCGACGATCGGGGCGAAGTGCCCGATACCCGGGATCTCGCGGACGCGTCCGTCGACAACGTGCTGGGCAACGTGATGCGCCGAATCGGAGAACCAGGGGTTCAATGCGGTCCTCTCGGCCAGTAGAACCATGACCGGGGCATCGACCGCTCCGAGCACCTCGGGATCAGTCGCGTCGGGACCGGCGTAGGCCATGCTCTGCTGGACCTCTTGCAGCAGCAGCGGCCAGATGCCGGCTTGCCGTTCCAGGTACGCCGCATCAAGGCCGTCGAACTCGATCTCGTTGCAGACGTAGCGGTGGAAGATGCGTGATGCTTCGACCAGCTTGCCCTCGGCCACCGCCGCACTCACCTTCTCCAACATCGCAACCTGTCGGGAGAGGTCCTCTTCTCCCATCAAGGGCCACACGGTGGGCTCGAACGGAGCCACGGCGACCACGGCGTCGCTGTGCGCTGCCGCGCCGAGAGCGAGCGAGGCACCATCCGACCAACCCGTCAGGCAGACCGGCTCCGCGAGGCTGTCGACGAAGGCGTTGAGGTCCTCCTGCAAACGAGGGGGTGAGTGGTCTGGATTGTCGCCGGACGGTTCGCGACCGCGGATGCTAGGCAGGTAGCAGGTAAACCTCTCGGCGAGGTGGGGCAGCAGCGCCTCGAAAGCGACGTCTGGGTTCACGACCGGCGGCTGGACCAGGACCAGTGGTGGCCCGTCTCCCGACACTCGGCCGGCGATCTCGGTACCGTCGGCAGACCTGGCTCGGTGGATCCGGTTTTCACTCATGGGCTGCCCTTCGCAGGGTGATCCTCGGTGACCATCATGATCGATCTCCGTGTCAATGGGCCACGGCGAGTGGCAGTCTTGATTCCTCGGCGTCCAGCCACACGGCGAGCGACCGCAGGCTTGATCTTGTCGGGCCTCGAAGCCGAACGGTCGATCCGCCCCGCCGTGGGAGCAGGCCCGCTGCGGCGTTCTGCTTCATCCTCCGCCGCGCGCGGGCGCTCTTGATCGCCGCCTCGTGCGCGGCGATCGCCCCCTGCATCCGGGCGAACATCAGGCCGTCGCCCGTCGCGAGGTCCACGTCGCCGGTGACGAAGCGCACGTTTGCCACCTTCGCCGCGTCCAGCGTCGCGACGAACTCCTCGAGCTCGACCGGACGGCGGGTCAGCCGTCGATGCGGTAGACGATGACCCCATCTCGAGCGCCTTCGCGTAGATCGGCGAGCATGCGTTCGTACTCCGGACGAGCCCGCCCTGAGTACGCGGACACGTCGTTGTCGGCGTACTCCTCGGCCACCGTCCAGCCGAGCGAGTCAGCCAGCCTCTCGCAGTGCTCGACCTGGCGCTTCACCCCAGCCCGGCGCCCTCGATGTCGCTGCTGACCGGGCGTAGACGGCTGCCGCCGAGGCTCGCTTCATAAGAGGTGAGAATAATGACTAGTGACTAACCTGGTCCTCCTCTGCGCCTTCCACCACTGTCTGGTGCACGACCGCGGCTGGACCCTCGACATGGACACCTCCGGCGACGTCACGTCCACCAGCCCCGACGGCAGCCGCACCCACACCAGCCGACCACGAGGACCCACCCAGCTCGCGCTGCAGGCGTGGTAGGCGGGTGGCTCCGACGAAGGAGTCACCAGTGCCGCGGTTCTTGATCTCGTTCGACGACGGCTCGATGGACCACGTCCTGGACGAAGACCTGCCTGAGGTGAGCCGGGCTTCGCGCGCAGTCGTCCAGGAAGCCGAGGACGCTGGCATCTGGATCTTCGGCGGCGGCGTGGGGCGGCAGCGGGCAACCATCGTCAGCACGGACGCAGCGATCTCCGACGGCCCGGTGCCGGAGACGAAAGCAGTCATCGGAGGGTTCTCGATCATCGAGGTGCCGTCGCGGGAGGAGGCGCTGGCCTGGGCTGCCCGGTTCGCCCGCGCCTGCCGCTGCGCGCAGGAGGTACGGGAGATCTTCTACGACCCGGCCTCCTAAGGCGCAGGCGTGTAGCGGCACCCGCCCGGGGCAGAAGACGGTGACGTCGCCGTGAAGCAGGCGACGGGCAACGAGCCCGTGGACGGCTCCCAGAACTAGCGGCTTAGCTGGGGGGCTGCTCAGTCCTCGATGACGTCGAGCCCCTGCTCCCGCAGCAGCGCCAGAGAATCCAGCATGGCTTGCAGGACCTCGACGGCGTGACCCTCCCAGTCGACCACCTCGCTGACCACGCGCAGTGGATGGCGAGAGCGGTACGACTGGGTGGGGTTACCGGGGAACTTCTTGTTGGTCAGGTTCGGGTCGTCCTCGAAGGGACCCAGCGGCTCGACCACGTAGATGCGGCCCCGCTGTCCAACTTGGTCCAGCGCTGACGCCAGCTCGGCGCCCCAGACGGCTGAGTCCATCAGCCGGGTGAAGTAAATGTTGTTGGATACGCGGCCCAGCTGAAAGTTCGACCCGTAGCCGGCCACCAGCTCGTCGCCGACCTCGAGGGCAGCTTTTGTCCCGTGGAAGAAGGGCCCTTCGACGTGCTGGCAGGTCTCTAGGGTCACCGCGACGTATTCGATGCCGTTCGCGATCACATCTCCTTCTCTCGATCGGTCAGGTGACGACGACGCCGGCGATCCAGGTGGTGACCATGAGAACGCCGGCGACCAGCTCCGCCACGATGCCCAGCCCGACTGCCTTGAGGACCTCCACCGTGGAGCGGCGGGCTTCCGCGCCCGGACCCAGCCGACGTGCCTCGGCCAGGTAGGTGCCGAGCACCCCTCCGATCAGCAGCCCTAACGGCGGAAACACCACGAGTCCGATCACAGCGCCGGCCACGCCGAACCGCAGCGTGGACTTCGGCAGCCGCCCCGACAGATGCCGACTCGGCAGCGCGTACTTGGCGGCGATCCCGACGACGAACAAGACGGCCATCACGCCCACGACGACCCACCTGCCCGTCCCGCCGTCCTCGACGAACAGCGCCCACAGCACTCCGGCGGCGAGGATCAGGAAGGTCCCTGGGAGCCCGGGAATCAGCACCCCGACGAGACCGACGGCCATGGCAACCCCGACGAGGATCGTCCCGAGCACTCCATCTCCTTCACGATCCGATCAGCGCGACGAGGTCCGCACCTACGTTGCGACGTACTCCAGCACGCGGCCGCGCGGCGAGCCGACGAGCGCCGGCGACGCATCAGCGGACGCCAACACCACGCGCTCCAGGAAGCCGAGAAAGGCTTCCGCGGCGGGTACGTCGTCGAAATCCAGCTGGACGTAGATGTACTTTTCGTCGTCTGCCGGCTGGTGCACCCGCTCTGAACGAACCCCAGCACCGGCTCGTGTTTCAGCGAACGTGTTGAAGGCTCCCAACCAGGTAGCCAGGTCGGTGATGGCGTGCTCGATGTGCAGTGTGGCCATGGCCTGCCCGGATGGATGGTCCGCTACCGATGCTAGTGCGGTCACCGTACGCCGCCTGCGCACACGGCACCGAACGACGACGCCGCGCCAGCGCCCTCTGGATCGGCGGCGGCAGCTACGCGCGCTACGCCGGCCAGGGACCGCGGCGACCGCGGCGGCGACACCGACCGAGGATGAGGGTGTCGTGTTGCGCTGCTGGGCAGAACTGCGGCGGCGAGGAGTTCAACGCCGCATATGGCGCCGAGCGGGAGTACAAGGCCTGCTGGCGTGCTCTCCCCTTCCGACGAACAGTTAGCGAGCTAGCGCCAGATCTGCGGGGGGGGTTAAGCGACCGGAGCTAGGACTGCTGGCGGTCGGCGCGAGCGTCGAGCCGGTCGGCTTCGGATTGCACCCGATCCAGGGCACTGTCCTGGCGCTGCTCGAGCGCGTCAGCCTGCCGTGCCGCGGCGCGCGCCCGCGACCCCAACAGGTCCGCCCGGTCACCCGCGCTGCGATCCCGGTCGACTCCGGACGCAAACCGATCCATGGCACCACGCCGACGATGCAGCACCGCCATCTCGCTGGCGTCGGGCTCAGCTTCTTCCGCCGTACGGTCTCGGGACTCCGCTGCCCGGTCACGACCTTCAGCTGCGAGGTCCCGCTCAAGGGCATGGCGGACCAGTGCTTGGACGTCGACGTCGGAGCGCCCAACCTCTGCGTCCCGACGGTCCGCTTCCTCATCCCGAGCGTCCGCTACGCGGTCGCGCTCGTCAGCGCCCCTGTCGCGAGCTTCAGCGGCCGCGTCGCGCAGCTCGGCAGCCGCAGCTCGCTCTCGCTGGTCCCGCTCTCGCTCGTCAAGCCAGGCTCCGCGCGCGCCAGACCACTCATCAGGCGAACTCGTGGCCTCGAGCGATCCGTCGACTTCCCGTGAGGAGGCCGGTCGCAATTCCATAATTCCCCTCCATGAATGACCAGTGGTCGAGAGCCTAAGCCGAGCGCGTCAGCGCGCGACCCGTGTCGCATTCTGCCCTGTAGGCAGCGAACGATCCTCATTCACATGCGACGCACAAGGCGGGGAATGAGCGTGCTCGCCAGTAGCCACTGACCTCCGGGAGCGGCGGTTAGCCGCGGTCGACCGCGCTGTCCGTGGCGGCAGGTATCTCTTCTCGGTCCTGCCACGTGCAGATGCACACCTCGTTGCCTTCGGCGTCGGCCAGCACCCAGAAGGCTCTCGCCGCACGGTCGCTGAGCAGCGTCCCGCCAGCGCGGAGGGCCGCCGCCACTCGATCTTCAGCCCTCGTCATGGGGCACGCTCACATCCACGTGCAAGCGGTTTCGCTGCGACCGGGCAACTTGCATCTGCTGGAACCCGTCGCGAGCGGTCACGGCACCCACGGAAGCCGTCGAGAGACCAGGGACAGCCGCCCCGCGCTCGCGTGCAGCGCGAGATGGCGGTCCGCGTCCTCTCCGCACGCCTTGACCGCTACGACAGCGAGAGCGGCAGCGGAGTCGAGCGAGGCCGTCACAGCGGAGGCCCGCAGGGCTCCCAGGACGAGGCGCCAGCCCAGCCTGTCCGCGGCCTCGGAAACTTCCCGGCGGGACAGCGGCGTCGGGTTCACCGGGCGCACTGTGGCACCCGGCCCGAGCCGTGCGCAAGACCATCAGGCGTTGCGGCCAGGTTAGGACGGAGCGAAGGCGGCCGTCAGGGGCGGGCTGCGTGGTCGAGCCAGGTGCGCCCGTTCAGGTGGACGTAGGCATGCGGAACGGCGACTCCACGGATCTCAACGCGGAGGACGAGGCTGTCCAGCGGCTTGCCGCGAACCGCGGTGGTAACCGGCACGCTGAGATCGAACTCGTCTGTCCCTGCGGGGCTGACCAGCCCGGAGGCGGATGCGGTGCCCAGCGTGACCGTCGACTGGTCGCGCCGGCGACTGAGGAGCGTGACATCGACGGTCGTCGCGCCCGCGCCAGCGATGTCCTGGAGGTGCCCGACGGTGACGCGTACGTGGACACGGCCATGGGGGGCAAATCGGGCCAGGCGCTTGTTGTACGTGAACTCGTGGAGCAGCGGATAACCAGCCGCAGCACTGGCATCACTGACCGGCTGGGCCAGGGAGAAGCAGGCGCCCTCACGACTGCCCGCCGTCGGGTGCAGAAGCCCTTCGGCGCAGCCGGGGCGACCCGGGTCGCGGCCGTACAGCCGCGAGCTGGGGGCCGAGGCTGACCACGCAGTCGGCATCCCGCCCACCATCGCAGCCGTCCCGAACGCGGCAAGCCAGCGGCGAGCGGACGACGACTTGCTCCCCATGGCGATCCCTCCCCTCCCTGTTGGTTCGGTGCGGCCTCGTTCCGTTCCTGCCCGAGTCAGCTCCGGCACGGACCGAGATCTTCGCAGTGGGGTCAGCTGGCCAGCAGCTCGTCGAGGCGCTCGTAGCCCTCGCGGATGCCGTGCTCCATGCCGCTGGCGATCATGGCGTCACGGTCGGCGAACGAGTCGGCGAGCGATGTGCCGATGAGGCGGGTGCGGCCATCGCCGAGGTCCTCGAAGACCAGCCGCTCGAGCGCGACGCCGTCAGGCATTCCCTCGAACGTGAACGTCTGCACGATGAGCTCGGTCGGCCGGACCTCGTGGAAGCTGCCGTAGAAGCCGTACTCCTCACCGTCGCTGGCGTGAACGTAGCGATAGGAGCCGCCGGTGCGGCAGTCGTAGTGGTCGACGGTCATCACCGTCGACCGCGGCCCCAGCCACTGGACGACGAGCTCAGGGTCGACGTGAGCGCGGAACACCTTCGCCGGCGGGGCGTCGAACTCCCGCACGATCCGCACCAACGGAATGTCGGCGGCCACGGTGATCTCGGTGTCGTGCGTGCTGGTGACGCTCATCTGCTGGCTCCCTCGATAGGTGGTGCGGGCGGGCCGTCCTCCGGCAGCGTCCGGAGCAGCTCGTCGAGTCGGCGGTAGCGCTCCTCGGCCTCGCGGCGATAGCGCTCGATCCACTTCGTCATGAGGTCGAACACCTCAGCCTCGAGGTGCACCGGGCGGCGCTGGCCGTCCCGGCTTCGGCTCACCAGGCCGGCGTCGGCCAGCACCTTGAGGTGCTTCGACACCGCCTGCAGGGTCACGTCGTACGGCGCGGCGAGCTCGTTGACGGTGGCGTCGGCGACGGCCAACCGGGCCACTATGTCGCGCCGGGTTGGGTCTGCCAGCGCCGAGAAGACGCGGGAAAGTGCTTCAGCACTCATGGCTCACCCCATAACTCAACCAAGTGGTTGACAAGGTAGACGCGAACTGCGAGATTGTCAACCATCAGGTTAAGAACGGCGGAATGTCCGAAAGGTACGGAAAGGTGGCGAATGGATTGGTCTCGTCCGTCGTTACCTAGATGACACATTCGCCGACCGATCGGACTTCGCATGCGTCTCGGAATCGTCGCTCGAGCTGTTGCCGCATCCGCCTTGGCCTGTGGTGGCACTCTCGTCGCTGCCACGCCCAGCCACGCGGTCATCGGTGGCTCGGCTGCCGCTGAGAACGCTCATCCGTTCATGGCCTCCGTGCAGGACGGCTCCGGCTTCGCCTTCTGCGGCGGCAGCGTGATCAGCAGCGGCTGGGTGCTGACTGCCGCTCACTGCGTCCCCGACGGAAACGCCAACGACCTCTTCGTGGTCACCGGGCGCACCAACCTCAACGACACCAGCAAGGGTCAGCGCATCGCCGTCTCCCAGGTGATCGTGCACCCGGCGTACGAGAACAGCACCCACGACGTCGCGCTGCTGCAGCTGAGCACCCCCACTTCCTCGCCGGCGATCCGGCTCGCGCAGGCTGCGGATGACGCCCTCGAGGCCGCTGGCACCCGGGTCACGGTCACGGGTTGGGGCGACCAGACGCCCACCCTCGGCATCAACTCGACGAGCCGGCTGCGCCAGGTGGACCTCGATGTCGTCTCCGACAACGAGTGCGGCCAGACCAACTTCGGCTTCGACGACGCGACTGGCGTCTGCGCGGCCGCGCTGCTGAAGGACTCCTGCCAGGGCGACTCCGGCGGACCGCTGTTCGCGGCTACCCCCTCAGGTCGGGTGCAGATCGGCGTCGTCAGCTACGGCCAGAGCTGCGCGCTGCCGAAGTTCCCGGGCGTCTACAGCGAAGTCAACAACCCCGCCATCCGCTCCTTCATCTCCACCAACACCGGCGTCTAGCCCTACCTGCTCCGCACGAGAGCTCCCTGCCACTGCGGCGGGGAGCTCTTTTGCGTTGCGGCGAGGCTCCCCGCCAGGATCGGAGCATGAGTGAGCTGGACCGAGGGATAGCGCTGGCCCGCACGTCTGCCGGGCGCTACGACGCCGAGGTCGACCCGGGCTGGTTCGTGCTCACTGGCGCGAACGGAGGCTACGTCGCCGCCCTGCTGGTCCGTGCCATCGAGGCGACCGTCGCTGAGGCGAGCGATGTCCCCGCACAGCCCAAGCCGCTCCGTTCTCTGTCCGTGCAGTACCTCCAGCCGGCAGCGGAGGGACCGGCGCAGGTCGAGGTGGACATCACCCGGGTCGGCCGCTCACTGACCTTCGTCGACGTGCGGCTCCGCCAGGGTGGGAAGCTGGCGGCGCACGGGTTGGCGGCGCTCGGCTCGGGCCGGGGCGCAGCTGGCTTCCAGGACGGCCGGCCACCCGAGGGCACAGCGCTCCCGGACGCGTTACCCCCGCCTCCCCCGCCCCCACCAGGCGTCCCCGTGCCCCCCATCGCCCATCGCCTCGACTATCGGCCGGTGGCCCAGAAGCCGCTCTTCAGCGGGGCACCCGCCGAGTTCTGGTGCTGGCTGCGACTCGTCGACCGGCCTCCCGTCGACGCTGCCATGCTCGCGGTCTACGCCGACGCGATGTTCCCGGCGCTCTTCTTCCGCTCCACCATTCCTGTTGTCGTGCCGACGGTGGACCTCACCGTGCACCTGCGCACACCTCCGCGACCGGGCTACGACGGCTGGTGCCTCGGCCATGTGCGCACCAGCGCCGTGGCCGACGGATTCGCCGAGGAAGACTGCGAGATCTACGACGACGCCGGGATGCTGCTCGCCCAGAGCCGCCAGCTCGGCCTGGTCGTGCCGCTGGGCTAGCGGCCGCGCCCGTGGGACGTGCGCCGCCCGGATCCGGTCCGTAGGCTGCGAAGCCATGACCCGCCTGCACCTCGCGCTCGACCTCGCGCGGCCAGCGCTCCGCGACGCGGCTGACGACCTCGCCGCCTGGCTCTCCCGCGCGGGGCATTCCCTGGCCGTCGTCGACGGACTCGAATCGGTGCGTACGACGACCGCCGACGTGGCAGTCGTTCTGGCGGACCGTCCGGTCGACGTCGCCACCGAAGAGGCGCTCCTGGCAGCAGCGGGTCGCGGCGTCGCGCTGCTTCTCGTCGGTCCCACGCTGGTCGCCGCCAGCTCCATGACGCGACTGGTCGATGCAGCGGGCGTGCTCGCGACGCAACTGCTGCCCCGGCACGAGGTGCGCGTGCGACCCGGGCCGAATTCGGGTGATCTGACCGCTCGCTGGTCCGGCGACCTGCTGCTCGACGACGCGTGGCCGCTCGTCGACAAGGTGGCTGACGACGTGGAGGTGCTGCTCACCGCCAACCACCACCTCGTGGATCACCCGGTCGCCACCCTGCGCTCCCCCACGCGTGTCGCCGTGCTGACCCTCGGGGCGACGCCGGAGAGCCTGTCCACACCGGCGTACGCCGGGCTCGTGCACCGCCTCGTGCGCCGGATGACCGGTGCGTCCGACCGCCCCGCCGTCGGCGTCGGCCTGCTCGGCTACGGCGCGATCGGCCATGAGCACAACAAGGCGATCGGCGTAGTGCCCGGGCTCCAGCTAGTAGCGGTCTGCGACAGCCTCCCGGCGCGCGTGGCGGCCGCCCGGGTGCTGGCTCCCGACCTCCGGGCCGCGGAGGACGGCGACGCACTGCTCGGCGATGACGAGGTGGAGTTGATCGTCGTATCGACCCCTCCGAACACGCATGCGGAGTGGGCGCTCCGCGCGTTGGAGGCCGGCAAGCACGTCGTCGTGGAGAAGCCGTTCTGCCTGACCACCGAGGAGGCGGACGCGATAATCACGGCAGCCGCCGCAGCGAAGCGCACCCTCGCCGTCTACCAGAACCGCAGGTGGGACGCCGACTACCTCGCGCTGAAGCAGGTCATCCGCAGCGGCGACATCGGCGAGCTCTTCTCGCTCGAGACCTTCATCGGCGGCTACGGACATCCGTGCAACTACTGGCACAGTGACGAGCGGGTGTCCGGAGGCGCCATCTACGACTGGGGCTCGCACTACATCGACTGGATCCTCGACCTGATCCCGCAGCCCGTGCAGTGGGTCAGCGCGACCACGCACAAGCGGGTATGGCACGACGTGTCCAACGCTGATCACACCCGGGTGCTCCTCCACTTCGCGGACGGCGTCGAGGCTGACTTCGTGCACTCCGACATCGCGGCGGGGCAGAAGCCGAAGTGGCTCGCGCTGGGCACCCGAGGAGCAGTGCGCGGCGATTGGCGCCCGGCCTCGGTGCTCGCCCGCGACGCCGTCGGCAACCTGGCCGAGGACCGGCTCGCGCTGGCGGAGTCGCCGGCCGAGCTCAGCATCTGGCGACCCGACGGAGCCGGTGGGGTCTCGATGCAGCAGCTCTCCTACCCGGGGCCGCCGCCGCAGCCGTTCCACCGCGAGCTGGCCGAGCACCTCCTCTCCGGTGCACCGATGTCGGTGACACCCGAGGGCTCCCGCCGCAACATCGAGGTGATGCAGGCCGCGACGCGGTCGGCGAAGGACGCCGGTCGGCCCGTCTCGATTCCCTGATGGCTGGGCACCTCCACGCTGTGCGCTGGGGCGTGCTCGGTGCGGGCTGGATCGCCGACCGCGCCATGGCCTCGGCGATCCGCACTGCGGCGGGCGCCCGCCTCCACGCGGTTGCGGCCCGCGACGGAGATCGGGCCGCAGCCTTCGCCGCGCGCCACGGGGCAGCGACGTCGTACGGCGACTACGCAGCGCTGCTCGACGACCCAGACGTCGACGCGGTCTACGTCGCTTTGGCCAACGACGCGCACCTGCCGTGGACCCTGGCCGCCCTGGCGGCGGGCAAGCACGTGCTCTGCGAGAAGCCGCTCGGCCTCACTGCCGATGAGGTCGCGCAGATGGACACCGCGGCGACCGCAGCGGGTCGGCTGCTCGTCGAGGCGTCGTGGTACCGCTGGCACCCGCGGGTCCGCCTAGCGCAGCGGCTGCTCGCCGAGGGGGCGATCGGCTCGGTGCGCCACGTCAGCGCTGGCTTCACCTTCGCCATCGCCGACGACGCCAGCTACCGGCTGGACCCGGCACGCGGCGGTGGTGCGATGTACGACGTCGGCTGCTACGCCGTGTCCGCAGCCCTGTGGGCCTTCGCGGGAGCCGCGCCCCGAGAGGTCTCCGCGCAGGCGGAGATCGGGCCGTCAGGGGTGGACCTGGCCATGGACGCCATTCTCAGCTTCGACTCCGGAGAGGCGCAGGTACGGGTCTCCATCCACGAGCAGGGTCGCCAGTGGCTCGTGCTGCGCGGCGACGCCGGGGAGATGGAGCTGCCCGATGCGCCGTACACCTCCTGGGTCGACTCGCCGAGCGAGCTGTGGGTCTCCGACGGCAGCGGCACCGCCCGTCACCCGGTCGCAGCTGCCGACCCCTACCGGCTGATGGTCGAGGAGGTGTCGTCAGCGGTCACCGGCGGCCCGGGCTGGGTGCTGCCGCTGGCCGAGTCCCACCGCTGCGCACAGGTGCTCGACGCAGCCTTCGAGTCAGCAGCGGCCGGCGTGCCCGTCGCGCTCTGATCTCTAGGGCTCGGCAACCAGCGGCTCGGCGACCGCCGGCTCAGGCACCAGAGGCAAAGCCACCAGGCGCATCACGAGCTCGCGGGGCGCCGGACTCAACAGGTAGGGGCCGGTCCAGACCGGGATCGGCTGCTCCGTCTCCTCGGCTTCGGCATCGGTCGAGCGGTCCGCGGCGGCACTCGCAGGGACGGGCGTCCCGATGAGCGCCGCATGCGGCCACGTCCGGGCGAGCAGCGCCACTGCCGACAAGCCGACGACACCGGACAGCGTCACGACGCCTTGCACCGGGAGCACCTGGACCAGTGCGCCGCCGGCGGTCAACGACAGGCCCTGGAAGACATGCAGCCCGGACTGCGCCAGCCCGAAGGCCCGACCCCTGGACTCCACCGGCACGGTCGCGACAAACGTGGCGTTGGCCGGGAGCTGGAACGCCAGGCCCACCCCGCTCACCGCCCACAGCAGGCAGGCCAACGGCACGGGAGGGTGTACGACGGTGCCTAGCAACGGCAGGAAGGTCAGCGCGGCCAGCGGCAGCATGAGCCGGAGGCGACGGAACGGCGCGACCAGCCGGCCGATGACGAAAGCGCCCACGACTGCCCCCACCGGGTTGGCGGCCAGCAGCAGCCCAGTGGCCACCGGACCGGCTCCGTGCGAGTCGGCGTAGGTCACGGCCAGGCCCTCGGGCACGATGGAGAACGCCGCCCCAACCCAGGCCAGCAGCAGGATCGAGCGGAGCACGGGGCTGGCGAAGACCACCCGCGACCCGTCGCGGATGTCGGCCACGAGCGTAGGTCGGGCCCCCGTCGCGGCCGGCGGCCGAGACACCACCCGGACCATCAGCAGCAAGCCGGAGAGGGCGAAGGTCACCGCGTCGAGACCCAACGCCCCCCTCGCGCCGACGAGCGCGACCAGCGCGCCGCCACCGGCGAAGCCCAGCACCTGGACGAACTGGCTGGAGATCGCGCCCAGTGAGGAGCCCACGACGTAGAGGTCGCCGGGAAGCACGTCGGGCAGCGTCGCGGCTCGCGCGGCTTCGAAGGGTGGAGCAAGCAGGCTAGCCAGGAGAAGCAGCATGAAGAGCGCGGGAATGGACACGCCGGGCAGGGCCATCGCACCGAAGAGCACTGCCCGCCCCAGCTCGCAGACCACCATGACCCGGCGACGCGGGAGTCGGTCGGCGAGCGGGCTGAGCACCGGCCCTGCGACGATCCACGGGAGGAAACCGGCGGCGTAGGCCAGCGCCGCCAGGAAGGGCGACGACGTGCGGTCGAACACCAGGATCGCGAGCGCCACCTTGGCTACCTGATCGCCGATGCCCGAGGCCACCTGAGCGAGGTAGAGGGCTCGGAACTCCTGGACCTTCAGCGCCTCGGAGTAGCGCCCCGGACGCTCGCGGTGTGCGCCGCTCACGTCCTGAGGAACTCCGCGACCGCGGGTACGACGACGTCCCGAGCCTCTTCGAGCGGCCAGTGCCCGACACCCGGCAGGCTGAGCATGGACGACGACGCGCCGAGGTCGCTGACGACGCTCTCGCCGTCGGACAGCGGCAGTGCCGGATCCGCGGCCCCCCACACGACGAGCGAGCGCTCGACGCGCACCCGGGGAGGGGCGACGTTCGCAGCGCCACCCTGCCCCAGCAGCCCGCCGACGGTGGCGGCCAGCCGCGGGCGGGTGGCAGCGCGGTAGTAGCCCAGCATGGCTTCCACCCGAGCCGGATCGGCGTAGCTGTCGAGGTAATGGGCGAGCACGTCTTCGGGCAGCCGGTCCTCGGCCTTCCAGGCGTAGTCGAACATCGCCCGCACGATGCGTCGTCCGCCGGCCCGGAAGGCCAGCTCCGGGAGAGCAGGAAGGGAGAGCAGCGGGATGTGAAACGCGCGCAGCAAGTTCACTTTGCGGTAGGGCCCGGAGATGTCGACGAGGCGTCGCACCAGGTCCGGGCGCGCCCCCGCGAGGCCCAAGGCGATGGAGCCACCCCAGTCGTGGCCGACGACGTCGACGGGGCCCTCGACCTCGTGCATGACGAGCGCGGCGAGCTCGGCGGCGACGGTTGCGACGTCGTACGGACCGCGCGCCTCAGACAGGCCCAACCCCTTCAGGTCCGGAGCGAGAACGACGCGGTCTCTGGCCAGCTCCGGCATCAGTGCTGCCCAGCAAGCGGCGGTCTCCGGCACGCCGTGCAGCAGCAGCACCGGCGTCGTACGACGCTTGCGTGCGGGTCCGGCGCGATGCAGGTGGAACCGCACTCCCTCGACGGCCACGAACCGCGAGTCGGCTCCCGCGATCGGCGGACGTCCGCTCGGCCAGCTCGGGATCGTCACGCGTAGAACACCCTCTCCACCACGACGCGGGCGCGCCGGGTGGCGCGTCGGTAGCCGTCGAGGAAGTCCACGCGGCTTCCGGCAGGGTAGCCGACGGCCCGCGCCACCCCAGCGAGCGTGCGAGCGTCGTCGGGCAGCACATCGTGCTGACGTCCACGGACCAGTGTCAGCGCATTGCGGGCCGCCGTCGCGGCTCGCCAGCCTTCGCAGAGCACCGCGGCGTCGTCGTCGGTCAGCAGACCTGCCGCGGCGGCGGCCTGCACCGCCTCGAGGGTCGAGGCCGTCTGCAGGCTGGGCACCGCGTAAGCGTGCCGGAGCTGCAGCAGCTGCACCGTCCACTCCACGTCAGCCACCGCTCCCGGACCCAGCTTGATGTGCCGGTGGCGGTCGACTCCGCGCGGCAGCCGCTCGGTCTCCACGCGAGCCTTGATGCGCCGCACTTCCGTTACCCCTTCGTCGCCGAAGGCCTCGGGCCAGCGCACGGGCGCGATGAGGTCGCAGAACCGGCGCGCCAGGTCGGCGTCGCCGGCGATGACGCGGGCGCGCAGCA
This sequence comes from Mycobacteriales bacterium, assembly GCA_035536235.1. Classification (GTDB taxonomy): domain Bacteria; phylum Actinomycetota; class Actinomycetes; order BP-191; family BP-191; genus DATLNF01. The sequence goes on from DATLOQ010000101.1 coordinate 24,552, forward strand.
GCGCCTGCGCCTCCCACACCGCGGCTCGCCGGGCGTAGTAGCGGGCGTAGCCGGACAGGCTCAGCGTCAGAGCACCCTGCCGCCCCTCGGGCCGCAGGTCGGCGTCGACGACGAGTGGCGGGTCGGGCGCAGGGACGGCCAGCAGTCGCCGCAGCTCCTCCGCCACCTGTTTCGCCGTCGCCGCCGCAGCGGCCTCGTCCGCCCCGACCAGCGGCTCGTGGACGAAGAGCACGTCGGCATCCGAGCCGTAGCCCTGCTCGCGGCCCCCGAGACGACCCATGCCGACGACGACGAGGCGTACGTCGAGCGCCCCATCGCGGTTCCGGGCGACGTGGCGCTGCGCTACTGCGAGCGTCGCGGTCAGGGTCGCGTCGGACACGTCGGACAGTGCTGCGCCGACCTGGTCGACGTCGAGCAGGCCGAGCAGGTCGGCACACGCGATGCGCAACAGCTCGTGCCGACGCAGGCCCCGCACGGCGGCCGCCGCCGTCTCGGCGTCATCGTGTCGGGCGACCACCGCACCGAACTCCTCGTGCAGCGCCGCCGCGGGGCGAGGCACCAGCTCGGCGTCCCGGGCGACGAGCGCGACGGCTTCGGGCGCGCGACCGAGCAGGTCAGCGACGAACTTGCTGGCGGAGAGCAGGCTGGCCAGGCGCTCCGCCACCACCTCGGAGTCGCGGAGCAGCGCGAGGAACCAGGGCGAGCGACCGAGCGAGTCGCTGACTGTGCGAAAGGCCAGCAGACCGCTGTCGGGATCGTGTGCCGCGGCGAACCACGGCAGCATCACCGGCAGCATCGTGCGCAGGACGAGGGCCCGTCGGGACAGCCCCCCCGTCATCGCCTCCAGGTGCCGCAGCGCCCCCGCCGGATCAGCGAAGCCCAGTGCCTCCAGGCGCTCGCTCGCCGCTTCGGGCGCCAGCCGGATCGCGTCCGCCGGCAGCCGCGACACCGCGGTCAGCAGCGGCCGGTAGAAGAGCTTCTCGTGCAGCCGCCGCACCTCTACCGCATGGCCGGCTCGCTCCGCCAGCAGACCCTCCGTCGCAGTGCGGTCCGCCGAGTCGCGAAACCCCATGCTGCGAGCCAGCCAGCGCAGTGCCGCGGCCTCGGTCGGCAGGGTGTGGGTACGCCGCAGGCGCTGCAGCTGAAGTCGGTGCTCGACCCCGCGGAGGAAGCGGTAGGCGTCGGCCAACCGGTCCGCGTCCTCGCCGGCGACGTAGCCGCCCTCAGCAAGCCGCTCGAGGCCCTCCAGCGTGCTCCGCACGCGCAGTCGCTCGTCGGCGCGGCCGTGCACGAGTTGGAGCAGCTGCACGCTGAACTCGACATCGCGGAGCCCGCCGGGCGCGAGCTTGAGCTGACGTTCGGACTCCCGGGGGGCGACCGAGCCCTCGACCCGCTTCTTCATCGCCTGGACGTCGGCGACCAGGTCCGGCCGCGGCGCCTGCGACCACACCATCGGGGCGATCACCTGGAGGTAGGCGTGACCCAGAGCGAGGTCGCCGGCCACCGGACGGGCTTTGAGCAGCGCCTGGAACTCCCAGTTCTTCGCCCAGCGCTGGTAGTAGGCCGCATGGCTCGCCAGCGTGCGCACCAGCGGGCCCGACCTGCCCTCGGGACGCAGCCCTGCGTCCACCGGCCAGATCGTGCCCTCGCGAGTGGCCGTCGAGCACGCCCGGATCAGCCCCTCAGCGAGCCGGGTCGCGGTGCGCAGGGCAGCAGCCTCGTTCCCACCCGGCAGCGCCTCGGCGACGAAGACGACGTCGACGTCGCTGACGTAGTTGAGCTCCCGACCGCCGCACTTGCCCATCCCGATGACGGCGATGCGACACGGCTCGACGTCGGGCTCGAGCGCGGCCGCGGCGATGGCCAGCGCGGCGTCCAGCGTGGCCGCCGCCAGGTCGGCTAGCTCGGCGGCGACGTCGTCAACGGCTACACCACCCGCGACGTCGCGAGCGGCGAGGCGCAGCAGCGCCGACCGGTACGCCGTCCGGAGCGCGTCGAGCACGTCGTCCCCAGCGCCGGCCGCGCGGGGTGCCCCGTCTCCCCAGGGCAGCGGCTCGCTGACGTCAGCACCGACCGCGGTGAGCAGCTGCTCGCGCAGCCCGAGTGCGCTGGGCCGCGAGAGGGTGATGCGGTCGTCGGCCAGCGTCGGCCAGCTCCGTGGATGCCGGACGAGATGGTCACCCAGGACGGTCGAGGTGCCGAGCACGCCCAGCAGTCGAGCGCGCAGACCTGCGGAGCTGCGCAGGGCGGCCAGCAGCACGGCCGGCTTCGGCACGACGTCGACCAGCCGGCCCAGTGCCCCGAGCGCGAGGTCAGGGTCGGCCACCTGGGCCAGCGCGGTGAGGATCTCGCTCGCCCCCGCGTCGACCGCTCCGTCGGTGCTCCACAGCTGCAGGCCATCGGGGCCGAGCACAGCGCGGGCCGCCTGCGGATCAGTGAACCCCAGGCGAGTCAGCCGTGCATCGCCGGCGCTGTCTTCACTCGCCACGTCGCGAGCCTAGCCAGCCAGCCCAGGGCAGGAGCCGGGGACTTGAGCCGCTCGCTAGTCGCGGGTGCGGATCCGCACCGGCAGAGCTGCCGTACGTCGGCGCTGTGCCAGCGCGACCGCCACGCAGGCCGACATCACCAGCGAGCCGCCGACGAGCACCCTGGCCGCAGCGGTGACGGGGTCATCTCGGTCGTCGAGCGGGAGGGCGCTCATCGCGAGCTCCTCCCGCTGGCGCACGTCGACGCCGACGGTGGCGATCTGGATCTGCTCCTGCTCCTCGAACGCCGTGCCGGCGTTGACCTGCGTGTTGATCTGCGGCTGCACCTGCGACTGGGGGGCCGGGTTGATCTGCGGCGCGGGCGCGGGCACTGGCGCCGGAGCGGCCGGGGCCACCGGCTGCACCGGCGCGGCCTGCTGCTGCGGGGCGGCCGGGGCGGCGGCGACACCTCCGGCGGTCAACGCGGCCGGCGTGAGACCACAGGTGACCAGCGCGCCTGCCTCGGCGATGGTCTCCTCCCGCAGCGCCGCGCCGAAGCTGACCTCGTACTGTCCCGGCTCGACCCCGGCACACGACACCGTCGCGGTGAGGGTCGCCGTGTTGTCGGCCTTGACGTTGATCGGCAGGATCCGCGTGGGCGCCAGGCTCCGCAGCACAGGCGAGGGACGACGGGAGAAGAACCGAAGATCCTGTACGTCGGTCACGCCGTTGAGGATCTGCACCAAGGTGCGGGCCAGCTCGCCGTTGCCCGTGCAGACCAGCGGCTGCCCCTGCCCGATGTCCGGCTTGCCATCTCCACTGCAGTCGACGCCGCCGGGGCCGGCGAGCGCGCCCGTGGCGCGTGCCATGTCCTGCATGTCGCGGCGAGCGATCGGCAGCACCGCGATGCCGACGTGCTTGATGGACCGGTCCCGCAACGCGGCGGCGGTCTTGTCGAAGCTGGGTGAGCCCTCCAGGTTGCGGTCCCACTCCTCATTGCCCGCGTGCAGCAGCACGCGCAGCGAGTCAGTGCGGAAGTTGGCCTGCTTGTTGCGCGCGATCTGGCAGCCGGGCAGCCCGGGGTCGAGGTCGCAGGTGGTCAGCGGGCCGAACGTGAGGTTGGACCGGCCCTCGCCTGTCGCGCTCTGGTAGAGCGCGTCCAGGATCGGCTCCTGGTTGCCGGTCGTCTTCTTCGGGTCGAGGGAGTCGAGCTGGTTGAAGAAGTTCTGGTCGACCGGACCGACGTCGACCAGGCGGTCGTAGAGCGGCGGGCTGGTCAGCGACTTGTAGTAGCCCAGACCGGCGTGCACGTTGACAGCACTGGTGCGCAGCGTGCTGACCGCCTTGGCCAGGTTGGCCCGGAGGTCGTCGATGAAGGCTGACATCGAGCCTGAGTTGTCCAGCAGGATGTAGACGTCGAGCGGGGTGGGCCGGCGCGGCACCTGCAGGGTGTAGGTGATCTGCTGGGACTGCCCGATCTCGAGCACGACGGTCTGGCTGCGTGGCAGCAGGCTGGGCGCCCGGATGCCGGCCAAGTTGTCGAGGTCGGTGTCCGACTTGACCGGCGGCAAGGCGACGTCGGGCCGACCCCGGTCTGCGATCGTCCGGTAGATCTTCTCCGTCGACAGGCCGAAGCGGATGCTGCGCCTCCGGTCGATCTGCACCTGGAAAGGCGTGGCATTGGGCGCCGGGGTGACCTCGGACCACCGGTTGTTGGACAGCGCGAAGACGCTGGTGGTGCCGTCGGCGAGCGTCGTGCCGACGATGACGTCGTTCGTCCGGGCCCCATGCGCAGCCGACTCGGCGACGAAAGGCACGTTGGCCGCGGTGTAGGTGCGCCCGTCGTCGTTGGAGCGCACCGCCACGGGCCCCTTGCCGGTCGCCGTACGGCTGAAGGCTAAGACCCGCTGCTGGAAGACGTCGAGGGTGGTGAACCGGTAGCCGGCGGAGCTCTGCTGGGCCCGGGTCAAGCCGGCGTCCGTGAACGACTCGCCGCCGTCCCTCGAGCTGAGCAGCACCCCGTCAGCGATGACGTAGACCCGCTGCGTGGTCAGGTCGCTCACCGCGATGTCGTCGATGATCGAGGCCCCGCCGAGCTGATCGCTCTGCGCGACCTGGCTCCAGGTCGCGCCGCCGTCGACGCTGCGGTAGAGCGCGCCGATCGGGCCCGCGGGTGTCGGGGCGGGCGCGGTGATCGGCGGGAGCGGCCCGGCTGGGGTGTCGTCGAGCCCGGTGACGGCGCGCAAGGAGAGGTAGGCGACGCGGGCATCACCCGGTGCGATCCGCAAGTCGGTCGGCCGGCCCACCGGGGGCAGCCCCTCGTCGGCGAGCTGCCACGTGCCGTTGTTCCCGGTGTCGGTACGCAGGACGTGCGGGCGGCCCACGCCGGCGTCGACCTCGACGGCCGTCGCCAGGACCCGACGAGGTGAACCCCGCTCCGGCAGGGTCAGCGACGTGATCGTGGTCGTCAGCGACGACAGCGCTACGTCACCGGAGCCCTCGGGGCGCAGCTCGAGCACCTCGTCGAAGGTGCACCCGCTGTTGGAGGTCCGCATGATGGTCTTGCCGTTGGTGACGTAGATGATCGACGGATCCGTGGGCTGGACGGCGTACGTCGTCATCGACTGTGGGCCGACGTCGAACCGGGGCTTGGCAATCGCCTCCCACCGGGCGACGTTGCCACCGACCGGGACGATCTGGTTGCGGTCCGGGCACCGCGGGGCGGCCACCTGAGCCTGCGAGGTCACGATCGGCACGGCGAGCACCGTCACCAGCGCAGCGAGGACGGCCGTCCGCCCGCGCGTCGCGCGTGCGGTGCGTGGCACCTGGGTGACTCTCACCGGAAATGTCCTCCATAGCCGAGCCCCGTCGTCAACGATAGCCTTCGACGCCTGGAGCGCGGGGTCCTGCGAGTGGTACCGGACTGTGACTACCGCCTCCCGGCCTTAGCGGGCGCGCGCCGTGCGGACGTGGAGCGAGCAGTCGCAGTCCGTCGTACGGCGCGGCCATTGGGGCTGATCTTCTCGCGAGACATCTCTCGCTCGATGGGGGCGAGGACCTCCTGGAGCTCCTCGCCTTCCAAGGTCTCCTCGTGCTCGAGTCGCTCGGCCAGGCCGTCGAGGGTGGCCCGGTGGCGGGAGAGCAGGTCCATCGCCTCGTCCTGTGCCTCGGCGATGAACCGTCGGATCTCCGAGTCGAGGGTGGCCCGCGTCTCCGGAGATACGTCGGCGAGCGGGATGTCGTTGCCGAGGAAGGCCTCGCTCGCCTTCCCGAGCAGCCGAACCGGGCCCAGGATGGGGCTCATCCCATAGCGTGCCACCATGTCGCGAGCAAGGTCGGTGGCCTGCTCGAGGTCCTGCTCTCCGCCCGTCGACATCTCGCCGAAGATCAGGTTCTCGGCCGCGATCCCGCCCAGCTGGGTGACCAGCTGGCCGCGCAATGCAGTCTGCGACAGCAGGCTGGCGTCGCCCTCGGACTGCAACGTCGTGGTGGCGAGCTGCTTGCCCCGGCTCAGGATGGACACCCGCTCGACATCAGCGACCCGGCCGGCGGCCGCGGCGACCACGACATGGCCGCTCTCGTGAATTGCGGCGCGCCGGCGCTCGTCGCCGCTCATCAGCCGACCGCGGCGCTTGGGCCCAGTGAGGACGCGCAGAATCGCCTCTTCGAGCTCGGCCGGCTCGACGAGCGCCTTGCCCTGACGGATCGCCAGCAGCGCGGCCTCGTTGACCACGTTGGCCAGGTCAGCTCCGGTGAAGCCTGGGGTGCGCTCGGCGAGGAACGCGAAGTCGACCGAAGGCGCCATCGGCTTGCCCTTGGCGTGGATCCGCAGGATCCGCTCGCGCCCCT
>DATLOQ010000102.1:0-7498 GCA_035536235.1 Mycobacteriales bacterium
CACTGTGCGGTCGGCGTGCTGCGGGTCCTTGAGCACCAGCGGGGCGGTAGCCGAAGGCACGACCTCGCGCAGCGCGACCCACTCGGTCTCGTCGACGCGTCCCTCGAACGGGCGCGTGCGGATCATCCGGTCCGCCCGAGATGACCCGTGACAGGCCTTGTAGCGCCGGCCCGACCCACACGGGCACGGCTGGCGTGGGGCGACGACGGGGACGTCGATGGCAGGCTCCGAGTGTGGGCGGACGGCGTACGGCACGTCGACCCTATCTGCGGCCTCGACTCCGGGGCAGAGCCATCAGGTGTCGTCGGGGATGACGCGGCCGCCGAGCTGCACCACGAGGTCGTAGTGGTCCGTGCTGTGCCAGTGCTCCACGATCCTGCGGCCGTCCACCCGGAACACGTCGAGGCCGAGCGCCGTGAAGCTGCGACCCGTCGCGGGCAGGCCAGCCCAGGTGCCGTGATGGGTGCCGGTGTAGGTCACTCGACTGACGACGCGATCGCCGACCACGAAGAGGTCGTCCACCGTCGCGCGGAAGTCGGGGAACTTCGTGAACCACGACTCGACCGCGGCACCGAACGCCGCGATGTCCACCGGCTCGCCGTTCTCGCGGATCTCGGGTGCGTAGTACGCCGCGACAGCAGCGCCGCGACCCTCACACCACACGTCACGCCAGTACCCGCGCACGACCGTCTCGGCCGCCGTCTCGTTCTCCACGGCAAGGAACGTAGCGGCTAGAGCCCGAGGCCCTTGGCGATGTTGGTCTTGAGGATCTCGCTCGTGCCCTCGTAGAGCCGCATCGCGCGCACCATCCGGGCGTAGCGCTCGATGCCCATCTCGGTCATGTAGCCGTTGCCGCCGTAGACCTGGATCGCGCGGTCGGCGACCCGGCCGACCATCTCGCTGGCGACGTACTTGGCTTTGGCCGCCTCGAGACGGCCGTCGGAGCCGCGGTCGATGGCGTCGGCAGCGGCGTAGGTGATGTAGCGCGCCCCATCGAGCTCGCAGAGCGAGTCGACGATGTAGCCCTGGACGTACTGGTTGGCCCCGATCGGCCTGCCGAAGGCCTCGCGCGTCTTGGCGTAGCCGAGCATCTTGTCGTAGAGCAGCTGCGCGACGCCGACGGCGTTGGCGGCGATCTGGATGCGGCCGCCGTTGATCCAGCGCATCGCTCCGTAGAAGCCGAAGCCCTCACGGCCGAGTATCTGCTCCTCGCCGACCTCCATGTCGTCGAAGACCAGCTCGGCCTGGTGGTCGTCGTACATCGTCTGCTGCTTGCGACTCACGGCGAAGCCGGGTGTGTCGGTGTCGACGAGGAAGCAGGTGATGCCGCCCTGCGCGCCCTTTCCGGGGTCGGTGACCGCGAAGAGCAGGACGTAGTCGGCGTGCGCGCCGTGGGTGATGAAGTGCTTGCGCCCGTTGATGACGAAGCGGTCGCCCTGGCGCTCGGCCCGGGTGCGGATCTTCGTCGCGTCGGAGCCGGCCTCCGGCTCGGTCAGCGCGAAAGCGGCCTCACGCTCGGCGCGCATCGTCGGCATCAAGTAGCGCTCGCGCTGCTCGTCGTTGCAGTCGAGCAGCACCGGTGTCGGCCCCTCGACGTTGGGCAGCACGCCGCCGCCCGCAGCGAGGTAGGACCCGCTGGCCGCGACGGTCTCGTAAGCGATCGTCATGCCGAGGTAGCCGACCCCGCCGCCGCCGACCTCCTCAGGCATGAAGAGGCCGTAGAAGCCGTTGGCCGCTGACTTCTTGCGCAGCTCCCGCCGCAGCTCGATCGCCCCGCCGATGTGACCGGTGGCCTGCAGCTCCTGGGCGTGGGTGTCCTCGAGCGGCATCACCTCGCGGGCGATGAAGTCCTTCAGCGAGTCGGCGAGCGCGCGGAACTCTTCGGGGATGTCGATGACCGGCACGGAAGGGGTCTCCTCGGAAGTCGCGAGCTCAAACCGAATACGGTTCGGTCACTGTAGGGCAGAATCCCGCCCCGTGACAGACGGGGACCCTCCGACGTACGACGAAGCCGCTGCCGTCCGCGCCTTCTGGACCGAGCTGGGGCTGCCGGGGCTGGTCGACGTCCACGTGCACTTCATGCCGGACAACGTCATGGCCAAGGTGTGGGCCTACTTCGACGCGGTGCGCACCGAAGGCGAGGCCGACTGGCCGGTCGCCTACCGGGCTTCGGCCGAAAATCGCCTCGCTCTGCTGCGGGACTTCGGGGTGCGGGTGTTCCCCAGCCTCGTCTACCCGCACAAGCCCGGGATGGCGGCGTGGCTCAACGACTGGGCGGCCGGCTTCGCCGCCGAGACGCCAGACTGCCTGCGCACCGCGACGTTCTACCCCGAGCCCGAGGCGTCGGCGTACGTCGGTGCGGCGCTGGGCCGCGGCACCCAGCTCTTCAAGGCGCACGTGCAGGTCGGCGGCTACGACCCGCTCGACCCGCTGCTCGACGACGTGTGGGGCCAGCTCGCCGACGCCGGCGGGCCGCTGATCCTGCATGCGGGCAGCGGCCCGCTGCCGGGGCCCCATACCGGGCCGGCACCGATCGCCGAGGTGCTGCGCCGGCACCCGCAGCTCGTCGCGGTCATCGCGCACATGGGGGTGCCGGAGTACGCCGACTTCCTCGCCCTGGCCGAGACCTATGAGCGCGTGCACCTGGACACGACGATGGTCTTCACCGACTTCACGGAGCGGTACGCGCCCTACCCACCCGAGCTGCTGCCGCGGCTGGTTGCGCTGCAGGAGAAGGTGCTCTTCGGCAGCGACTTCCCGAACATCCCCTACCCGTACCTTCACCAGCTCGAGGTGCTGGCCCGGCTCGACCTCGGCGACGAGTGGCTGCGCGCGGTCTGCCACGACAACGCCGTCCGGCTCCTCGGGCTCTAGCTCGGGCACGCTCGAGCGCCCGCCGTCGTTAGGAGTCGTCATGGAGGAGAACCGTGCGCGCCGGGTGACGGACGGGCTGCGTTCGCACGGGGTCCAGGCCCAGGTGAAGAAGGCCGGGGTCTACCAGTTCGGCATCTCCGTGACCCTGCCCGACGGACGCGAGGCCGTGTGGGACACCGACGGCACTGCCGGGCTCGAAGCGCAGGTGATGCGCAACGGCATGCTGGTCGGCTACGTCCCGGCGATCGAGGGCTCCGAGGACTTCGACGAGGCACAGGAGATCGACGCCATCTGGCACACCGACTACGACAAGCCGGTCGCACGTCGCCGTACGACGGCCCCGGTGAAAGCTGCGCCGCTGCGGAAGCAGGGCGGGGTCTTCCGCCGGTTCACCGACGGCTTCCGCGACCGCTGACGTCAGCGGGTCCAGCGGTCGTGCAGGCGCTCGAGGCCGAGGCCGGCGACGAACCAGACCGGGGCGTACGCCGGACGCACCAGGCCCTTCCAGTGCCGGCCCACCCGGCCGTCCGCGCGACGCGGCCGGGCGTAGTCCCACGGCACCTCGCCGGTGAGCGCCTTGATCGCCGTGCCGCTGGCCGCTTCGACGGCGTAGATGCCGGCGACGTACGCCGCCCCGCGCTGCCAGACGGGTCGGCCGCGCAGCGCCGAGTGGGCCGGCTCGAAGAGCACTGCGGCGCTGCCGTAGACCGGCAGCATCCAGAGGTAGGTGTGCGATGTGAGACGCCAGTCGCCGTCGCGCACCGGACCCTTGGCGCCGGTGAAGAGCACCTCGAAGACCCAGCCCGCGACGCCGTACGCAAGGAAGCGCTGACCGCGGTTCATGCCGCGCAGGGTACTCAGGTCGCAGCGACCAGGGCGGCCACGCCGAACGCCGCGATCACGGCCCCCGAGCCGATGTTCACGCGATGAAGGGTCGTGGGGCTGAGTCGGTGCCGCAAGAGCGACACCACCGTGCACAGGCCTAGCTGCCACAGCGCCGACCCAGCCGCGACCCCAGCCGCTACGGAGATTGCGTCGCTCGACGACGACGACGTGGTCAGCACGCCGACGCTGGCGAACACGGCGAGGAAAGCCACAACCGTCGCCGGGTTGGTCAGGGTGAGCAGCAGGGTCGAGCTGTACGCCGCGAGAAGACCGCGTCGGGTCGGCTCCGCAGCGATGTCTGTCACGTCTGGTGTGGGCGCGCGCGCTGTCCGCCAGCCGAGCAGCACCAGCACCACTCCGCCGAAGACCTGCAGCCCGCGCGCGGCTGCATCGAGCGCGTCTGTCACTGCCGAGAGGCCCAGGGCGACGACCAGCCCGTAGCCGAGGTCCGCGGTCGCCGCCCCGAGGCCACTGGCATATCCCACCGCCCGTCCCCGAAGCAGGGTGCGCCGGATGAGGAGGACGGCGATCGGCCCAACCGGAGCGGCGATGGCCAGCCCGAAGCCGGCACCGCGCAGCATCAGCCCTAGGTCCATGGCCGCACAGTCTCGCCGACGCCCACACACCCGGCGCACCAGATCTCACACAATGGGCCAGTGGCGCGTCCAACCCCCGTGCAACTGCCGCCGTTCCAGGCCGTCTACGACGCGCACCGCGACGTGGTGTGGCGCTTCATCGTGAGCGTCGTCGGCCGGGCTGACGCGGACGACGTCTTCCAGGAGACGTGGCTGGCCGCGCTGCGGGCCTACGCCGACCTGCGCGACGTGGACCGCCTGCGGGCGTGGGTGATGACCATCGCCCATCGCAAGGCCATCGACGAGCACCGCGACCGCGCGCGCCGCCCGACGCCGGCTCCGACGATAGGCGACGACGTCCCAGGCGACTCGGGCCCGGACGCCTACGACGGCGACGACCCGCTGTGGCAGCAGGTTCGCGCGCTGCCGGCCAAGCAGCGTGCCGCGGTAGCCCACCGCTTCGTCGCGGACCTGAGCTATGCCGACATCGGCGCCGCCATGAACACCACACCTGACGCCGCCCGGCGCAACGTCCACGAAGCCATCACGAAGCTGAGGTCCACATGGTCACCATGAGCGACATCGAGCACGCCCTGGCGTCGCCCACTGGAGAACGCGCCGCTGCGACGCCAGCGCACCTCACCGCGGCGGTCGTTGCCGACGCCACCCGGGAGAGGCTGCTCGACGTGCGCTACGCCGTGGTCGACGCGCCCCCCGGACCCCTCGTGGTCGCGGCGACGGACGCGGGCGTCGTACGCGTGTCCTTCGATCCCCCTGATGTCGCGGCCGACGAGCTAGCGCGCCGGATCTCCCCGCGGATCATGGAGGCGCCAACGCTGCTCGATGACGTGCGACGTGAGCTCGACGAGTACTTCGACGGACGCCGTACGACGTTCGACGTCGCCCTCGACTGGCGGCTGGTGACCGGTCCGTTCAGTCGCCGGGTGCTCACCCGCACGGCAGCGATCCCCTACGGGGCCACGTCGACGTACGCGGACATCGCCCGCGACGCCGGCAACGCCGCCGCCAGCCGCGCCACGGGCAACGCTCTGGGCAGCAACCCGCTCTGCATTCTCGTGCCCTGTCACCGCGTGCTGCGCTCGGGGGGCGGCCTCGGTGGCTACGCCGGCGGGCTGCCGGCGAAGCGAATCTTGCTCGACCTCGAGTCGGCGTGAGGCTGCGAACCTATGGGTAGGCCCGGGCCATGACGGACATCTCGTTCGACGACCTCTCCGATGACGCCCTCGATGCTCCGCTGCCGACCTTCGCGATCCTGGCTCGATTTCGTGAGGAGGCGGCGACTGAAGCAGAGGCGATCGACGCCCTCAGCCGACGATTCGTGGAGGCCGGAGCCCCCGCGGCCACTGTGTCTACAGAGCGCCGCGACGACGACAGCACCTGGCTGCTGGTCGCCCGGGTTGTCTCCATCTCCATCGACGCGAGCACTGCCGTGGCCGGCGTCGTCGAAGACCTCGCGTCGGCAGGCCTGCGCCCCGATGAGGTGTGGGTGCACCGGCAGATCGCCTGACAGCCCACCCTGATGGGTCGATTTCGCCCAATCTCACCCGTTTGGACTACGTCGCGCATGGTGTAACGACGGGGAATTGGGTACTCCACTCCCCGACGACGCAACACGACGGAGGTGCGGCAGTGTTCGAGTACCAGTGGGCCGAGGTGGCCGCGGGCAACGACTCCAACGCCGAGCTCACCCGCCTCGGGGCGGACGGCTGGGAGGCCGTCGGCATCACCGCCACCGGCGAGAACTTCGGCCGGACCTACGTGCAGGTGCTCTTCAAGCGCGGGATAGCGCGGCCCGCTCTCGTCGACGTGACGCTGTACGAGCGCGACCGCAGCCGCACGGCTTAGCTTCTCGGCGCTCCCTGGGCGGCGGTCCGGACTCGGACGGTGAAGCCCTTGGCCGCGGCCCGCCGAATCATGCCGACCACAGACGGGCCGTAGCCGGCGCACCCGGCGACGCGCTCGAAGCCGCCGCTGTGGTTGACCGGCAGCGGCACACAGAGGTTGCTCACACTGCCCAGTGCCGCTCCCGTCGGCACGTGCGCGACGGGCCCGCCGGAGTCGCCGGGGCTGACCACTGTCCACGACGACCAGAAGTCGGCGTCGTGGTCCTTCAGGACGCTGACGCGCTGCTCGCGGGTCGTCGCGTTCGCCGTGGTCAGCGTGCCCCATCCCGACACCTGCACGCGGTCGCCCGGCGCCGTCGTCCCCACCGCTGCGACGCCGGTCGGCATCGACGGGTGGCCGGCCATCGCCGGGCTGATGCGGGGGTAGGACGCGCGGTCGAGGAGCACGAAGGCGAAGTCGTCGGCGAACGTCGTGTACGGCCACATCGTGAAGGCGACCGTGCCGAACCGGTTGCCGACGGCATCGGTGACGACGGCACCGACCTCGCCCTCCACGCAGTGCGCTGCGAGCGCGAGGTAGTGCCGCCGGGCGAGCCGCCCGACTCCGTCGAAGACGAACCCGGCAGTGCACGTCGCGACACCGACCGTCTTCACCCGGCTGCCGGGCTGCACGAGTGGCAACGGGTCACCGCGCGACGCCCCGGCTAGCGGCCCGGCCAGGCCGAGACAGGCGGAGACAGTCGCGAGAGCTGCGATTCGACGACGCACGTGAACCTCCCGGGCTCAGCGCGAAGAGCCACGACGGCGCCGCGAGGTTCGACGTCAGTCGACGACCGGCAGGTAGACGCCGCCGCCGGCCGCGCTGAACTCCGCGGACTTCTCCTTCATGCCCAGCTCGATCGCCGCCTCGTCGTCGACGCCGTGCTCGGCGGCGTACGCCCGCACGTCCTGGGAGATCTTCATCGAGCAGAAGTGCGGTCCGCACATCGAGCAGAAGTGCGCCGTCTTCGCCTGCTCGGCCGGCAGGGTCTCGTCGTGATAGCTGCGCGCGGTGTCCGGGTCGAGCGAGAGGTCGAACTGGTCGGCCCAGTGGAAGTCGAAGCGCGCATCGGACAGCGCGTCGTCCCAGGCCTGCGCACCGGGGTGGTTCTTCGCCAGGTCGGCTGCGTGCGCCGCGATCTTGTACGTGATCACGCCTTGCTTGACGTCGTCGCGATCCGGCAGGCCGAGGTGCTCCTTCGGCGTGACGTAGCAGAGCATCGCGGTGCCGTACCAGCCGATCATCGCCGCGCCGATCGC
>DATLOQ010000103.1:0-5874 GCA_035536235.1 Mycobacteriales bacterium
CGATGACCCGCACCGGCGTCGCGCTCCCCCCCGAGTCGGCAGCCATGCTGCTGCCCCGCGCCTAGTGGCGGCCATCGACGCGCAGCTGGCAGCGCTCGCAGCCGCGCACGGCGTGCTGTCCACGTACGACGACTGGGCCGGCCGGCCGGTCGAGGTGCCCCCGGCCACTGTCGTCGCGGTCCTCGCCGCGCTCGGCGTCGACGCCGCTACCGACGACGGCGTACGGCGGTCCTTGGCAGCCGTCGCCGACCGCGAGTGGCGCCAGCTGTGCCCACCCACCGTCGTCGTGACCCCCGACCAGCGAGCGATCGCTGTCCACGTCCCCGCCGGCCACGATCTGCACTGCGCAGTCGAGCTCGAAGACGGCGGGACCCTCACCATCGAGGTCACGGGCAGCCCGGTCGAAGTGCGCCAGGTCGGCGGGCAGCTGCTGGAACGGTGGGAGGTGCAGGTCCCGCCTGCCGTCGACCCGGGCTACCACCGGCTGGTTCTGCGCTCTGCGGAGCGCACCGCAGAGTCGCTGCTGGTGGTCGCACCGGCGCGCTGTCCTACGCCGATTCAGCTGGGCCGGTCCTGGGGCTGGATGGTTCAGCTCTACGCCGTGCGATCCGCGCAGAGCTGGGGCATCGGCGACTACCGCGATCTGGCTGAGCTGTGCCGGTGGAGCGGTGCCGTGGGAGCAGACTTCGTGCTCTGCAACCCGTTGCACGCGGCGGCCCCGACAATCCCGCAGGTCCACTCGCCCTACTCTCCGGTGAGCCGCCGATTCCACAACACGCTGGCCCTGCGTGCTGAGGACATCCCCGAAGCAGCCGCTCTGAACAGCGATGGTCGCGCCCGCCTGGAGCGCCTCGCCGCGGCCGGACGGGCGCTGACGGCTCGACCGCGCATTGACCGCGATGCGGTGGCGACGCTGCAGCGGGAAGCCCTGGAGCTCGTCTACGCCGTACCGCTCGATGTCGCTCGCGCGGCGTCCCTCGCCGAGTTCCGCGTCCGAGAGGGCGCCGGCCTGGTCGACTTCGCCACCTGGTGCGCGCTCACCGAGACCTTCGGCCCGAGGTGGAGCGAGTGGCCGCAGGAGCTGCGCCATCCGCGTAACCCCGCGGTGCAGGCACAGCGCGCAGAGCTCGCCTCGCTCATCGACCTGCACGTGTGGCTGCAGTGGCAGTGCGATCAGCAGCTCGCGGAAGCGCAGGCCACGGCCCGGGCAGCGGGTCAGCGCATCGGCGTCGTGCACGACCTGGCCGTCGGCGTCGGACCGCACGGCGCCGACGCCTGGGCGCTGCAGGACGACTTGGCACTGGACATGACGATTGGCGCCCCGCCCGACTCCTTCAACCAGCGCGGCCAGGTCTGGGAGCTGCCACCTCTGCGCCCCGATCGGCTGGCCGCCACCGGGTACGCCGCCTTTCGCGACATGCTGCGCTCCGTGCTGCGCCACGCCGGCGGCATCCGAATCGACCACGCGATGGGCCTGTTCCGGCTCTTCTGGGTGCCGGACGGAGTGTCGCCTGCTGACGGCACCTACGTGCGCTATCCGGCGGCCGACCTGCTGGGCGTTCTCGCGCTCGAGGCGCACCGAGCCGGGGCCGTGGTGGTGGCTGAGGACCTGGGCACTGTAGAGGACGGTGTGCGGGAGGAGCTCGCCTCACGAGGGATTCTCGGCTCGGCGGTGCTGTGGTTTGAGCGCGAGTCGGACGACAGCGGCTTTCGTCCCTCGGCGACGTATCGAGCCGACGTCTTCGCCTCGGTCACCACCCATGACCTGCCGACAGCCACCGGGTTCTGGACAGGGGAGGCTACCCGGGCCCGCGCCGAGCTCGGTCTGCTGGGCGCCCGGCGCACGGTGGCCGAGCAGGAGGCAGCCGATGCGCGGGAGCGCGAGGAGCTCACGTCGCGACTCGTCGCCGAGGGGCTCGCGGCGCCCGACGCGGGCGTCGACGACCTGGTGGTCGCGATGCACGACTTTCTGGCGCGCGGCCCGAGCTGGCTGTTCGGCGTCGCGCTCGGCGACGCACTCGGTGAGATCCGCCAGCCGAACCTGCCGGGCACGCAGGACGAGTACCCCAACTGGCGGCTGCCGCTCACCGCCCCGTCTGGCGAGCCGATCCTGCTGGAGGACCTGCCCGCAGACGACGGCGTAGGACGGATGGTCGAGAGGTTGGCGCGCGACCGACCGAGACGCGAGGGTTAGGCGCGAAGGCGGTGTCGGGCTCGCCGGAATCGCGTCTTAGCGGCCGGCGGTGAAGCAGTATTCGCCCTCAGCCACACCGGGTGCAGATGCGTTCCGGAAGGTCAGCGCTCGCTTCTGGGCGGGCGTCCGGGTGTCGACCGCACCCGCGGTGGCGTCGTACCTGAAGACGTCGAGGCCGCGGTTGAGGTCGTTGGCGAAGAGGTACTTCGGGTTCTTGTAGGTCTTCGCGCTCCACGTGTTGGCGTCGTTCGCCGTGAAGTAGGCCAGCTCGGTCGGCGAGCCGACGAGGGACTTGGTGGACACGATCCGCACGCCCGCGGCGTAACCGGCGTTGCTGAAGGTCGACCCGTCCGGGCTGTAGTCGAGGACGTGCGCCGTGCAGGTGAGCACCCGGGAGTTGGTGGTCGCCGTCGCGGAGTTGGTCGGGTTGAACGGGTAGAAGCCGACCTTCACCGGGATCGGCAAGGTGATGTCGTAGATGTGCACGCCGCCTGCGTTACACACGCCGTTGGCCGCCGCACCGGCCTGCTCGTCAGTGACCAGCAGGTACTTCTCGTCCGGTGTGGGGTCGGCGCCGTGGCTGATGTTGACGGCCGGGTCGACGATCGTCGTCTGGATGGTCGGCCTCGCCGGGTCCTCGGTGTCCAGGATCAACGACTCCGTCAGACCGGCGACGTAGGCCCGGTCACCCTTGGCGTTGAAGGTCACGTCGTGGGCGGAGATGCCGGTCGGCAGGCCGAGGACGAAGACCTCCCTGGGAGCCTTCGGGTTGATCAGGTCGACGACGTTGATGCGGCCGGTCATCTGCCCAGCCGGCTCGCCCTGCTTGGGGGTGAGCTCGCTGTCGCTGATGTAGACGTAGCGACCCCCGGGGTGCCAGGTCTGGTTGTGCACGCCGTACTTGATCGGGATGAAGCCCAAGGTCTTCGGCTTGCGGGGGTTGGCGATGCTGATCACGAGCATCCCGAGGGCCGGCTTGACGCCGATCTGCTCGAAGCAGGCGTCGCTCTTGACGCCGCCGTCGACACCCATCAGCACCATGGTGCCCCGGACCTGCACGTCGTTCTGGGTGACGTTGCACGGCAGCGTGCCCACCTCGACCGGCTTCTCCGGCTTGGAGATGTCGATGATGTGCAGAGCGCCGGTGCCGCCGTGGGCCCCCTCAGAAGGGGCGATGGCGTAGTCCCGGCCCTTGACCGTGGCGAACTCGATGTCCGTGCCGCCCTTGTACGGGACGTTGGCCACCGGCACGAGGTTGCGGCCGACTCCCTTGGCGGGCTCGGACGCGGGAGCCGCGGCAGGCCCGGCGGAGGCAGTGAGCGGGCTGACAGCGATCAAGCACGAGACAGCGGCAAGGGCGGCGCGAAGTCGCACGGAGAATCTCCCGGGGGTTGGGGACTTCTTCAGACACTGCTCAGTTCACCATCGAGCAGCGACTTCCTGCCTTCCGGCCAGATCAATAGAGGGCGTTGGCCAGCGCCCGGCGGGCAGCGAGCACGCGGGTGTCATCGGGCGGAGCCATGGCGAGCAGTGCCAACAGCTCCTCGCGCGGCCCGTCCCGGTCAGCGCCCGAGGCTGCCCGCACCGCCTCGAGTAGCCGGGCGATCGCGGCCTCGTCCAGCGGCGGCGGCAGCTCGGCTTCGACCTCCACCTCGGCCGCTGGGCCGGCCTGGGCGGCAGGAGGCGCTACTCCCGCGGCAGCAGCGGCCGCCAGAAGCTCGGCCAACCATGTGCGGATCTGGGCCTCCGGCAGGGCACCGGTGAACTCCGCCGCCAGCTGACCGTCGATCACCGCCTTGACCGCCGGGATGCCCTGCACCTGCAGAGCCTGCGCCAGCCGGGGGTTGGCGTCGACGTCGACCTTGGCGAGCACCCACGCTCCCGCTGCCTCGACGGCGAGCCTCTCGAGCACCGGCCCGAGCTGGCGGCACGGTGCGCACCACTCCGCCCACAGGTCGACCACCACCGGCACCTGCCGAGAGCGCTCCACCACGTCGACGCCGAAGGACGCCTCCGTGACGTCGAGCACTGCGCCGGCCACGGGGCCGGCTCCTGGGCCCCCTGCAGGGGCAGAGCCGCCGAGCAGAGGGATTCCATCCATCACCATGACGAAATGCTCCCACGGGCTTGCGATGCCCGCTGACGGGCAGACCGAAGGGATGCTCCCCCCTCGGCTCCTCATGAGCTCGACCCTGCTCGCGGTGGCCCTTCCGGTCCTGCTGCTCGGCGGGAGCGGCAGCATCGCCGGTGCTGCGGCGTCGGCCCCCGCTCTGCTTCTCGAAGGTCGTGGCCACGGGCACGGGGTCGGGCTGACTCACGACGGCGCCCTGGAGCTTGGCCGGCGGGGCGAGAGCGCCGAGCAGATCTTGGCCCGCTTCTATCCCGGTACGACGATCGGCACGGCCCGCCTGACCGCTCGGGTGCTCGTGCATGATTCCGCGTCGCCGTCGGGAGCTGTCCTTGCCGCCCCCTCGGGAGCGATGGTCCGGCCGGACCGCGGCGCGGTGCCGGGTCTGCCGCTCGAGCTCGCACCGGGCGCCCGACTCTCCGTCAGCACTGCAGGCAGTGTCGTCACCGCCACGGTGCCCGGTCACGCCGTACGCCCGCGGGTGCCAGGTCTGGTGCGCATCACCGCGCCGGGCGCTCTCCTGGTCGTACCGGACGGGGTGAGCGATATCGAGGGCGGCGGGTCCTACCGCGGCCTGCTCCGGGTGGTGAGTGCTGCCGGACGACTGCGCGTGGTCAACCATGTTGACGTGGAGTCGTATCTGCGCGGCATGGGCGAGGTGCGCGACTCGAGCTGGCCGGCTGCGTCGCTGCGGGCCCAGGCCGTCGCAGCGCGTGGCTACGCCGTGCACGCGGCTCGCTATGCCCCGCGGGATCGCGACTTCGATCTCTACGCCGACGACCGCAGCCAGGTCTACCTCGGAGCGCGGGCCGAGTATGCCGCGATGGACCGGGCCGTTCTAGCGACTACGGGCCGGGTGCTGCGGCACGAGGGTCTGGTGGCCAACACCGTCTACAGCACCAATGGCGGTGGGGTCACCGCCACCACCGTCGAAGGCTTCGGACCCTCAGAGCTGCGCTACCCCTACCTCGCGGCCGTGCGCTACCCGACCGCCAATGCCGACCCGTGGACGGTGCGACTCCCCCACGCCAAGGCGGCCCGGCTGCTTGGCTACCCCGGTCGTCTTGACGCCCTCACCCTGCTTCGGCGTGGTCCCTCGGGCCGGGCGGTGGCAGTGCGGCTGAGCGGCTCCGCCGGCGTACGGGACCTCACCGGCCTCGACGTGGCCGACCGGCTCGACCTGCGCTCGACGCTCTTCGACGTGACGCTGCCCGCGGGGAGGGTCGCCCCGCCGCCGCTGCCTCGCCCCGTCCTGGCAGGTTCCGTGCAGGCTCCGGCACCCGCCAGGCTAGCAGCCGCTTCGGCGGCAACGGTCCACCGTCAGCGGCCCTTCGCCGCCGCCTCGGCCGCCCTGATTGCCGCTGTCATCGGCGCGGGCGTGCTCCTCGGGAACGCGCCGCGCGGCCGTCGCATCAGCTGAGCGTTCGCGAGTGGCGGCTCGCTCGAGCACATCGCCTAGAAGCGGGCCGGCTCGGTGTAGGCGCCCCACTCGGCCCGTAGGGCATCGCAGATCTCGCCCAGCGTTGCCTCGGCGCGGGCCGCGTCGAGCATG
>DATLOQ010000104.1:0-6384 GCA_035536235.1 Mycobacteriales bacterium
TGATCTCCTCCAGCGTCGACTTGAAGGCCTCGATCAGCTGGTGCGGGAGGTGTCGCACGAAGCCGACCGTGTCCGTCAGGGTGAAGCCCCGTCCGTCGGGGAGCACGGCACGGCGCACCGTCGGGTCGAGCGTCGCGAAGAGGGCGTTCTCGACCAGCACACCCGCGCCGGTGAGCCGGTTGAGCAAGGAGGACTTTCCGGCGTTGGTGTAGCCGGCGATCGCCACCGACGGCACGTCGTTGCGCCTTCGCTCTTGGCGCTTGGTGTCGCGGACGACCGACATCGCCCGGATGTCGCGACGCAGCTTGGCCATCCGGTTGCGCAGTCGCTGCCGGTCCGTCTCGATCTTGGTCTCGCCAGGCCCCCGCGAGCCGATCCCCGCACCGCCGGCCACCCGGCCGCCGGCCTGGCGCGACATCGACTCTCCCCAGCCGCGCAGGCGGGGCAGCATGTAGGTCATCTGCGCCAGCTCGACCTGGGCCTTGCCCTCCTTGCTCGTCGCGTGCTGGGCGAAGATGTCGAGGATCAGCGCGGTGCGGTCGATGACCTTGACCTTGACGATCTCCTCGAGCTTGCGGAGCTGGCTGGGGCTCAGCTCGCCGTCGCAGATCAGCGTGTCGGCACCAGTCTCGAGGATGACGTCGCGAAGCTCGATCGCCTTCCCGCTGCCGACGAACGTCGCGGGGTCGGGTCGGCCGCGCCGCTGCAGCAGGGCATCGAGCACCTCTGAGCCAGCTGTCTCGGCGAGCGCTGCGAGCTCGGCGAGGGAGTTGTCCGCGTCGTCGCTGTTTCCTTCGGTCCAGACCCCGACCAGCACCACCCGCTCGAGGCGGAGCTCGCGGTACTCGACCTCGCTGATGTCCTCGAGATCAGTGCGCAGCCCGGCCACCCGGCGCAATGCCTGGCGGTCCTCGAGGTCGAGACCCTCGCCTTCGACGTCATGGAAGGCAAAGGTGCCTTCAGTGTTGGAGAAGGCAAAGCCCTCGTCCGTGTCCTCGACATCCTGCTTCGGCTCGTAGCCGCGGTGATCAGTCATCAGTTCAGTGATGATCCCACCCGAGAGCGGGTGGCACACCCGGATATGTGATCAAGAGGTGAGGAACGGGCTGCGGGCGAGGTCGCGGATCGTGCCCGGAGCCGAGAAGTAGTCGTCGCGACCGAGGTCGAGCTTCTTGTCGCGCAGCGGTACGCCGACGTAGGGGAAGAGGATGTCGAAGCGCTCCGGGTCGAGCCCGGTGAGCGCCAGCCCTGGGGTGCAGACGTGGAGGTAGTTGGGCACGCACTGATGCGGCGCGGAGAGCGGCACGACTCCGTCGTTGTGCATGATCTCCTGCTGCGCGATGGTCTCCGTCATGCCTGGTGAGTCGATCGAGCTGGCGAAGTCCCGAGCCCGGCAGCCGGCGCTGGAGTCGAGGTAGACGCCGGCGTACTTCCCGTCCGCCGCTGAGTTGGTGGGCTGGGTGAGTGGGTAGTACGCCGACCCGCACGAGCCGTTGCCGTCGACCGCGGCGTAGATGAGGTAGCGCTTGTCGGCCTGGGTCAGCCCTGCAGCGACGAGCTCGTCGTCGATGGTCGTGATGTCGTGCAGCTCGCTGGCGGGTCGGCTGCTGCGGACGAAGGTGATGTCGTACGCCGTCGTGCGCCGGGTCACTCCGTCGACCGGCGCGTCGAACTCGAAGGTGTCGAAGCGCCACCGCCGACCACCGCTCTCGCGGGCCAGCCACGCATTCTGGGCGGCGACGGACACATCGAGCACTCCGGCGACATCGAGTGACTCGTCCGGCTTGTCAGCGGGGAGGAAATAGACGACGTGGACCAGGCGGCCGTCCTGGGTGTCCGGGCGGTCGACCGTTGAGCGGGGGATCGAGTAGGCATAGCGCGACCCCGGAAGGTGGTCCCCGGCGGCCTCACCCTGCGCCGGGGAGGCGGGGTCGTGCGGCAGCAGCCGAGCCAGCGCCATGGCGGCGACCTCGGCCGGCTGCTCACCCCGAGTCGTCGACGAAGCTCCCCATCCAGGGGCCCCGCCGAGCAGGACAGCAGCGGCAGCCAGCACCGCCGCCGTACGGCGTGCTGACGATCTCTGCACAGACACTCCCCCGGGCCGTCGCATCTCCTGCTCGTTCGACAAGCTCTGCCCACCTCCCTGCCGGAGACCAGGGTGACCGTTCATGTGCCGAGTGAGGTCTCCGCCACCTGCCGGGCGGCGGCGAGCAGGCTGGTGCCCTCGGCCCGCTCGTCCTCATCGAGGACTCCCCACGGCGAAGCGGCACGCTGGTCGGTCAGTGCCTCGGCCTGCTTGCGCGCGTCGAGGAGGTGGGTGACGTCGTCATACGGCTCGGGCCAGGCGAAGAACCGCGCGCCGCTCTCGCCCCCGCTCGTCAACACGGCCTCGAGAGGGCTCAGCCCGGAAGCCACGCAGCACAGGCCGTGCACTCCACCGCGATACTCCCGGAGCACATGGCACAGCTGGGCTAGCCGCGCGGGCGGGTCATTCGCCAGCGGCACCGCGCGCCAGCCCGCGAAGAGCGGCAGGCCGGCGACGTCTGCGGCTGCGGCCACCCGCGCCAACAGCTCAGCGAGCCGCTCGGCATCCGTCACCCCTGCCAGGTGCCGGCGACCCCACTCGTGGCAGGCGCCGGTGAACAAGCTCACCGCCCCCGGCGGCGTGAGAGCAGCCCGTCCCTTCACCCATCCCTTGTGCACACTCGACGCGGGGAGGAAGTAGAACGCCGACGTGACCACATCGGGGTGCACGTCTCCGAGGACCCCGCCGCGGCCGATCATGTACATCGCCCAGCCGCCGATGCCGGCGCTCGTCGAAGCCGCCTTGGCCTGCTCACTCAGCATGAAGGCGCCGCCGAGCCGGCCGATGTCGTCCTTGACCGCTGCCGCGGTGTCCTCGGGGCTCATCCGAGCTCCTCATCGACTGCAACACCGTGCCGGGTCAACCACTCGGCGCACAACGTCCCGTCACTGACGAGCACCGCGGGGCCGGTCATCAGCATCCTGTCCTCAGCTGTCCACTCCACGTGCAGGGTGCCGCCTGGCAACGTGACATCGGCCGCCCGCCCGGTGTAGCCGCGCAGGTGGGCACCGACGGCAGCAGCGCAGGCTCCCGTGCCGCAGGAGAGCGTCTCGCCGACACCGCGCTCCCAGACCCGCATGCTGAGCGCGGCCTGCGCCTCCACCCGGACGAACTCCACGTTGGTGCCGCCGTCCCACTCCCGCTCGATGCGGCTGCCCACATCGCGCACCGGAGCGGTGGCGAGGTCGTCGGTGAAGAGCACCACATGCGGGTTGCCCATGGAGACGAAGACGCCGTCATCGGGAAGCAGCTCCAGGTCGCGCGGCGCACCCATGTCGACGGTCACGTCGCCACTGTCGCGCAGCCACACAGTCTTGACGCCGTCGCGCGTTGCGATGGGCAGCTCGCTGCTCGCTGCCAGGCCGCGATCGGCGAGGTAGCGGGCGAAGACTCGAATGCCGTTGCCGCACATCTCGACGGCTCCGCCGTCGGCGTTGCGGTAGTCCATGAACCACTCGGCCGCGCCCGCCAGGTGGTCCCAGCCGGAGACGTTCGACGTACGGACGACACGGAGAATGCCGTCGGCACCAACGCCGCGCCGACGGTCGCAGATGGCCTCGACGGCGGAGTCAGTCAGGGCCAGGTCACCGCGGGGATCGGCGAGAAGGACGAAGTCGTTAGCCGTCCCGTGTCCCTTGGTGAACCGCACACCGTCGATCGTAGCCGCGGTCAGAGCTGGGACGGGACCGTCCAGCCGGTGCCACGGGTGAGCATCCACCGAGCTCGGTCCGCCGCTTGCGGTCCGGCAAAGAGATAGCCGTGGGCGCGATCGCACCCCATCTCGCAGAGGCGAGCCCCCTCGGTCCAGCTCTCGACCCCCTCGGCCACGACGGTCAGCCCGCGGGCGTGCGCCAGCTTGATCACCGCTCGAACCACGTCGTCCTCGTCGAGATCCTGACCGACGCCGCGCACGAACTGATGCCCAAGCTTCACCGCGTCCAACGGCAGGCCCTTGATGCCGGACAGGGACGAGTACCAGGTGCCGAAGTCGTCGACCGCGAGCATGACGCCGTTGTCCTTGAGCGCGACGAGCGTCGAGCGCAGATCCTGGCTGTGGGCGATGAGATCCGCCTCGGAGATCTCCAGGCCCAGCACCTGAGGACCAATGCCATGCTCCGTGAGCAGATCGGTGACGTAGGACACGAACTCGGGCT
Source organism: Mycobacteriales bacterium (assembly GCA_035536235.1). Taxonomy (GTDB): domain Bacteria; phylum Actinomycetota; class Actinomycetes; order BP-191; family BP-191; genus DATLNF01. Next base: position 4,240 of record DATLOQ010000104.1, read on the forward strand.
GCATCAACTCCACCGCAGAGACGTTGGCCCAGATCTGCTTCTGCTTCGTCACCCCCGGGGTGGAGAGCACATGCCAGCTGCGCACCTCGCGACAGCACTCCTCGAGGACGAACCGGCCGATGGCCACGATCATCTCGCTGCCGACTGCTGTCGGCAGGAACTCCTGCGGCTCGAGCAGACCGCGGTCAGGGTGCCGCCAGCGCAGCAGGGCTTCCAGCCCGAGGACTTCACCGCTGGTCAGATCCACCTGGGGCTGGTAACGCAGGACAAACCGACCTTCGGCGAGCGCCGCTCGCATGGCTTGAACTAGGTCCACCTCGTACGTCGTCATGGTTGAAGTGTCCCCTTCACCCCGGGTAGTCCGATATAGCCCGGTCGGGCCATCTCTACTGCTCCGTTGACCAGCTCCGACGCGTCGTCGTGCCAGAGGATCCGCGGGTCGCGGCGGAACCAGGACCGCTGGCGGCGCACGTAGCGCCGGGTCGCCGCGATGGTGCGAGCGCGCGCCTCGGCTTCGTCATAGTCCCCCGCCAGAAGCGCCAGGACCTGGGCGTATCCCAGCGCCCGGCTGGCCGTCACGCCGTCGCGCAGGCCGCGGGCAGCGAGTGTGCGCACCTCGTCGACCAGCCCGGCTGCCCACATCCGGTCGACCCGCTGCGCGATCCGCTCGTCGAGAACATCGGTCGGCAGGTCGAGGCCGAGCAGCTGCGCCCGGTAGTGCGCTTGGTACGCCGTCATGCCGGGTCCGCTGGCGGAGTAGGGCTCTCCCGTCAGCGTGATGACCTCGAGTGCTCGCACCGTCCGCCGGCCGTTGGCCGGGTGGATCTTCGCTGCCGCATCCGGGTCGAGCTCGACGAGCCGGGCATGTAGCGCTTCTGCACCGAGCTCAGCGAGCTCGGCCTCAAGAGTCAGCCGGATCTCAGCGTCGGTCCCGGGAAAGGTCAGCGCGTCCAGCGCTGCCTGCAGGTAGAGACCGCTGCCGCCGACGAGCACCGGGGGGATGCCGCGAGCCAACAGCCCGTCGATCGTCGCCCGGGCCAGCGCCTGGTAGCCCGCAACGGTGGCCGTCTCCCGGACGTCGAGCACATCGAGGAGGTGGTGCGCGACGCCGCCCCGATCCGCCGGGGCGAGCTTCGCGGTGCCGATGTCCATCCCGCGGTAGAGCTGCATCGAGTCGGCGTTGACCACCTCGCCCCCCAGCCGACGCGCGAGCTCGATCGCTGCCGCGGACTTGCCCACCGCGGTCGGTCCGACGACGGCGATAACCGCGACGGTCATCATCCGCGCTGCCAGGTGGCCACGAAGTAGCCGACGCCGTACGGCGCTGCATCAAATGTCAGCTCCGCTTGCCACAGCACTCCCCAGCCGGCCCCGGCCAGCACCTGCCAGGCGGCGCGTCCGGCAGCCAGCAGCTCGACGGCGTAACCCGGATCCAGGTCCAGCAGCCGCTCGCAGTCAGCGGTCGCCAGCGCCTCGGCGACTGCACCGTCGAAGTCCGCTGCCCGCGGATGGAGTGCACCCGGCGCCTTGTCGGTCCGTCGCGCGCTTCCGTCACCCATCACCAGCAGCGCCACGCGGTCGGCCTGCCTGGCGAGCGACACACCGACGGCCGCCGCCTCAGTCGACGTTGTCGACGACGCGATGCCGTAGCCGCGATGGACTCCGGCCGTCTCCGCGGCACGGAGCAGCCAAGCCCCGACGCACAGCGAGAGCGGCAGCTGCGCCGTGCGGTCGCCCTCGGTCGGGCCGTCGCCCAACGTCACGCCGACCGGCACGCCGAATCCGGCGAAGCTGCCGCCCTCACCGCCGGCCCGCGGCCCGGTCCGGTCCGCGTCGCCGACGACGACCAGCAAGTCGGGCCGGCATGCCTGCAGCCGTCGTACCGCGTCGAGGCAGGCCGCGCGCAGTGTCGCGGTCTCACTGGCCGCTCCGGCCGCTACCTCCGGCACCAGGATGGGCGGATGCGGACAGACCGCCGCGGCGACGAGCACGCCGTGACTCTAGAGCGCACGGATCGACGGATCAGCGACGCAGGGTGGGCAGGCCGAGCGAGACGGGGACCGGGAAGGCGGCGGCGGGGGCCGCGTGGCGCTGCGCCCAGATGTCGCCGGCACGCGTGCGCCGATGCGCCAGCAGCGGTCCGTC
>DATLOQ010000105.1:0-32800 GCA_035536235.1 Mycobacteriales bacterium
TCGTTAGCCTTCGGCACGGGCTTGAGAGTCGCGCCAGTCGGTCGAGTGCCCGAGGCCATGCAGTCCTCCCGTGGGTGCGGCCGCGGACGACCGGAAGCTTGGACGATTCAGCGGTCGGCAGTCTAGGTCCGGGAATCGGCATCGGTCAACGAAACCGCAGGTCAGCGCCTACTCGGGACTTTCCCAACCTTGCCCGTTCCCAGTCCCCCAACTGGTGATCTTGAGGTCTCTGTCCCCAGGTTCGGATACGAACGCCTGTGGACGGAGACCTCAAGATCATTTGTTAAGTAAGGGGTGGTGTGGGACTAGCTGATGGTCCAGGTGTCGGCAGAGCGGAGCAGGGCGTCGAGGTCGCCGGGACCCTTCGCGGCCGTGGCCTGCTCGATCTGCGCGGTGATGCCCTCGCCGTACGCCGGTCGCGACACCTCCCGGAAGATGCCGAGCGGCGTGGGCGACGACGGGCCGTGCGCGAGGCGGGAGAGCGCGAAGGCGAGGCCGGGGTTCTCGGCGTACTCATCGTGGACCAGGAGGGCGTCTACGCCGACGTCGTCGACGGACACGATCTCGCAGTTGCCTCCTGCGCCCATCCGCACCCCTCGGGAGCCCTCGGGACCGAACCGGATCGGCTCACCGTGCTGAAGCCGGATCTGGAAGTCCTCCTTGGTGTCCTTGCTGGTGATCGTGAGGAAGGCGTTGTCGTTGAAGATGTTGCAGTTCTGGTAGATCTCGACGAACGACGTGCCCCGGTGGGCGTGCGCGCGGCGCAGCACCTCGGTGAGGTGCGGGCGGTCGACGTCGAGGGTGCGAGCGACGAAGGTCGCCTCCGCGCCGAGCGCCACCGAGACCGGGTTGAAGGGGTGGTCGACCGAGCCGAACGGCGTCGACTTGGTCACCTTGCCGGCCTCCGACGTCGGGGAGTACTGCCCCTTGGTCAGGCCGTAGATCTGGTTGTTGAACATCAGGATCGTCAGGTCGACGTTGCGGCGCAGCGCGTGGATCAGGTGGTTGCCGCCGATCGACAGCGCGTCGCCGTCGCCGGTGACCACCCACACATCGAGGTCCGGACGCGACACCGCGAGACCGGTCGCGATCGCCGGCGCCCGCCCGTGGATGGTGTGGAAGCCGTAGGTGTTCATGTAGTACGGGAACCGGCTGGAGCAGCCGATGCCGGAGACGAAGACGACGTCCTGGGGCTTGCGCTCGAACTCCGGGATCACCGCCTGCACCGCGGCGAGGATTGCGTAGTCGCCGCAGCCGGGACACCACCGCACCTCTTGGTCGCTGGTGAAGTCGCGCTTGGTCAGCGCGACCGCCTCGGTGCTGGCGTCCGTGCCGGCGTCGGTGATGCTCACGTCGTCGTCTCCTGGATCTTCTCGGCGATCTCCGCCGCGGTGAACGGACGGCCCTGCACCTTGTTCAGCCCCCGTGCGTCGACGAGGAACTCCGAGCGCAGCACCTTGACCAGCTGGCCGAGGTTCATCTCCGGGACCAGGATCTTGTCGTAGCGGCGTACGACGTCGCCGGTGTTGGCCGGGAACGGGTTGAGGTAGGTGAAGTGCGCCTGCGCGACCTTCGCGCCGCCCTGGCGCGCCCGGCGTACGGCGGCCCGGATCGGTCCCCAGCTCGACCCCCAGCCGAGCACCAGCAGGTCGGCGTCGTCGGAAGGGTCGTCCACGTCGAGCAGCGGGATGTCTCTGCTGATTCCGGCGACCTTCGCGGCTCGCAGCTCGCACATGCGCTGGTGGTTGGCCGGGTCGTAGCTGATGTTGCCGGATCCGTCGCTCTTCTCGATGCCGCCGATGCGGTGCATGAGGTCCGGCGTGCCCGGCACGGCCCAGGGACGGGCGAGGGTCTCCGGGTCACGCAGGAACGGCCAGAACTCCGGGGTGCCGTCGGCCTTGCTGTGGTTGAAGCCGTCGGCGAAGGCGACCCGAAGGTCCGGCAGGTCGGCCTCGGACGGGAGGCGCCACGGCTCGGTGCCGTTGGCGACGTAGCCATCGGTCAGCAGGAACACCGGCGTGCGGTACTTCGTCGCGATGCGCGCGGCCTCCAAAGCGGCGGTGAAGCAGTGCGACGGCGAGTACGCCGCGACGATCGGCACCGGCGACTCGCCGTGGCGGCCGTAGAGCGCCTGCAGCAGGTCGCTCTGCTCGGTCTTGGTCGGCAGTCCGGTGGACGGCCCGCCCCGCTGCACGTTGATGATGAGCAGCGGCAGCTCGACGGAGACGGCGAGCGAGATGGTCTCGCCCTTGAGCGCGACCCCCGGCCCGCTGGTCGTCGTCACGCCAAGCGATCCACCGAAGGCGGCCCCGAGCGCCGCACCGACGGCCGCGATCTCGTCCTCGGCCTGAAAGGTGCGCACGCCGAAGTTCTTGTGCTTCGACAGCTCGTGCAGGACATCCGACGCCGGCGTGATCGGGTAGCTGCCGAGGAAGAGCGGCAGCCCGGAGAGCTTCGACGCGGCGATCAGCCCGTACGCCGTCGCGGTGTTGCCGCTGATGTTGCGGTAGGTGCCCGGCTCGGCCGCCTGCGGGCGGATGACGTACGACGATGCGAAGAGCTCGGCCGTCTCGCCGAAGTTCCAGCCGGCCTTGAGCGCCTTCAGGTTGGCCTCGAGGATCGCCGGCTTCTTGGCGAACTTCGTGGTCAGCCACTCCTCGGTGCCGGCGAGGGGGCGGCCGTACATCCAGCACATCAGGCCGAGCGCGAACATGTTCTTGGTGCGCTCGGCGTCCTTCTTGCCGATGTCGACGCCCTCGACGGCGCGCATGGTCATCGAGGTGATCTGCAGCCGGAAGACGGTGAAGGCGTCGAGGCTCTGGTCGTCCAGCGGGTTGGTGGCGTAGCCGACCTTCTCCAGATTGCGCTCGGTGAAGGCGTCCTCATTGACGATCACCGTGCCGCCGACCGGCAGGTCGGAGAGGTTGCTCTTCAGCGCGGCGGGGTTCATCGCGACCAAGACGTCCGGCGCGTCGCCCGGGGTCATGATGTCGTGGTCGGAGAAGTGGATCTGGAATCCGCTGACGCCGGCGATGGTGCCGGCGGGCGCCCGGATCTCGGCGGGGTAGTCGGGCAGCGTCGCCAGGTCGTTGCCGAAGGCCGCGGTGGCGTCGGTGAACCGGTCGCCGGCGAGCTGCATCCCGTCACCGGAGTCGCCCGCGAAGCGGATCACCACCCGGTCGAGCTCGTTGACGGTCTTGGCGGTGTGCGTCTCTGTGGTCGTCACCCACCCATCATCCCACCCTACGATCGACACCGTGCCGTATCTCGACTCTGCCTCCGGCGCGCCGCTGCACCCGGCGGCGCGCGAGGTGCTGCTCGCGGCGTACGACGAGGGCTGGGCGGACCCCTCTCGGCTGCACCGCGAAGGGCGCCGCGCCCGCGCCCTTCTCGACGCCGCCCGGGAGCAGATGGCGGTGCTGGTCGGCGCTCGGCCGGATGAGCTGACCTTCACCTCCAGCGGTACGACGTCGATCTCGGCCGGCCTGACCGGGCTGCTAGCTGCTCGCGCCCGGTTCGGTGGGGACCTCGTCGTCAGCGCAGTCGAGCACTCCGCCGTGCTGGCGGTAGCGGAGGTCCAGGAGGGCGCCGGCGCCACCGTCACCCGGGTCGGCGTGGACCGCGCCGGCACGGTGGATGTCGTCGCGATGTCTCAGGCGATCACCTCCACCACGGCCGCGGTGTCCCTGCAGCACGCCAACCACGAGGTCGGGACGGTGCAACCAGTGGCGGCCGTCGCGCAGCAGTGCGCTACGGCCCGCGTACCGCTGCACGTCGACGCCGCGCAGACGGTCGGCCGGCTGCCCGTCAACGTGGGCGCTCTCGGCGCCTCGGTGCTCAGCGCCTCGGCGCACAAGTGGGGCGGCCCTCCGGGGGTTGGCCTGCTCGTCGTGCGCAAGGGCGTGCGCTGGCGCGCCACCGGTCCAGTCGAGGAGCGAGAGGCCGGCCGAGCGCCGGGCTTCGTCAACCTGCCGGCGGTCGCTGCCGCAGCGGCCTCGCTCGACGCCGTCAGCCGGGAGCGCGACCGGGAGGCCGCTCGTCTCTCGCCGCTGGTGGACCGCATTAGGTCGGAGATGCCGCTTCGGCTCGACGACATCGAGGTCGTCGGCGACCACGTGCGACGGCTGCCGCACCTGGTGACGTTCTCCTGCCTCTACGTCGACGGCGAGGCGCTGGTCACCGAGCTGGACCGCCGGGGGATCTCGGTCTCCAGCGGATCCTCGTGCACCGCCTCGACGCTGCGGCCCAGCCACGTCCTCGAGGCGATGGGTGTGCTCACGCACGGCAACGTCCGGGTCTCCCTGGGCCGCGACACCACAGCGGAGGATGTCGAGGAGCTGCTGCGCGTAGTGCCGGAGGTAGTCCGCCACCTGCGTCGTACCGGACCGGCGGCGGCGTTGTGAAAGAGGCGGTGGCGCTGACGATCGACACCCTCGGTCGTCGCTGCCCGGTGCCGGTCATCGAGCTGGCCAAGCACATCGGCGACGTCGCGGTAGGCGACGTGGTCGAGGTGCTCAGCGACGATGAGGCGTCGCGCGTCGACGTACCAGTGTGGTGTCGCATGAAGGGCCACGACTACCTCGGCGTCAGCCCCGCTGCGGTCGGCAACGCCCTGCGGGTCCGCCGCCGGCACTGATCCGACCCGACTTCACCCACTGAAACCACCGAAAAGTCGCAGCAATCGGCCAAATCCAGTGGTTTTAGTGGGTGAAGTCGGGTGGGGTGGGGTGATGACGACTTCCGTGGTCCCGACGTACTGGCCGCTGTTCGGGCTGACCATCACCACGCCGCGGCTGGTGCTTCGGCCGCCCACCGACGACGACTTCCCCGACCTGCTCGCAGCGATCGATGCGGGGATCCACGACCCCGCGGTGATGCCGTTCGCCATGGCGTGGACCGACAAGCCCCGACAAGAGCGCGAACGCGACTCGATCCAGTGGTGGTGGCGCCAGCGCGCCGAGTGGAAGCCGGAGGACTGGTCCTTGCCGCTCGCCGTCTTCCTCGACGGATGCGCGATCGGGATGCAGGACGTCAATGCGAAGCAGTTCGCAGCACGCCGGGTCGTCGAGACTGGGTCGTGGCTCACGCGCAGCGTCCACGGGCAGGGCTTCGGCAAGGAGGTGCGAGCGGCAGCCCTGCAGCTGGCATTCGCGGAGCTCGGCGCGGAGCTCGCGCTGTCGGAGGCTTTCGCCGACAACGCCGCGTCCCTCGGCGTCTCCCGGTCTCTCGGCTACTGCGACAACGGGATGACCCGCCACGCGCCGCGCGGCGAGGCGAAGAGCTCGCTCGGCCTGCGCCTCGAACGGGCCGAATGGGAGCGTCGGCGTACGACGTACCCGGCGGCCGAGATCAGCGGGCTCGACGCCTGCAGCGCGATGTTCGGGGTCTAGCTAGCCGAGGTGCGGGCGCACCTCAGCGGCGGCGCCGTCGCCGTACGTCGTAGCGAGGCGGGTCAGGAACGACTCGGCACTCACGGTGTACTCCTGCGTGCCAACCGTCTCCAGCACGTACGTCGCGAGCAGCGTGCCGACCTGCGCGCTGCGCTCCAGCGAGAGCTCCCAGGCCTGCGCAGCGAGGAAGCCGGCTCGGAAGGCGTCGCCGACCCCAGTCGGGTCCGCCTTTCGCTCCTCGGGCACGACCGGCACCTCGATCGGCGCCTCGCCGGCGCGCTCGACGATGCATCCCTTGGCCCCGAGGGTGGTGACCCGGGTCTCGACCCGGGCCAGCACCTCGTCCGTCGTCCAGCCGGTCTTGCTCTCGATGAGCGCGGCCTCGTAGTCGTTGGTGATCAGGAAGCGGGCGCCGTCGACGAGCGCCTCGATGCCGGGCCCGTCGAGGCTGGACAGCTGCTGGCTGGGGTCGGCGACGAAGGGGATGCCGGCAGCCTTCGCCTCGGCGGTGTGCCGGACCATCGCCTCGGGGTCGTTGGGGCTGACCACCACGAGGTCGAGGCCACCCACCCGCGCCACGATCGGCGTCAGCTCGATGTCGCGCGACTCGGTCATCGCTCCCGGGTAGAACGTGGCGATCTGGCACTGGTCCACGTCGGTGGTGCAGAAGAACCGGGCGGTGTGCTTCAGGTCGCTGACGTGCACGCTCTCGGTGTCGACGCCGGCCCGGGCCAGCCACGCCTCGTAGTCGCCCCAGTCCGCACCGACCGCCCCCACCAGCACGGGGCGCAGGCCGAGCTGCGCCATCCCGTAAGCGATGTTGGCCGCCACTCCCCCGCGTCGGCGGTCGAGGTCGTCGGCGAGGAAGGACAGGGAGAGCCGGTGCAGCTGGTCCGGCAGCAGCTGGTCGGCGAAACGACCCGAGAACGTCATCAGGTAGTCGGTCGCGATGGACCCGGTCACGGCGATGCGCATAAGGCGGCAGCCTAGTGCGCACGGCAAGGGAGGCTAGGGGCACCTCTAGTAACGTCGCCCGAGTACGCCGCCGTACGCCGCCATCACGCACCGCATCCGGCAACACCGAAGGGCTCATCCCATGTCTGCCGATCTCACCGCCATTGCCGCCCGCATCCCGCTCGAGGCGTTCGGCGCTGGCAAGGTCGAGGTGCTCGACGAGATCCTCGCCGACGACTACGTCGTGCACGTGCTGCCGGCGGAGGGCACCGGCGGCGCTGAGGTGCTGGCCGGGCTGATCGGGCGGCTCCGCTCCGCCTTTCCGGACCTGGCCTACTCCGTCGACGACGTCATCGTCTCGGGCAGCACCGTCGCGATGCGGGCGACCGCGTCGGGCACCCAGACCGGCCAGCTGCAGAGCCTGGCGCCGACGGGCAAGCGGGCGAAGTGGACGGAGATGCACTTCCTGCGCTTCGCCGACGACCGGGTCGTCGAGCACTGGGGCGTCGCGGATGAATTCGCTGCGCTGCAGCAGCTCGGCATCGCCGCGCACACGATGCCGGCGGTGCTGGACATCCTGGCCGGCCGAGAGATCCGCATCCCCGACGGCGCCAAGGAGATCGTCGCCGGCTACGACGCCTACGGCTCTTAGCTCGTCAGACGCGCTCGACCAGCATGGCGGCGCCCTGGCCGACGCCGACGCACATGGTGGCAAGGCCGCGGCGCGCGTCCTCGCGCTCCATCCGGGCCAGCAGGGTCACGATCAGCCGGGCGCCGCTGCAGCCCAGCGGGTGACCGAGCGCGATCGCGCCGCCGTCGACATTGACGGTCTCGACCTCCAGGCGCAGGCGACGCACTGATGCGATCACCTGTACGGCGAACGCCTCGTTGATCTCCACCGCATCCAGGTCGGCGGCGCTCCAGCCGGCGCGGGCCAGCACCTTCTCCGTCGCCGGCACCGGACCTATCCCCATCAGGTGCGGCTCCACGCCCGCCGCCGCGCTTGTCACCACCCGCGCACGTGGGACGAGCCCGAGGCGCTTCACCGCCGCCCCGCTCGCCACGACGACCGCGGCCGCCCCGTCGGACAGCGGCGAGGAGGAGCCGGCCGTGATGATCCCGTCAGCCTGGAAGGCTGGCTTGAGGGCAGCGAGACGCTCCATCGTCGTACCCGGGCGCGGCCCCTCGTCGGTGCTCACCAGCCCGGCCGACGTCTCGACGGGCAGGATCTCGGCGTCGAAGTGGCCGGCCTTCTGAGCAGCCACGGCCCGGTCCTGCGAGCGCAGGCCCCAGGCGTCTGACTCCTCGCGGGTGACGCCGTCCAGGGTCGCCACCAGCTCAGCGGTCTCCCCCATGGCCAGCGTCGTCTGCGGCCGCGCGGTCAGCTTCGGGTTGGGGAACCGCCAGCCCAACGACGTGTCGAAGACCTCCGGCGCCTTTGCCCACGGGGTGCCGGCCTTGCTCATCACATAGGGGGCCCGGGTCATCGACTCGACGCCGCCGGCGACGACGACGTCGGCCTCGCCCGCACGGATCTGCGCAGCAGCGGCGGCGACGGCCGTGAGCCCGCTGGCACACAGCCGGTTGACGGTGAACGCCGGGATCTCGATCGGCAGCCCGGCCAGCAGCACCGCCATCCGGGCGACGTTGCGGTTGTCCTCGCCGGCCTGGTTGGCGGCGCCGAGGACGACTTCGTCGACCAGGGTGGGGTCGACGCCGGCCCGGCGCACCGCCTCCCCCACTACGAGAGCGGCGAGGTCGTCGGGGCGCACGCTAGCGAGCGCCCCGCCGTAACGGCCCATCGGCGTGCGTACGCCGCCGACCAGGAACGCCTCCGTCATGCGTTGCAGCCTAATCGCACGCACACCGGATGGAACCGGCGCTCGCCAGGCCGCGTCAGAGGGGTCACGATCATCTTGGAGGGGTGCCATGACCAGCAGGCGTGAAGCGGTAGGAGTTCCCGTAGGAGTTGCGGCGACTGTGTTGGTCGCCATCGTGGCAACCGTCATCCTGCGCGGCGGACTCGGGGACAAGCCGACGCCCCTGCCGCTCTCCCTCGCCGGCGCGGGCGGCCGGACGGAGGCGGCCATGGACGCCAAGATGACGGCGGGGGCACCCGTCGGCCAGGGTGCTACGTACAGCTTCGTTGGACCGGTCCCGGACGGGCTGCCGGACGAGGGTCCGGCGTACCGCCTCGCCGACGACAAGGTCGACCGAGACGCCGTACGACGCCTCGCCGCCGTGCTGGGAATGACCGGTCAGATCACTGCCGAGCCAGACGCGCTGGTGATCCGCGACGGCGAGCTGGTGCTGCGGATCTCGACCACAGCCAGCAGGTCCTGGAGCTACTACCGCGAGGTGGCGAACCCGTGCGACAAGCCGGCCACCACTGATCCGACCATCAGCTATCGCGCCGACTGCGGTGCCGACGGCGGTGTCGCGGGAATCTGCCTGGAAGGCGCCGACTCGCCGTGCAACGACACCCCCGAGACCGTGGTCGAAGGATCGACTGGCAGCGGAGAGCAGACCGACGAGCAGAAGAAGGCTGAAGAGGTCAAGGCCCGCGAGGCCGAGGCGGCCAGCTCCTCCAGCTCATCCAGCTCAGCCACCGCGAGCAGTCCGGTGATGTCCTGCCCGGAACCTGCGCCGTGCCCGGACAACGCCAAGTGCGCCGCACCTGCGATTGCCTGCGGGGAGCCCTTCGCAGAGCCTCAGCAGCTGCCGTTGCCGGCGGAGAGCGTGGCGAAGGCACTGGCCCGCAAGGTCTTCGACGCCACCGGGTTGGGTGAGGCGACGAAGCTCCGCGCCGAGCGGGGATTCGATGCGTGGTACATCAGCGCGACGATGGAGATCGACGGCCTCGAGGTGATCGGGCTCGGCCAGTCGGTGGCGATCGACACCAACGGCAAGATCCGCGATGCGTCCGGCAGCCTCGCCGTCGCCGAGCTCCTCGACCGCTACCCACTCGTGTCGGTGAAGGCCGGCCTCGAACGGCTGCAGAAGCAGCAGTCGGGGTTCATGACACGAGAGCTGTGCGCTCCCGGCCCGGCTGGCGGCTGTGGCACCAGTGCGCCGGAGAAGCTCGAGGTCACCGACGTACGCCTTGGCCTGCTCTACTCCCCGATCTGGGAGGACGAGCAGGAGAAGGTGTTCCTGGTGCCGGCCTGGATCTATGACATCCAGGGTCGCGACTTCCCCGACGCGGTCTTCGCCATCACCGACGAGTACCTCGCCGGGGTGACCCCAGATCAGGTCGACCCGGGCACCGACCCCGGCATCGAGCCCCCGGTCCAGGTCGATCCTGTCGATCCTGGATCGCAGCAGCCCTCCCGGAAGCCGGCGCCGCAAGGACCCCCGCCGACTGGCCAGCCCCAACCGACTGAGCAGCCCGCGCCGTCCGAGCAGCCCGCGCCGTCCGAGGCCCCGCGGCCTGGCAGCACGGAGCCGGATCCCTCCGCGTCAGCTGAACCGACGTCGGCTGGGTCGGTCTCCGCGCAACCTGAGCCGCAGCCCGCCCCGAGCTGAGCCCGATTCCGCACCTCGCCAATCACTACTGTGCGGCGCATGCGCCAGCTGCTCCCGAACCCCGACGACGCCCCCGACCTGTGGCAGACCTACGCCTACCCGGCCGGGGGCTCGTGGCTGCGGGCCAACATGGTCGCCAGCGCCGACGGCGCAGCCGCCTGGGCGCACCGGTCCGGCGCGCTCGGCGGCCCGGCGGATCGGCGCGTCTTCCGCACGCTCCGGGCGCTCGCCGACGTAGTCCTCGTCGCGGCCGGCACCGTCCGCGCGGAGGGTTACGGACCACCTCGGCTGCCCGACGACCTGACTGCCTGCCGCAGCGCGGCTGGGATGTCTGAGCAACCCCACATGGCAGTGGTCAGCGGATCCCTGGATCTGGACTGGCGCTCCCGACTGTTCACCGAGTCCACGTCACGGCCGCTGGTCATCACCTCGGCAGCCGCCGACTCCCGCCAGGCCGCGCGCGCGGCGGAAGTCGCCGATGTCCTGGCGGCCGGCGACGACCGGGTCGACCTACGCCGCGCCGTGGCCGCACTCGCCGAGCGAGGTCACCATCGACTGCTCACCGAAGGTGGACCGTCGCTGCTGGGCCAGCTGATCGCCGAGGACCTGCTCGACGAGCTGTGCCTGACGGTGGCGCCACGCCTCGCCGGGGGTGGTCCGCCGCGGATCGTCACCGGCCCACCGGCGGCGCTCGTCGACCGGCCGTTAGCCGGAGTGCTCGAGCAGGACGGCTTCCTCTTCCTCCGCTACACCCGGTCGGCGGCCTAGCTGAAGGAGTCGCCGCAGGCGCACGAGCCGGTGGCGTTGGGGTTGTCGATGGTGAAGCCCTGCTTCTCGATCGTGTCGACGAAGTCGATCTTCGCGCCGCCGAGGTAGGGGGTGCTCATCCGGTCGGTGACGACCTTCACGCCGCCGAAGTCGAGCACGTTGTCACCGTCGAGGGACCGCTCGTCGAAGAAGAGCTGGTAGCGCAGGCCGGAGCAGCCCCCCGGCTGTACGGCGACGCGCAGCGCCAGGTCGTCGCGACCTTCCTGCTCGAGCAGGCTCTTCACCTTGGCCGCCGCGGTGTCGGTGAGCACCACTGTCGTAGCCGGTGCCTCGATCTGCGAGGCGGCGGACTCAGCCGAAGTCGTCGACGTGTCGGTAGCGTCGGTGGCGGTGACGGTGTCGGTGACGGTGTCGGACATTCAGGTGCTCCTGAGGGCTCGGCGGGTCGTGCGCAGCGTGCATCGTCCCACACTGGAGTGGGCTGCACCTCAGTCAACGACCGGGGTCACCGGGACCATTCCCGGGCCACCCGGGAGGCGAGCTCGGTGAGCCACATCGCGGCCTCCGTCACCGCGCCCTCGGCAGTGGTGGCAAGGTCGACCAGGGCGTACGCCGCGTCGAACCCGGCAGCCGCGAGCTCTTGCCGTCCGAGCCTGACCACTCCGGCCAACGCCAGGCAGGGCAGGCCCGCGTCACGGGCCGCCACGGCGACTGCTGCAGGCGCCTTGCCGCGCAGCGTCTGCCAGTCGAGCGATCCCTCCCCCGTGACCACGAGATCCGCGCCGGCCACCGCCGCCTCCAGGTCGACCAGCCGCAGGACGAGACCAGCACCGGACTCGACCCGAGCGGCGCACAGCGCGATCAAACCTGCGCCCAGGCCACCTGCCGCGCCGCCTCCCGGGGACGAGGACACGTCGGGCCGACCTGGCAGGTCGCGACGCAGCACCTCGGCCCAGCGACTGAGCGCCGCGTCGAGCTCGGCGACGGCGCGAGCGTCCGCGCCCTTCTGCGGGCCGAAGGCCGCGCTCGCGCCGAATGGCCCGAGCAGCGGGCTGTCGACGTCGGTCGCCGCGACCACGTCGACCGCCCGCAGCCGAGGGTCGAGACCGCTCACGTCGATTCGATCGAGTCGGGACAGCGCAGCCCCGCCTGCCGCGAGCTCACGGCCGTCGCGGTCCAGCAGCCGGACTCCGAGAGCCTGGGCTAGCCCGGCTCCCCCGTCGTTGGTGGCCGAGCCGCCGAGCCCCACGACCACCCGCCGCGCTCCGGCGTCTAGGGCGGCCTGCACCAGCTCGCCGGTGCCGCGGGTCGTCGTACGTCGGAGGTCGCGCTCGCCCGGTGCCAGCCGCCACAGCCCGCTCGCCGCGGCCATCTCGACGACGGCGGTGCCATCGTGGAGCAGCAGCCACTGCGCGTCGACGGGCCGCTCGAGCGGGTCCGCCACGCGACTGCTGCGTGGCACTGCGCCGGTGGCCAAGGCGACCGCAGCGACAGTGCCCTCACCGCCGTCGGCGACCGGGAGCTCGACCACGACGTCGCCGGGCCGCGCCAGCCGCCACCCCGAGCCGACAGCGGCCGCTGCCTCGGCCGCGGTCAGCGAGCCGGTGAAGCTGTCCGGCGCGACGACGACCCTCATGGCCGGAGTCTCCCGCAGGGATGACCGAACTTTGCGGGGATGACACAGCCTCCGATCGCGGTTGCACCGTGTGGGACCATTCGACCCCCACTGACCGGAGCCCAAGATCGTGACCAGCACGCGCGACCAGCCGACGCTCACCCCGGTGGCGACACTGCTCCTCGGCCGGCAGTCGCTGCTCGACAGCGAACGCGGCACCGTGTGCCCGGGTGACCTCCCGCCCGCCTCCGACCCGCATCTCGTCGACCGTGCTCGCGCGGCGAAGCAGAAGCTGGGCAGCCGGGTGTTCATCCTCGGCCACCACTACCAGCGCGACGAGGTGATCCAGTTCGCCGACGTCACCGGCGACTCGTTCAAGCTCGCCCAGGAAGCCGCCGCCCGCCCGGAGGCGGAGTGGATCGTGTTCTGCGGGGTGCACTTCATGGCCGAGAGCGCGGACATCCTGACCGGTGACCACCAGCAGGTGATCCTCCCCGACCTCGCGGCCGGCTGCTCGATGGCGGACATGGCGCAGATCGAGCAGGTCGAGCAGTGCTGGGACGTGCTCGCTGACGCCGGGCTGACGGACACGACCGTGCCGATCACCTACATGAACTCCTCCGCCGACATCAAGGCCTTCGTCGGTCGCCATGCGGGCACGGTCTGCACCTCGTCGAACGCCCGCGTGTCGATGCAGTGGGCCTTCGAGCGCGGCGAGCGCGTGCTCTTCTTCCCGGACCAGCACCTGGGCCGCAACACCGCCGTACGCGAGCTCGGGCTGTCCCTCGACGACTGCGTGCTCTACGACCCGCACAAGCCCGCCGGCGGTCTCAGCGCCGAGCAGCTGCGCGCCGCGAAGGTCGTGCTCTGGAAGGGGCACTGCTCGGTGCACGGTCGCTTCACCCTGGAGACGGTGCACGAGGTGCGCCAGCGAGTGCCTGGCGTCACGGTGCTGGTGCATCCGGAGTGCCGGTACGACGTCGTCCAGGCGGCCGACCTCGTCGGCTCGACCGAGTACATCATCAACACCGTCGCCGCGGCGCCGGCCGGGTCGGCGTTCGCCATCGGCACCGAGCTCAACCTCGTCAACCGGCTGGCAGAGCAGCACCCGGACAAGACCGTCATCTACCTCGACCGCACCGTGTGCTTCTGCTCGACGATGAACCGCATCGACCTCCCGCACCTCGTGCGAGTGCTGGAGAACCTCGTCGACGGCACCGTCATCAACCGCATCGCGGTAGACCCGCAGACCCGGGTCGAGGCCCGCCGCGCTCTCGAGCAGATGCTGTCCCTGGTGCAGGGGCCCGTCGTCGGCGACTAGTACGGTGCTGTGATGCCGGCCGTCGTACCGCCCAAGCCCGGTGGCAAAGGGCGACCCACCCCCAAGCGCAACGAGCAGCAGCGGGCCCGACGACCAGCTGCGGCACCGAAGTCGCGCAAGGAAGCGAGCCGGTTGCAGCGCGCCGAGGTCAAGGCCGCCCGTGGCGCTGCCCGGGCCGCGCTGCGGTCCGGCGACGAGCGCGCCCTGCCGGCCTTCGCCCGTGGCCCGGAGCGCTCCGCGGTCCGCGACGCGATCGACTCGCGGATGTCCCTGGGCTGGCTGGCGCTGCCCGGCCTGGCCATGAACTTCGCCTCATTCCTCGTCACCCAGCAGACGGCTCGCGCGCTGCTCGCCAACGCCGGCTTCGTGATGTTCGCGATGCTGCTCTTCGACACTGCTGCAGCGGTACGCCGGGTGCGCAAGCTCCTTCGGCTGCGCTTCCCTGAGGGCACGGAGATCGGCACGTTCGCGCTGACCCGCTACGCCATCGCCCGCAACACCCAGTTCCGGCGGACCCGCATGCCGCCCCCACGAGTGGCCGTGGGCGAGGACGTCTTCACGTAGCTGCGCACGCAGCACGCGGTCAGGCGGCGACGGCCAAACCCATGGTGCCCAGCGCGACAAGCAAGTACACGGCGTAGCCCGCCGGCTCGCGCTGTCGCCCGGTCCTCGTCCGACGGCGTACCGCGATCGCTCCGGCGACCCCGGCGAGGGTGACCACGACGATCGCGGTTACCCGCTGCGCGGTGGTGCCGAACGGGTTGGCGTCGAGGGACCCACCGGCTGTGCCGAAGAGGTCTACGCCGCGACCGAGCGGGTCGCTCACCAGGATCCGCACCAGCTGGAGGCTGACCAGGAACCGTCGCAGCTTCACCACCACCACCAAGGCCAGCACGACGGGGAGTGCTGCCGCTGCCACGCTGCCCGCGGCGCCGCGGCGCGCCGCCCACCGCCCGAACAGGTGCAGGGTCACTGCGCCGACGAGAGCGCAGATCGCCAGACCCAGGAGCACGTCGCGATCGGCGTCACCGGTGCTGGCCCACGAGAGCCGACCCGTCGTCAGTGCCTCGTCGTAGCCGGGGGCACGTCGGGCCAGGTCGAAGAGCAGCCCGCCCGCCAGCACGCCGAGCACTGCCTCGGCCCCCTCGGGCACGAGCCAGCGCGCGGCGAACCCGGACCGCAGGTGCCCCGCCCACCGGGCCGTCAGGCCGAACACCTCTGTGCGGGCCAGGGCATAGCGGCCGAGGGCGACTCCGATCGCGACCATGACGATCGTGTACGCGGCCAACGCGGCGCCGACACTGCGTGGCTGGGTCGAGGTCGGCAGAGCGATCAGGAAGTACATGACAGCAGCCGCCGCGACGACACCCGGCCACACCGAGCCCGCCGGCTGAACCGCTTCCAGTGCTGCAGCGGACGAGGCATCAGCGATGGACGCGTCGCCTGACGAGTAGCCGGCCGACGGGTCACCGGTCGTCGCGTCAGCCGGCACCGGGCCGTCCGCCGGCGCGCTGCCGGCCAACGGCTCGATGGCTCGCGCCACCGCGTCCCACGGGTCTACCCAGCGCCACAGCCTGGGCAGCGCGACCGAGCCGAGGACGAGCAGCGGCCAGGCCACACCGACGACGAGCGCGGGAGCGAGATTGGCCAGCCCGTCGGGGCTGCCGCGTCGAGCGGCGTAGATACCCAGCACCAGCACGGCGACCGCGAGTGCTCGGGTGACGCAGCGCGCCCGACCGAGCGCGACCGCGATGTCGGCGAGTCCAGCTTCGTCGGGCTCGCCGGTCGCCGACCACCGCTTGGACAGGGTGAGCACTGCCGCGACGATGACGGTCGCCACCGCGGCCAACGCGAGCGGCGGCAGGCCCAGCCCGGCGTCTTCGGTGAGCGGATGCGCAAGCAAGAGGGGCACTAGGCCGGCTCGAGGCTCATCGGACCGTAGACCACCCGGTCACCTTCGATGAGCGTGACCGCCGTGACGCCGCGGTCCAGCAGCTCGCGCCACTGGTCACCTAGCCACGCCTCGGCGTCGGCCTGGCTGGGAAAGGTGGTGCTGCCCGCCGCGTCCGCGGCGCCCTCGTAAGTCCACTGCCAGAGCACTTGCCATCCTCCTGGTCGTCGGTGTGGTGACGCTAGCGGTACGCGCCGGCCTGGATTCCGTAGAGCTGCGCATACTGCCCGCGCTGGCCAAGCAGCACGTCGTGGCTGCCCACCTCCACGACGCGCGCGCCATCGAGCACCACGATCAGGTCAGCCATGCGCACGGTTGAGAACCGATGTGAGACGAGCAGTGTGATGGCCCCTCTCCCGGCGTCGACCCGCTTGGCGACGCCCGCGTAACGCTCGAACAGGGCGTGCTCCGTCTCGGCGTCGAGGGCCGCGGTGGGCTCGTCCAGGACGAGCAGCAAGGGGTCGTCCCGCATGAAGCCACGAGCCAACGCGAGCTTCTGCCACTGCCCGAAGCTGAGCTCGGCCCCGCCTGGCCAGGTCGGCCCGAGCTGGGTGTCGAGCCCGGATTCGAGGCGCAGCACCACGTCGTCGGCACCGGCCTTCTCGACCGCGGTCTCGACGGCCGGCCGATCCTCGAGCCGAGCCAGGTCCCCGAGTCCGACGGTGCTGTCGGCGCGCAGCTCGAACCGGAAGAAGTCCTGGAACGCTCCGGAGAGCTGGCTGCGCCACTCGTCTGCCGGCATCCGCGACAGAGGCGCTCCATCGATTTCGATGGTCCCGGACGTCGGCTCGTAGAGCTTGCACAACAGCTTGACCAGGGTGCTCTTGCCAGCCCCGTTCTCGCCCACGATGGCGACGACGGCGCCCGCTGGCAGGAGCAGGTCGACGTCGTCGAGCACCAGCCGGTCCGTGCCGGGGTAGGCGAACGAGACGTGGTCGAACCGGATCCCCTCGGTGAGTCGTGCGGGGACGGGCTCGTCGGCTTCCGCGCGTAGCGACGCCGCGTAGTCCTCGAGCCAGGCCAGCCGTTGCGACCCGTCCATCCAGATGCCGCGCAGGAAGCCGATCTCTCCGACCGTGGCCCCGATGTAGGACGACAGTCGAGCACCGCCCGCCAACACCAGCAGCACCGGCCCGACGCCCTCGTCCAGCCCGGCCGCCACGAACACCACAGCGGCTACGTACGAGCCGGCGAAGATCGTCCAGGCCAGCGTCTGCCATGCCGCGCTGAGCCACCGGGCCGTCGCCACGGGCCGGTACCAGCGCTCCCACGCTTCCCGGCGCTGCTCCGCCAGCTGGGCGCCGATGCCGGTCACCCGCACCTCTTTGCCCGGCGCTGCCGTGGTCGCCAGCGCGTAGAGGTGCTTGGCCAGCCGGTCGTGCTGGGCGTGCGCTTCCTCGGCCCTGCGCTCGACCGCCGGCCGCCAGGCGGATACGGCGACCGTCGGGATCGCGAAGACTGCCAGCAGGGCGAGCGCCGGGTGAATCGACATCAGCAGCGCGACGGTCACGCCGAGCCGGAGGATCCACCCGCAGGTGGAGAACAGCGACATGTACATGTGGTCGAGGACGAACACCTGGTTTCTCAGCACCGACAGGCGGTCGAGGTACTGCGGGAGCTCCTGGTGGGCGATCGTCGTCACCGACGCCTGGAGGCGGGCGACGTGGGACTCCAAGGCGATCGTCACCTTGTCTCGAAAGCGACGCGAGACCCTCGTGCTGATCACCCTGAGGAACCAGCTGGCAGCCGCCGACAGCCCCAGCCCGAGTGCAGCGGTGACGAGCTTGCGTCGGTCGTCCTGGAGGAAGCCTTCGCCGAGCAGCTTGAGCCACAGCGCCAGCAGCGCGTCGGGCAGTGCAGCGAGCAGGACGAGGCCGAAGGCGCTAAGCAGGAGCGTCGGCTCGTGCTGGTAGCCGAGGCGGCAGAGTCGCCACATCGACCGCAGCGCGGGGGGGAGGTCCTCCGCAGCCGATGCCCCCTCTCCGGCCCGGCTAGGCGAGGGCCTCAAGGACAACCCCCTCGTCCTCGTCTGCGTCGAATCGGCTGGCCTGCAGCTCGAACATGGTCCGGTAGCGACCACCCTGCGCCATCAGCTCTTCATGAGAGCCCAGCTCGACGACCTTGCCGTGCTCGAGGACACAGATGCGGTCGACCTGGCGGACCGTGGAGAACCGGTGCGATATCAGAACGGTCGTGACACCTCGAGTGGCTCTGAGGATCCGCTCGAAGATCTCGGCCTCTCCCCGCACGTCGAGCTGAGCTGTGGGCTCGTCCAGCAGCACCAGGCCCGCTCCACTGCGCACCGCGCACAGCGCGCGAGCCAGTGCCACCCGCTGCCACTGGCCGCCGGAGAGGTCGGTGCCGCCGGGGTAGCCCTTGGCCAGCGGGGTGTCCAGGTCAGCCAGGGTGTCCGCCCCGGCGTCAGCCAGCGCTCGCCGGATCTCCTCGTCAGGAGCACCCCCCGGAGCGACGTTGGCCCGCAACGACATCTCGAACCGGATGAAGTCCTGGAACACCGCCGTGACGTGTCGGCGCCAATCCTCGACGTCGAGGTCGCGCAGGTCGGTGCCGTCGATCTCGACCGCGCCGCTCTGCGGGTCATAGAGCCGGCACAGCAGCTTGGCCAGCGTGGTCTTGCCCGCGCCGTTCTGACCGACGATGGCCAGCGAGGTGCCGGCTTCGATCGTGAGGTCGAAGCCGTCAAGGACCGCGTGCTCGCCGTGTGGGTAGGCGAACGTGACGTCCCGAAAGCGCACCTCCCTCGCCACGCGGTCGTCCAGCGGCACCGTGCCGACCCGCAACGAACCTCTCGCCGCCATGGCCGACTCCAGCCGCAGCACCGCCGCGACGGGGGCCGCGGCGCCGTCGAGCGCCCAGTTGAGTCCACCGAACGCGATCAGGCTCGCGCCGATCGCGGCCTGCGCGAAGATGACCGTGCGGGCAAGGGAGAGCTCGCCGCTCGCCGCACTGTCGGCCAGGGACCAGAACATCGCCAGGTTCGCCGCGACGACGACCAGCACGCACCACAGCACGGGCTTCTCCCGCAGCCGGGTTGCGTCGTACTGCAGGGCGTAGAGCTGCTTGCGGCGCGCGAGGAAGCGCTCGACGGTCCAGCCGGCGAGACCGAACAGCCGCAGCTCCTTCGCCGCCGGCGGGTCCACGGCGAGGCGGTAGGCGTAGTCCGCGTGGCGCTGAGCCTCACGAACCTCGTCGGTGTTGCGGTCCTTCCAGACTGCGCTCTCGCGCAGCAGCCAGTGGGTGGTCAACCAGGCGCCGCCCAGCAGCAGCGGCGCCCACCAGGAGTAGGCGAAGAGGACGGATACCGACGCCAGACCGGCGAGAGCATCCACGAGTCCCACAGAGATGAAGTCGACGTTCATGAACATGGGTGGACCTGTCATGCCCAGGTCGAACTCCCGCGCGACGGTAAGGTCGCCGGCCAGCTCGGGGTCTTCCAGATGTCCCATCCCGGGAGGGGTCACGCAGGCGTCGGTGAGCCGGTCGAAGAGCCACGCGGACACCACGCTGCCCAGGTTGAAGCTGACCGCGGCGTGGATCGGCGTCAGCACCTGCATCAGCACGAACGTGACGCCGACGAAGACCAGCGGGGCAGTGAGTCCAGCGCTGTCCTGCACTGCTGCGACGAGCGTGCCCATGGCGACGGCGAAGGCGACAGGGATCAGTGCGCGCAGGACTAGCAGCACCCACCAGAGGGTGCCGAGACCGCGATCGGCCCGAGTGAGGACGGCGAAGAACTTCCACTCCTGCCGCTCCCGCAACCTGCTCATCACAGCCACGAATCTGCCATACGGCGCGGCCGGGGCACTTTGACGACCCCTCGCGGGTGTGGTCTGCTTCGAGCGTCCTCCCGCGTCCTGGGGTAGGACACGAGGACCACAACTGAATACGCGTCGCGATGGGGGAAGCCGGTGAGATTCCGGCGCTGACCCGCAACCGTGAGCCGACCACCTTCGGGTGGCGGTGAGCCGGGACACCGATGGCGACGCGAACTGGCTCCAGCTACACCGTCGAGGAATGCGGGACGGAGCCCGGTCGTCGACCGTCACTTTACTGCGCAGCTGCAGGCGGTGCCGGCGCCGCACCCGGGTGTCCCACGATCACGAAGGGACCCCGTGCAGAAGACCCGTCGCACGTTTGCCACGCTTGTTCTAGCCGGCATGCTCGCTGGCCATTCGGTGGGCCTGGCGCACGCCGCTCCCACCGATGACCCGATGCTGGCAGGCGCAGGCTGGCTGGCAGGGAAGATCGACGCGCGGGGGTTCATTCCGGCGCAGAGCGGTCCGGACCGCAACGCGACCGCACTAGCCGTTCTCGCTCTGGGTGCCGCCCGAGTCGGCGGGGAGTCCTTCGACCGCGCGGTGGCCGCTCTCGCCGCGAACGTCGACGCCTATGTCAGGGACTCCACGGGCGCCGACCGACCCGCAGCCCTCGGCACCCTGATTCAGGTCGCCACGGTGGCCGGCCGCGACCCGCGCGCCTTCGGCGGGGTCGATCTCGTCGCCCGCCTGTTGGCCACCAAGCGGACGAGCGGCACCGACGCCGGCCTCTTCGGATCCCAGGACCCCGCATTCGACGGCGCCTACCGTCAGTCCTTCGCCCTCCTCGGGCTCGACGCGGCGGGTCTCGCTGACGCCGATGCAGTGCGCTGGCTAGTGCGTCAGCAGTGTCCGGACGGCGGCTGGCAGGCTTACCGCGCTGACACCGCCGCGCCGTGCGCCCCGACGAACACCTCCACCTTCACCGGCGAGGACACCAACTCCACCGCGGTGGCCGCGCAGGCTCTCGCCGCGCTCGGCGAGCGCCCCGCCACGAGCCCGCTCGACTTCCTTGACGGGACGCAGAACGCCGACGGCGGCTTCGGATTCCTCGACGGTACGTCGACCGACGCGAACTCCACCGCCCTGGTCATTCAGGCGATTCTCGCCCTTGGCGAAGACCCGGCCGCTGGCCGGTGGGCCGACGCCGACGGCGACATCCCGCGCGCTGCCCTGCTCCGCCTGCAGCTCGGCTGCGCGACCCCGGCCGCTGACCGCGGGGCGTTCGCCTATCAGCCGGAATCCGACGGCTCGCTGTCCCCCAATGTCCTCGCCACGGTGCAGGTCGTCCCGGCTCTCGCCGGCATGCCCTACCCGATCCGGCCCGCGGCCATCTCGCGCGAGACGCCGACCTTGCGGTGCACCGCGGCTGCTTCCCCGACGACTGCCCCCGCCCCGTCACCGACGAGGGCTGCGCCGGCACCGTCGACCGCCCCGCCGCCCTCGCAGGGCGCAGCACCCGGACCCACCGTCGGCACCAACGGGCCGGCAGTCGATGCCGGCGTCGTGGATGCTGGTGGCCAGCCGATCCTGCCAGTCAACGGCGGCGTCGGCTCGGCCCCCTGGGACACCACCGGGTTGGTCGTCTTCGGCCTCGGGCTGATCGGCTACGGCATGTTGGCCCTGGGTAGCGCGCGCTGGCTCGGTCGGGTCCGCGCCTGATGCGTGGTCGCGTCCTGCTGGCCACGGCGCTCACGTGCCTGCCGATGGCGCAGCCGGCACCGGCCTACGCGGATGAGCCGATCTGCGTCGGCGTGGTCGTCGACTACCGCGACCTGGCTGGCGCCCCGTCGCGCACCAGCGCCTACTGCGCCAAGGTGCCGAACAGGTCGACCGGATTCGAGATCCTCGTCGCGCGGGCCCGCGCGCTCGGGCGCCCGGCACCGCGGTCGGAGAGCGGCCTGCTCTGCGCTATCGACGGGCTGCCGGAGCGGGGCTGCGGAGAGAGCGCCGGGGACGGCTACCGCTACTGGGCCTACTTCCACCGGGCCGGGGACGGGTCGTGGCAGTACTCCAGCCGCGGTGCCGCCGACTACCGGGTGATCGACGACCCGGCACGCAGCGATGACAACGAGCCCGGCGAAGGCTGGGTATGGGTCGACGGCGGGGCCGAGGGCTCGGTGCGCCCGGCGGCGATCCCGTACGACGAGATCTGCCCGCCGGCCGCGAAGGCCACTCCGACGCCGCGTCGTACCGCCGCATCGCCCGCTGCCGCGGCGACGCGCACTGCCTCAACCGCACCCAGCGGCCGACCCGGCCACGTGCGCTCAGCCGCACCAGCGACCAGCGCGGCGACATCTGCGGAGCCGGCCGCGCCTGCCGGCTCGGCATCACGCGCCTCCGCTGCCAGCACTGGAAGCAGCGAGCCTGGGCGGACCTCGTCGAGGTCGGCAAGCACACCCCTGCCTGGCCCGACGGCCACGCGTGGGGACTCGCTCGCTCCCACCTCGCCCGCGGTGCAGATCGGTGGCGGCGACAGGGACTCCGGCGGCCCGGGTGTGCCGACCAGCACCCTCGTCGGCGTCGGCGTGATTGCCGTGCTGGCCGGCGCGGGTGCACTTCGGCTGCGCAGCAGCGATCGCAGGTGAGCTCGCCCGAGCGGGACCGCGTCCGTGACCGCCGGCACCTCCACCCCGCTGCGTGGTGGCTCTGGGCGCTCTCCCTCGCCGCGGCGGCCGTGCGGACGACCAACCCGCTCCTGCTCCTGCTGATCATCGCGGTAGCCGGTTACGTCGTGGCAGCTCGACGCGGCGACGCACCGTGGGCCCGCTCCTACTCGGCCTTCCTCTCGCTCGGCGCAGCGGTCATCGTCATCCGCCTGGTCCTCGTCGGGCTGACCGGTCGGCGACTGCCCGGCCGGGAGCTGTTCAGCCTGCCTTCCGTCGAGCTGCCGGACTGGGCGGCGGGCGCCGCCGTCGGCGGACCGGTGACGCTCGAGCTCCTCGCGGGCGCGTTCTACGAGTCGCTCCAGTTCACGGCTCTGCTGGCCTGCTTCGGGGCCGCCAACGCGCTGGCCAGCCCGTACCGGCTGCTGCGGTGCCTGCCCGCAGCGGTCTACGAAGCGGGAGTGGCTGTCGCCGTCGCGCTGTCCTTCGCCCCTCAGGCGATGGTGTCGGTCGGCCAGGTGCGGGCCGCGCGCCGACTGCGCGGTCGACCCACCCGAGGCGTTCGAGGCGTGCGCAGCCTCGCCGTGCCGGTGCTCGAGGGTGCGTTGCAGCGCAGCATCGACCTCGCCGCGTCGATGGACGCCCGCGGCTACGGCCGGCGCCGAGCGGTGACTCCCGGGCTGCGGCGCGCCACTGCGGCGTGCACTCTCGGTGGGCTGCTCGCGACCTGCGTGGGGATCTACGCGGTCCTCGACCCGACGACTCCACGGGCGCTGGGCCTGCCCGCACTCGGTGCCGGCAGCGCGCTGCTGGCCGCGGGGCTGCTTGCGGGCGGGCGGCGTACCGCGCGCACCCGCTACCGCCCTGATCGCTGGCAGGGCCGCGAGTGCCTGGTCGCACTCTCCGGCGCCGTCACCCTCGCCGTCCTAGTGATCGCCGACCGGCGCGGTCTGGTCGCTCTCGACCCGAGCACGCAGCCGCTCGTGATGCCGACGCTGCCGCCGCTGCCGGCCGTGGGCATCGGGGTCGCATTGCTGCCGGCGCTGTTGGCCCCGCTGCCGCCCGTGGCCAACCCAGCTCCCGTACGCCGGATGCGTACGGCAGTTGCCGCATGATCGTGTTCGAGGGCATGTCCGTCACCTATCCCGACGCGACGGCTGCCACCCTGCGCGACGTGAGCCTCACGGTGGCCCGGGGTGAGCTGTGCCTTGTCACCGGGGAGAGCGGCTCGGGCAAGTCGACGCTGCTGCGCACGGTCAACGGGCTCGTCCCGCACTTCTCCGGCGGGCTGCTGACCGGTCGCGTTCTCGTCGACGGCCGAGACACCCGCACGCACCCGCCCCGCGAGCTGGCCGACGTGGTGGGCTTCGTCGGCCAGGACCCGGAGGCGGGCTTCGTCGCCGACACCGTGGAGGACGAGCTGGCCTATGGGATGGAGAGCATCGGCGTAGCCCCCGACGTGATGCGCCGACGCGTCGAGGAGACGCTGGACCTGCTCGGGTTGGTCGACCTGCGGCACCGCGCCCTGCGCTCCCTCTCCGGCGGCGAGCAGCAGCGGGTAGCCATTGGCTCAGTGCTGACGACCCACCCCTCGGTGCTCGTGCTCGACGAGCCCACCTCCGCACTCGACCCACCGGCTGCCGAGGAAGTGCTGGCAGTGCTCGTCCGCCTGGTGCACGACCTCGGGCTGACGGTGCTGCTTGCCGAGCACCGGCTCGAGCGGGTGGTGCAGTACGCCGACCGGGTGCTGCACCTCCCCGGCCATGGCGATCCCTTCCTCGACGGCACGGCAGCCGAGGTCATGGCGCTCTCGACCGTGGTGCCGCCGGTGGTCGAGCTGGGCCGGCTGGCCGGATGGGCACCTCTGCCGACATCGGTGCGGGATGCCCGCAGAGCAGCACCCGACCTGCACGCCCGGCTGACGACTGCGCCCGGGAGCCGCAGCGATGCAGCCGCCGGTGTCTCGGCGGACGTCACGGCTACCACCCGCAAGCTCTGCGCCTCCTACGCGGGCGTCACCGCACTCCGCGGGGTCGACCTCACCCTGCGGGCCGGTGAGATCTGCGCGTTGATGGGACGCAACGGCGCAGGCAAGAGCACCGTGCTGGCCCATCTGGCCGGGCTGCGGGAGCCGACGTCGGGCGAGGTGCGCGTCGGCGGGATCCCACCCGCCACCCGCTCTCTGCGATCCGCTCGGCAGATCAGCCGAGTCGTCGGATTGGTGCCCCAAGATCCAGGCACGCTGCTCTACGCGACCTCGGTCGCGGAGGAATGTCGGGACGCAGACCGGGAGTCCGACCTCCCTGCGGGCAGCACAGCTGCGGTGCTCGATCGGCTGGCGGGTGAGATCGACGCCGGCGCACACCCCTTCGACCTCTCGGAAGGTGAGCGGCTGCGGGTGGCCCTCGCCGTCGTCCTTGCCCCCGGACCGCGCCTGGTGCTGCTGGACGAGCCGACGCGGGGGCTCGACTACGCCGCGAAGGCCCGCCTCGCCGACGTGCTCCGCGAGCTCACCGCCCGGGGCGCGTCTGTGCTGCTCGCCACCCATGACGTCGAGCTCGTGGCAGAGGTCGCGCACCGCGTCGTGGTGCTGGCCGACGGCGAGGTCGTCACGGACGGGCCGGTGACCGAGGTGCTGACGCACTCGCCGGCGTTCGCGCCCCAGGTGGCCAAAGTGCTGGCGCCGGGCCTATGGCTGACCGTCGGGGACGTCGAACGCGCGCTGGTCGGCGCCCCATGACCGCGCTGGTCGGTCCGCCGCTGGCACGCAGCGTGCGGGCCCTTCCGCTGAGGGCCCGATCGTCCGCTCTGCTGGCCGTCGCTTCGTTGATCGGGCTGGCAGCGTTCTTCTGGCCGCTGTTCTACGAAGCCGACGGCAGCGAGAACGCAGCGCACGCCGGTGACGCGCCGTGGATCTTCGTGGCGCTGCTGCCGCTGCTCCTCCTCATCGTGCTGGCCGAGGTCGCCGACGGCGGCCTCGACGCGAAGGCGATCGCGCTGCTCGGCGTACTGGCGGCCTGCGGCGGCATGATGCGGCTGCCCGGTGGTGGGCCGCTGGGCGGCAGCGCGGTGTTCTTCCTGCTCATCCCGGCCGGCCGCGTGCTCGGACGAAGCTTCGGCTTCGTGCTCGGCGCGCTGACGATCTTCGCCTCCGCCGTCATCACGGCGGGCATCGGGCCGTGGCTGCCGTTCCAGATGTTCGGTGCGGCCTGGCTCGGATTCGGCGCCGGCTGCCTGCCCCCGGCGCGCGGGCGGGTCGAGCTGGCCCTCCTCGCGGCGTATGGCTTCCTCGCCGGGCTGCTCTACGGCTTCCTGCTTGACCTGTGGTTCTGGCCGTTCGTCTCCGGCAGCGAGCTGTCCTTCGTGCCCGGGGACGCGGTGCTGGACAACCTAGGCCGCTTCGCCGGATTCCACGCGGTGACGGCGCTCGGCTATGACATCCCACGCGGTGTGACGATCGCGCTCTTGATCGCCGTGGCTGGTCGGCCGGTGCTGTTGGCCCTGCGCCGGGCCGCGCGTCGGGCGGCGTTCGGCGCGGCCGCAGAGTTCGACCCTCGCCCGATGACTGGGCTGCCCCGGTGAGCGTGCTGCCGGTCACTACGCTGCCCGCGTGGACTTCGACGACGTCTCCCGTCTCGCCGCCGCTGTGGGCCGGCTCGACGAAGCCGCGATGCACGCGACCCTGGAGCGCCAGCAGCAGCTGACCAAGCCAGCCGGCTCCCTCGGCAAGCTCGAGGGGTTGTCGCTCTGGCTCGCCGGCGTACAGGCCAGTGGACCGCTCCGTCGGCTGGACCGCAAACGGCTGGTGATCTTCGCCGGCGACCACGGAGTGAGTGCTCGCGGCGTGTCCGCCTACCCACCCGAGGTCACGGCGCAGATGGTGCGCAACATCGTCGCCGGCGGGGCCGCCGCCAACGTGCTCGCCCGCCGGGTCGACGTAGGAGTGCGCGTTCTCGACATCAGCGTCGACGCCGATCTAGCCGACCTGCCGGCTGACGTCGGCCGCTACAAGGTGCGACGCGGGTCCGGCGCGATCGACAAGGAGCCCGCGCTGACCGAGGAGGAGATGCTGCAGGCCTTCACGGCCGGCGTCGCTGTCGCCGACGAGGAGATCGACAGTGGAGCCGACCTGCTCGTGGTCGGCGACATGGGAATCGGCAACACCACGATCGCGGCAGCGCTGGTCTGCGCGGTCATCGGCGGTGAGCCGGTGGCGATGGTCGGGCGGGGCACCGGAGTCGACGACTTCGCCTGGACGCGCAAGGTGGCCGTAGTGCGCGATGCCCTGCGCCGCTGCAAGCACAGTGCATTTCAACCTCTCGACCTCCTGCGTGAGCTGGGCGGTGCCGATGTCACGGCCATGTGCGGCTTCCTCCTCGCCGCTGCCGCCCGGCGCACCCCGGTCGTGCTCGACGGCGTCGTCGCGGGGGCTGCGGCAGCGGCAGTCAGCCGGTTGTGTCCGGCCGCCGTCGGGTTCTTCGCCGCCGGGCACCGCTCGACCGAGCCCGCACACACAGCTGCGCTGACGCATCTCGGGCTCACCCCGCTCCTGGAGCTGGAGCTGCGGCTCGGGGAGGGGACCGGCGCGCTCCTCGCGGTGGGGCTGCTCGACGCCGCCGTGGACATCGCGTGCGACATGGCGACCTTCGACGAGGCCGGGGTCAGCAGCCGCGCATGAGCGGACTCCTCACGGCGTCCGCCTGGCGTTCACAACTGTCCCAGGCCCGAGTAGCCGCTGCCGGCAAGCGCCACCGTCGGTAGCCGGATCACTACTTAACGCTGCCGGTGCGGTTTCCCCAGGTATCCATACGGGAACATCCGCTGGGGACAGTGCCCGCCCTGCAGCCCACCGTAAGGAGCACCCCGATGGCCCGCCGCCTGCGTCCGAGCCGTACGGTCGAGCCGTATTACGGCGAGGTCGTCCAGAACGACAGCGTTGTCGTCGAGGAGACCGTCACCCAGGTAACCGACGGCCCCGGTGACCTGTGGCCCTGGCTCGCCGGCCTCGGCCTCGTCCTGCTGCTCATTGTCGGCTACTTCGTCCTGAACGACGACGACGACACGGTCACCCCGGTCATCACTCCGACGCCCGCCTCGACAGTCGTGGTTCAGCAGCCGGCCCCGCAGGCGCCGCCGGTGATCGTGCAGCAGCCGCCCGCGCAGCAGGCGCCGCCGGTCATCATCCAGCAGCCCCCGGCTCAGCAGCAGCCGCCCGCGCAGTCGGCTCCCCCGGCGTCCAGCCCCGCTCCGGCTGCCACCCCCAGCTAGCGCCTCGAGCTACCGCACGTGTGAGTCGACGAACGGCGGCCGGACGACCTTCATGACAGTAAGGCGGCCGCGGACGTCGACCGCTACCGAGTCGCCGACGGCGAGGGAGCGGTCCAGCAGCGCGAGCCCGATACCCAGCTTGCGCGTCGGGGAGAAGGTCCCGCTCGTCACGACGCCGGCCGGTTGCCCGTCTCGGGTCACCGCCATCCCCTGGCGGGGGATCGCGCGGTCGGTCGCCTCGAGGCCCCACAGCAGCCGAGCCGCGCCAGCCTCCTTCTCGCGGAGCAGCACCTCGCGTCCCCAGAAGGCCGGCTTGGCCCAGCCGACGGCCCAGCCGGCCCGGGCCTGGTTGGGCGTGATGTCGAGCGAGAGCTCGTGGCCGTGCAGCGGATAGCCCATCTCGGTGCGCAGGGTGTCGCGGGCGCCCAGCCCACACGGCAGCGCGCCGTACGCCGTGCCCGCGGCAAGCAGCGCGTCCCAGAGCTCGCCGGCGTCCTGCGCCCGCGGGATCACCTCGAAGCCGAGCTCACCGGTGTAACCACTACGGGCCACGACGAGGTCGCGACCTGCCCACTTCGCGGCCATGAAGGTCATGTAGGACGACGGCGTCGGCAAGCCAACTGCCGCCAGCAAGTCCGCCGAGCGCGGGCCCTGCACGGCGATCACCCCGAGTGCCCCGTGCAGGTTCTCGACGGCGATCCCGGAGGGCGCGGCGGCCGCCAGGCGCGACACGACGCCGGTGGTGTTGGCAGCGTTCGGGATGAGGTAGATCTCCTCGTCGTCACGGACGTAGACGATGAGGTCGTCGACGACTCCTCCGGTCGCGTCGTCGCAGCAGAGGCTGTACTGCGCCTGCATCGGCCCGACCTTGCGCAGGTCGTTGGTGAGAGCCGCATTGACGAAGTCCAGCGCCCCGGCGCCCCGAACGGCGGCCTTGCCGAGGTGTCCCACGTCGAAGACGCCGACCCGCTCGCGCACTGCGGCGTGCTCGGCCAGCACCCCACCGCCGGGGTACTCGATCGGCATCTGCCACCCGCCGAAGTCAGCCAGCTTGGCGCCCAGCGAAACATGCCGGTCGTGTAGTGACGTCGTACGCAGGTCGGACACGTGGGGCCTTTCGCGAGGGGACCCGGGAGAGCCTAGAGTGAGCGCTTCGCACCGATCTTCCCCCCGCCCTACCGTGAGGACAGACCGCGCCGTGACGTCTGTGTCGCTCAGCAGCTCCGATCTCACCACCGCCAAGCTCGACGTGCTCGTGGTCGGCGCCACCAAAGGCCCGCAGGGCCCGGTGCTCGCCGCCGGCGCAGCGCCGGTCGACACGGCACTGAAGGGCGGGCTGGTCGCCGCGCTCACCGAGCTGGGCTTCACCGGGGCGCACGGCGAGACCGCCCGGGTGACGACTTTCGGTGCGACGACGGCGAGGACGGTTCTCGCTGTCGGCCTCGGTGCTGCCGAGGACGTCGATGCGGAGCGCGTACGCCGGGCCGCGGGCGCCGCTGTGCGCGCCGCCGCCGGCAGCCGCGTCCTCGGCACCACGCTGGCCACCACTGCCGGCGTCGATCCGGCCGAAGCGCTGCGGGCGACGATCGAGGGCTCGCTGCTCGGCAGCTACGACTTCACGACGTACCGCCAGGCCAGCATGGAGGGTCGCAAGGAGCCGGTGCAGTCAGTGGTGGTCGGTGTTGACGACCACAAGTCCAAGGCCGCCGTCGCTGCGGTGAAGCGCGCGGAAGCGGTGGCCGCTGCCGTCGCGCTGGCCCGCGACCTCACCAACGCTCCGCCCGGCAACCTGCACCCCAGCGATCTTTCGGATGTGGCCGTGGCCGAGTGCACGAAGGCTGGCTGCACGGTTGAGGTGATGGACGAGAAGGCGCTGCGCAAGGGCGGCTACGGCGGGATCCTGGGCGTCGGCCAGGGCTCGGCCAATCCGCCCCGCCTCGTCCGCATCAGCTACACGCATCCCAAGGCAAAGCGGTCGATAGCGCTGGTCGGCAAGGGCATCACCTTCGACTCCGGTGGCCTGTCGCTCAAGCCCGCTGCGTCGATGGAGTGGATGAAATCCGACATGGCCGGCGCTGCTGCCGTCATCGCATCCCTCGCCGCGATCGCCAAGCTCAAGCCGGTCATCAACGTCACCGGCTGGGTGCCGACAGCGGAGAACATGCCGTCCGGCGCGGCCATCCGGCCCGGCGACGTGCTGACCATGTACAGCGGCAAGAAGGTGGAGATCCTCAACACCGATGCAGAGGGGCGGCTCATCCTCGGCGACGCGCTGTGGCGGGCCGGCGAGGAGCGCCCGGATGTCCTCGTCGACGTCGCCACGCTGACCGGCGCGCAGCTGGTCGCCCTCGGCGCCCGCACGGCCGGAGTGATGGGCAACGACGACGACCTCCGCGGCCGCGTGGTTAGTGCGGCGACGACGGCAGGCGAGGCGATGTGGGCCATGCCGCTGCCCGAGGAGCTGCGCAAGTCGATCGACTCCGACATCGCCGACATCACCAACACCGGCGACCGCTACGGCGGCATGCTGGTCGCTGGGGTCTTCCTGCGTGAGTTCATCGCCGAGGGTCTTCCGTGGGCCCACTTGGACATCGCCGGCCCGGCGTACAACAACGACGTGCCGTTCGGCTACACCCCCAAGGGCGGCACGGGCGCCGCCGTGCGCACCTTCGTCCAGCTCGTCGAGGACGAAGCCGCCCGCTGACTCCGATCTCGCCAGCGGTCCATTCACCCTCCCGGGACGCCGACGGGCCTCACCGGGGTGTGCCGAGCTCCGCCGCAGCCGCGCTAGCTCGGCCTCGGTCCCGACCGCCACCCGGCGCGAAGGCTCATCGCGATAGCGCAGGATAGCCGCCACGACGTTTTGGCCGGCGACGGAGAAGGCACCGGCGTTGACGACGAGGTGGTAGCCCGCCATCCGCCGATTCAGCCGGGACAGGGCTCGGAAGTGGTTCCGAACCACCTCACCCGGGTCGGTCGCCACGACACCGAGCATGTCCATGACGCGCCCGCCATCCGTCGTGAAGATCTCGACGTAGGCCACCGCATGCCAGGGCATCTCGGCCTGCCCGAGCATGTCCTTCGTCACGACGCGCGATGGGGTCAGCCGGAGCTGCAGGTGATCGCTGACGATGCCCACCAGCCCCAACAGCGCATCGGACCGGAACGGGCGGGCAGCTGGTCGATGAGGAGACCCAGCCCGCCAACGCCGAAGAACAACATGAGGGTCGTGCCGAGCAGTCGGGAGTCACGATCGGGTCCCACGATCAGAAGCCATATCCCCAGCAGGGAGACGCCGACCTGACCGGTCGCGATTGCCCAGAGCTCCGCCGGGCGACGCCCAGCGCCACGGTCACCTTCTCGGGCGCCCCGGGGAGGCCGCCGGGGCCTCAGACCGAGGGCCCGTCGAGGCCGGGTACGCCGGTGTCCCCGGCCTCCTTGCGCTTCGCCGTCCACTCGCGCATCCGCGAGGGGTAGCCCGTCGCGTGCACGTCGTACACCGGGATAGCCAGCCGACGGCCGAGGTCGGCCGCTGCCTTCTCGTCGTCGACCCGCCGCCGGGTCCACTCGCCGGTGTCCGCGACGAGCGCCACGGTGGTGCCGGTGACCGTGGTCCGCGGCTCGACGTAGGCCTCTACTCCACGCCGGGCGCGCGCCCACTCCTCGAGGTGCGCGACATCGTCGGAGTCGGCCCGGCGCAGCGTGCCCGGTCGCGCCTTACGTCGGAACAACGCCATCTGCTCGCCCTCCAGAGCCGCCGGCCCGGGTGGAACCCACGGGCGCGGCCCGAGCAGGATCCCAGATCGGAGCCGGCCGCTGTCCCACGGTACGGTGAACACTCCATCGAGCGTCCCCATTTGAGGAGCCAAGCGTGGCCGCCAGCACGGTTGTCGACGTTGTCATCCTGGGTGGCGGCAGCGGCGGGTACGCCGCCGCGCTGCGCGCCGCCGAGCTCGGCCTGCAGGTCGTCCTCGTCGAGAAGGACAAGCTCGGTGGCACCTGCTTGCACCGTGGCTGCATCCCCACCAAGGCGCTGCTGCACGCGGCCGAGGTGGCCGACTCGGCGAAGGACAGCGCGCACTTCGGCGTCAAGGCGACCTTCGAGGGCATCGACGTACCCGCGGTCAACAGCTATCGCGACAAGGTGGTCGAGAAGCTCTACAAAGGGCTCCAGGGGCTGATCAAGAGCCGCAAGATCGAGGTCGTAGCGGGCGAGGGCAAGCTCACCGCGCCCGATACCGTGACCGTCGACGGCCGGGCGATTTCAGCCAGGCACGTAGTGCTGGCCACCGGCTCCCGGCCGAAGTCGCTGCCCGGGCTCGACCTCGACGGCAAGAGCGTCATCAGCAGCGACGACGCATTGAAGATGGATCGGGTGCCGGCCTCCGTCGTCATCCTCGGAGCGGGGGCGATCGGCTGCGAGTTCGCGTCGGTGTGGCGCTCCTTCGGTGCCGAGGTGACCATCGTCGAGGCGCTCCCCCACCTCGTGCCGCTGGAGGAGGAGTCGTCCAGCAAGCTGCTCGAGCGCGCCTTCCGCAAGCGCGGCATCGCCTTCGAGCTGGGCGCCCGCTTCTCCGGCGTCAAGACGACCGACACCGGCGTGACCGTCACCCTGGAGAGCGGCAAGACGATCGACGCCGAGCTGCTGCTCGTCGCCGTGGGGCGAGGTCCGGTGAGCGAGGGGCTCGGCTACGAAGAGGCGGGGGTGAAGCTCGACCGCGGCTACGTCGTCGTCGACGAGTACTGCCGCACCGGCGTGCCCGGCATCTTCGCCGTCGGCGACCTCATCCCCACCCTGCAGCTGGCCCACGTCGGCTTCGCCGAGGGCATCCTCGTCGCCGAGCAGATCGCCGGCCTGGACCCAGCGCCGGTCGACTACGACGGCGTGCCCAAGGTCACCTACTCCGAGCCCGAGGTCGCCTCGGTCGGGCTCACTGCCGCCATCGCCAGGGAGCGCGGGCACGACGTGGTCAGCATCAGCTACGACCTCGCCGGCAACGGCAAGAGCCAGATCCTGCAGACGGCCGGCGCCGTGACACTGGTCGCGCAGAAGGACGGCCCCGTCCTCGGCGTGCACATGGTCGGCTCCCGGGTTGGCGAGCTCATCGCGGAGGCGCAGCTCATCACCAACTGGGAGGCGCTGCCCAGCGAGGTCGCGCAGCTCATCCACCCGCACCCCACGATGTCCGAGGCGGTCGGCGAGGCTCACCTCGCGCTCGCCGGCAAGCCGCTGCACAGCCACTCCTGACCCACATTTCCTAGCTACCAAGCGCTCGCGAGAGGTCTTCTCATGCCCGTCTCGGTCACCATGCCCCGCCTCGGCGAGAGCGTCCAGGAGGGCACCGTCACGCGGTGGCTGAAGAAGGAGGGCGAGCGGGTCGAGGCGGATGAGCCGCTGCTCGAGGTCTCCACCGACAAGGTCGACACCGAGATCCCGTCGCCGTCGGCCGGCATCGTGACCTCGATCAAGGTGCAGGAGGACGAGACCGTCGAGGTCGGCGTCGAGCTGGCCACCATCGACGACGGAGCCGGTGGCGGCGCGGCCGCTGCCCCCGCCGAGGAAGCA
>DATLOQ010000106.1:0-14285 GCA_035536235.1 Mycobacteriales bacterium
CCAGTCGGCATGGAGTGGTGCTGCGAAGCGTTACACCCTCATCGAGGACATTTCAGTCGAGCTGGAGACCGCTATGCGTGTCCGTACCGCCGTTCTCACTGCCTCTCTAATCAGCCTGCCGCTTGCCGCGCCCGCGTTTGCATCTAGCCACCTGCTTTTCGCGGCGCTGTGAGGCGCGCCCTTCGCTCGGCCTACGCGGATTGCGAGCTCCCGCGGGCCGATCCAGATCTGGTCGAGGCGGCCCGTGCCGGCGACGACGTCGCGATGGCGGAGCTGCTGACCCGCTACCGGGGCCTCGCCTCGAGCGTCGCCCGCTCCTACTTCATCATCGGCGGCGACTCCGGCGACGTCGTTCAGGAAGGCATGATCGGGCTGTACAAGGCGATCCGTGACTTCCAGCCCGATCGTGGTGCGAGCTTCCGCGGCTTCGCCGAGCTCTGCGTGACCCGACAGATCATCACCGCTGTGAAGGCTGCGACCCGTCGCAAGCACGACCCACTGCGCAGCTGCCTGTCACTCGACGCCCCAACAGACGTGGACGCGGATGGTGGCGTGCTCGGCGACCTCATCCCGGCGGGCCGTGGCACCGACCCGGAGGAGCAGGCGCTGTCCGCGGCCAGCATTCACCGACTGCAGCACTACCTGGCCGGTACCCTCAGCGACCTTGAAGTCGACGTACTGCAGCTGCTGGTTGACGGGCGCTCTTACGCCGAGATCGCGGCAAGCGTCGGGCGGCACACGAAAGCGGTCGATAACGCCATTCAGCGGCTCCGCCGCAAGATCGCGCAGCACTTGGCCGACGAAAACCGTTCGGTCCCGGTCAGCCTGGCTGCGGCTCGGATGAGCTGACCTGACTGCATGTGATTGGTATCCCGACCACGGGTGACGCGGTAGCCGCCTCTGTGGCCGTGGCAGCTGAGCTCGGTCTGCCGACGGATGACGCGATCGTGGTGGCGGAGGGCTACAGCGTCCGAGTCCGGCTCGACCCCGCGCCGGTCCTCACGCGAGTCGTGACGGCCGGGCGAATCTTGCGTGGCGAGCCGCTTCCCTGGATGGAGCGCGAGGTCGCTGTGTGCAGTTACCTCGCCGCAGCGGGTGCTTCGATCGTCGCGCCCTGGTCGGGCGGCGGGCCGTACGCAGCGCTCGGCCTGGAAGTGTCGCTGTGGGAGTGGATGGAGCCGCGGCCGCAGCCAGTCTCGGCAGAGGTGTACGGCGCGCTGCTGAAGGACTTGCACGACGCCCTGGGCGGCTACGTCGCGGACCTCCCGACCCTCGTGGGCCCCCTGACGGACATCGCGGCGGCGCAGTGCGTGAGCGACAATCGGATCCTGCACCGGGCAGCTGACCGGCTCGTTCCACTGGCGCTGACGTGGCCCCGCCGTCCGTTGCACGGCGACGCCCACCTCGGCAACGTGCTGCACACATCGGCAGGCCCGCGCTGGATCGACTTCGAGGACGTTTGTGTTGGTCCCGTCGAGTGGGACCTGGCCTCGCGAACCGTCACCGCAGCGATGGTGGACGCCTATCCCGGCGAGCTTGACCGCGAGCGACTCGAGGAATGTCGCGACCTCAGGAACTTGCAGGTGTTGGCAGCGTTGCTCACGGACTCGGTGCAGAACAGCGCACTGTACGACGCCGTGACCAGTCGCCTGCGCCGGTGGTCAGAGTAGAAGTCGTTGGTCGTTGACGACGGCGGACGCGGCTTCTCGTTTGCCGCCCAAAGGTTGTCCACCAACGCATCCGGCGAGCTTTCATCGTCGACGCCGCAACCGAAGCGCTCGAAGGTCTCGGCACAGCCAGCTACACGGCGACCGCCCGGATCAACGCGTTCATCGATGCCCGAAGTCAGACGTGTGTGCATCCGGTGTGCAACCTGCCGGCTGCTCGGACCGACACCGAGCACGCGATCCCTTGGCCAAGCGGCCCGACCTGCACGTGCAATCTGTGCCCTGAGTGCCGGCGACATCATCGCTGCAAGCACCACGGCGGGTGGACGGTGATCCAAGATCCGGACGGCACCCGGCACTGGACTAGCGCACTCGGCCGCACCTACACGACCAAGCCGCACGAGTACCCCGTCGACTGATCCAGTCCGCGTGCGAGCGTTCCCGTGGGCAAGCCGCTCGTAGAGTTGAACCATGTCGAAGTCGTCGGCGTCTTTGTCCGAAGCCGGTGGGCGAGACACGCCCGACCGCCGGTACTGGTTCAAGGCGAAGCGGTGGGGATGGGGCTGGGGCCGGCCCTGCTCCTGGGAGGGCTGGGTTATTTCGATCGGGTACCTCGCCGCGGTTCTCGGATCGTCGGCTCTGGGCCCGGCTCGGCGGCCGCTCACTCTCGCGGTTGTCGTCGCCGCGACGGCGCTACTGCTGTGGGCCTGTGTGGCGAAAGGCGAGCCACCTCGATGGCGCTGGGGCAGCGTCGAGATCTATGCCGACGCGGTAGAGCCTCCTCCGGAAAGGCCCGCGGTGGTTCGGCCGGTCCCGGAGCCGTTCAAATCGGGCGACCCACGAGACGCTGTGCGCGCCGAGCTTCACCGCCGCATGTCCCAGTCTGCCGGCATCGACCCCTGGGATTATCTCGACTCGGTCGTCAGAGGTGAGCAGCTCATCGTCAGGCTGCGGGAGGACGACGGACGGCTGGCCATCATCGAGGTGGAGCTGCCGGATCCAGTGACTCCCGATGATTGGGATCTGCTCGACGTCTGGATTGACGAGTTCATGTGGACCGGCCGGTCGGCGCCGATCTCGACCACGGACACCGAGACGACCTACCGCTTCGAGCAACAGACCGATCCACTACGGCAGCGCCGGGTGTGGCCGATCATCGCTTGCTGCGCCGCGCTCTGCATCACCACGGTCGTTCTATTCTGGGCCAATTACCCGCTGCTTGGCTCGGTCACCCTGCTCGCGACCGCTGCGCTCGCGGTCTACGTCAAGTACACCCGGATCTGGCCAGACTGAGCTTGTCACTGTCATCGTCATCGGCGGGTATTGCTCGAAGCACGCCAGCACAGTGCTGGATGGCACCGCGACAGTGTTCTTCGGGTCAGGCATGCCCGATGACGAGCGTTGTCTCCTTGACGATGCGATAGCAGCCGGCGCCTGCTATCGCGCGTTCCACGATCTCGCCCACGCGGTGTTTTTGCGTGGCAGTGAGGTCGTCACCGAGAGAGTCGCAGTAGCCAACGACGACGTCTGGATCGGTGACTCTTAGATCGTCGTGGTAGTCGTGGCGGACCGGCCGCATTCCGATCTTGGAGAGCGCTTCTACGGCGTCGGCGATGCCGAAGCGATCGTGGTGTGAGCGGTCAACCGTGACGCCGACCGATCGACGTAGCTCGTCGAGGGTGCTCATGTGCCGCGGGCCGTTGGTAGCCAGCGCGATCCATCCGTCGGAGCTCAGCACCCTACGCATCTCGCTCACCGCGCGAGAGGGGTCAGGCACGTGGTAGAGCACGTGCGTCGACAGCACGCCGTCCACGGATGCCGATGCGATGGGCAGCGCCTCGGCTGAGGCCATGAGCACTGGATGGCCGAGCTCGACTAGCCGGCGGCACATCGGGGCGTGCAGGTCGATGAGGACTGGGCGCACTACGGACGGGGCCCTCCAATGCACGCCGGTGCCCGCCCCTACGTCGAGCACGACCGCATCTCCCTCTATCGGCAAGTGCCTGCGCACGAAAGCCGGCCATGACTCGGAGCTCGTACCGAACGAATGGATGGCGACTCGACGGTCGAGATTCCGCGTCGTGTCGCCGTACTGCTGAAGGGCTCGTGCAGTGGGATCGCTCGTCACATCGCCGAATCTAGCTGCGTAGGAATCGCAACCGGCACTCCGGATTCACCCTGTTCCTGGCGGTCGCTGGACCCGTAGGCTGGGGCAGGACTCGGAGGTGCTGATGCAGGTGCTGGTGACCCGCCACTCGACGTACCTCTTAGACGTCGACCTGCAGCTGCTGCTCCAGGTGCCTGGCGGCACCGACTGCTCGATGGAGCAAGGCGTCTGGCATCGGGTGCTGCTCGACCGGTTGCCGCGCCTTGGCGAGTCGTTGTTCTGCTCGGTCCTCACGGTCGGCGGAGACGCGATGGGGCTGCGAACGAGTCCGTTGCGCTGGATCGGTCCCCCACCCGCCGTACCCGCCCTCATCGACGCGTCGCTCGGCGAGGACCGCCGACGAATCACGATGAGCAGTGGTGGCGCCCGAGCCTGAGGATCTGGCTCCCCGCAGTGCGGCCGGTGGCTGTAGGTCAGGCGGAAGAGGTTTGCTC
This sequence comes from Mycobacteriales bacterium, assembly GCA_035536235.1. Classification (GTDB taxonomy): domain Bacteria; phylum Actinomycetota; class Actinomycetes; order BP-191; family BP-191; genus DATLNF01. Next base: position 4,269 of record DATLOQ010000106.1, read on the forward strand.
CGCGCGCAGGATGCCCATGCGGACGATGTCCTCGTACGCACCTCGAACCCAGGCGTGCTCGCGCTGGCGACCCTCGATCACGAAGCCCGCCTTCTCGTACGCGCGGATCGCGGCGATGTTCGACGCGATCGCCTGAAGGTGAATCCGGCGGAGGTTGTGACGCACGAATCCGAACTCTACGAGGTGGACGATGGCCGCTGTGCCGATGCCGCGGCCCCGGGAGCTCCGCTCCAGATTGATGCCCGCTTCAGCGTGTCGAGCGAACAGGTCGAAGTCGAACAGTGACGCCTTGCCGACAGCGACGCCGTCGACGTCGATGACAAGAGTCACGGCGGACTGCGGGCCGTCGTCGTCGGCCGCCCGTGCGAGGCGAGCGTCGAAGCGGCCCCTCGTCAAAGGGCGCGGCGCCTCCGGATTCCGCTCCTCCCAGGTGTCGAGGTCAGCGGCAATCTCGTACAGGAGATCGAGGTCGGCGTCGGCTGGCGGTCGCAGCGACACCACGGGCGTGTTGGGCACAGCGGACAGTATGTCCACCTCGACCAACTCTTTTCGGGTAAACGATCCGCTTCTCTACGCGAGCGATTCGAGGGCGGAAGCGGCCGCCGGCGCACCGCCGTAACCGCCGATGGTGACGGCCATCTGCTTCGCACTTGTCTTGAAGGAATCGCCACACGATCCGGCTTCAGATCAGCGTCCCATGACCGTCCTGCGCGCGCTGTTCCGCTCTGCTCGCGTACCGATCGAGTGCGTCGCCCCACAGCGCATCGGTCCACTCCCGCACCGTCTCTGCCCCCCGAGGGTCCAGCCGGTAGACGTTCCGGGTGCCGTCGCGGTCGAAGGCGACGAGGCCTGCCTCGAGCAGGACCTTGAGGTGCTGGGACACCGCCGGCCTGGTGACCGGGAGGTGCTCGGCGAGCTGCGACACGGCGAGGGGCCCTCGTCGGAGCCGGCGCAGGATGTCCCGTCGGGAGCGGTCTCCGATGGCGTCGAGCGCGCGTTCCTGCGCGGCGGTCGCGCTCGCGGGCGCCACGGCCGGCGCAGTCATCCGCAGGCGCCTGCGCGGAACCGGTCGAGAACCGCGACCCAGCCCTTGCTGTAGCCGTGCCGGAGTCCGGCGGCGGCCGCGCCATGCGCCGCCCAGCCGCTGTGGACGAGCTCAACGCGGCTGCCGCGGCTCGTTTCTGTGAACGTCACGTCGACGCGGGTGAACGGGCCCGCCTCCAGCGTGGGCTTCCAGGAGAACGCGACGTGCGACGGGGGGTCCCAGACGAGGACGCGCCCCCACTCCGCTTCCGAGCCGTCGGAGAGCCGTTCCGCGATCCGGCCGCCGCAGCGCTGTTCGAAGACCAGCCCGGTGGCTCGCAGCGCGCCGCCGTGGGAATCGGCCGCGACCGAGAACGTGTCGAGGGGCCACCACTCCTCCATGTCCCGGGTGAAAAGGAGGAAGGCGTCGGCGGGGGGCAACGGGACGACGACGGACCGGACCACTGGCGGGAGGGATTGCTTCACATCTTCCATTGGGCCCCCCAGGTCGTAAGTTGTGACTTACGGATAGTCGCGGCTTACCGACGATCGGTCAAGACGGTGTGGGACATGAGCGCAAGCTCTGGCTCTTTGGGGTTGTGGTGGACGCCCCTTGACGAGCTGGAGCAGATCAGCGATCGGGTAGGCGCCCCGTGTGCAATCCGCGGATCACGACGGCGAGTGCGTCACTCCCTGGAACCCCGTGACCGTGCCGCACATCACCGGGGCGCTCGTTGATCGCCAAGCAACCCCAGCACCAGGCGCTCTGCCAGCACCTCGTCGTAGGGCGCCTTCCCAGCGAGGGTGATGACGATTCCTTCGAGCGCGCCGACAAGTCCGGCGGCCACGATCTTGGCTGGGGGGCCAGGGGGAATCTTTCCATCCCGACGTCCTGCAATGACGAGCCGTGCGCAGCCAGCAACGATTACCTCGCCGGCGCTGGCTACAGATCGCTCGATCGGGTGGCCCTGTCCTGAGAACTCAACCCGCAGCGCCATCATGCTGCGGGCGATGTCGCGCCGGCAGAAGGCGGCATGACCTCGGGCGATTGAGACAAGGGCTCCGACTGGGTCGGACGTGTCTGCGAACAGGGGACCCATCTGGTCGAGCCATGTCTCGCTTACCCACTCCACTACGGCGAGCGCCAGCTCCTCTTTCGTGGCGAACTGGTGATACAGGGCGCCACGCGAGTAGCCCGCATCCTTGGCAACCTGCTCGAGGACGAGATTGCCGTAGCCGAACCGTGAGAGCCCCCGCGCGGCGGACTCGAGAAGAGCGCTGCGTGACAGTGCGCGCCGGTCCGCCTGCGTCCGGCGCACTCCGGTCATGGGAGCGCTCATCTTGCTCTACATACATTCATGTCTGTATGTTACCGCATGGAAGGGACTTCACATGCTTGAGGTTGCGCAAGTGCACGATGTACCTGCAGAGATTCTCGCCGTCGTTCCTGACCACGACTACGTGGACCTCTTCAAGGCGGTGGTCGCGACGGGAACCGGCACCGACCCGGAGCGCTGGGCGCGAGCCACGGTGGAGGGTGCGCCGGAGCTGGGGAGGCTCCTCGCGTGGCGCCTCGCTTGCGGACTGCGGCCCGACCATCGCGTTGGGAACGTGGGGGGTTGGACGATTGACGGGCGCGGGAAGAACTGGATCCGGCTCGCCGCCGCCGGCCCGGTCATGAGGGCCCGCATGGTGTTCTGGATCGAGGGCGCCCATGTGTCGTTCGCCACCTTCGTCCGCTACGACCGGCGCATCGCGTTCTACATCTGGTGGAGCGTGTCGCATGTTCATCGAGCTGTGGCTCCAAGGTTCCTGGCCGGCGGTGTGCGCCGAATGGAGCGGCACGCTGTCTCCAGAGGGGAGCGACGTGGAAGCAGATGACCAAGCCCGCGGGGCTCGCGGCACCGCAGTTGCGCTCGGCGTCCTCACCTTCGGATTGGGAGTGTGGGCGCTCATCGCACCGCGCTCCTTCTTCGACACGATTGCCACGTTCGAGCCGTACAACCGCCACTTCACCCACGACTCTGGTGCGCTTCAGATGGGAGTTGGAGCGGCGCTGCTGCTTTCGGCGGTCACCGAACGCCGGGAGTAGGGGAGTGCGGTAGCGACCGCGGTCGTTGTAGAGGGTGGTGGGGCGGACGACTGCGAGTGCCGGGCACCGTCGGCATCGCGGTAGACCGCCCGGTAGCGGCCCGACGGTCGGGGCTCCCGTACGGCGCTGGGTGATCAGCGCTCAAGCCGCTGACCTGCGGTTTTCTTGGGGTGAGCGACGGGGCTCGAACCCGCGACCACCGCGACCACAACGCGGTGCTCTACCAACTGAGCTACGCCCACCATTGCGCCGCAGCGCAGGCGACAGTGTAAGGGTCGGCGCGGAGTTGCCCTAACCCGACTCGGTGAGACCGGGCGGCGGCGCCGCGGCAACCGGGCCTGGCACGAAGATGGTGCTGCGGTAGTGGCGCAGCTCTGCGATCGACTCAGTCACGTCGGCGAGGGCGCGATGACCACCGGCCTTGACCGGGGCGCCGCCGTACGCCGCGGGGTACCACCGGTGGGCCAGCTCCTTCACGGATGAAACATCCACCATCCGATAGTGCATCCACGAGTCGAGCTCGGGCATGTGCCGGGCCAGGAAGCCACGGTCGGTCGCGATCGAGTTGCCGCACAGCGGTGCCTTGTTCGGCTCCGGCACCAAGGTCTTGAGCCAGCTGAGCACCTGCTGCTCGGCGTCGGCCAGGGTCAGGGTGGAGGCCCGGACCGCGTCCGTGAGCCCCGACTTCGCGTGCATCTCGACGACGACCGGCACCATCGAGGCGAGCAGCTCCTCGGGCTGGTTGATGACCAGGTCGATTCCCTTGTCGAGAGGCTCGAGATCGGAGTCGGTGACCAGCGCAGCGATCTCGAGTATCACGTCCCGGTCCGGGTTGAGCCCGGTCATCTCGAGGTCCATCCAGACCAGTCTGTTGATCATGACCGTCACCCTATGCGGCAGGGCAGTGCGCGCGCGCCTTTGTGGTGCGGCGATAACGTGGCTCAGCCCCTCGCCGTCACCGTCGGAAGGCTGGACATGGACGACTCTGCTCGCATCGCGGCGCTCGAGGCGCAGGTCGCCGCGCTCGCCGCCCGGCTCGACCGCCCTGGCAGTCCCGTTGCCGTCGTATCGGACGCCGAGGCTCTGCCGCTCGACCGGCGGGCGATGCTGCGCCGAGGAGGAGCAGTGCTCGCCGGACTGGCCGCTGCCCCGCTGCTGCTGGCCGAGCCTGCGGCCGCGGCTACCGGAGACAGCCTGGTGCTCGGCTCGACGACCAACACCGCCACCAACGGCGACGTGACGCGCCTCAGCGCTGCAAACGCCGGCAAGCCCGTGCTGGAGGTGAGCAACACCGACGCCGGGGCCGCCGCCGCCGCCGCGCAGCCGGTGCTCCGCCTCACCAGTGCCAGTGCCGCTCGGCCGATCGCGGCGACCGTCGGCGACCGGGGCGACCTGGCCATCGCCGACGAGATCTTCCTCAACTTCGCTCACACCGGCGCGGCATCCGGGGACCGCGACGTGCTGTGGGGCAACGTCTTCACCTCGCAGTTCGCCAATTTCATCGAGATCTTGCCGCAGCCTCAGCGCATCCTGGACACACGGGACGGGACCGGCAGGCTCGGCTCCACCCTCAAGCGCCCAGGTGGCAGCGAGACCATCGTCGACGTGTCCGGCCTGGTGGTCGAAGGACTCGCGGTCTTCGGCAACCTCACCGTCACCGGGCCGGACGGGAGCGGCTTTCTGGCGACCTACCCCGGCGTCCGCCCCAATCCGCTGACGTCCAGCATCAACTACGTCCGCGGCCAGACGGTGGCCAACTTCGCCCTGGTCGGCCTGACCGGAGACGCGTTCAAGATCTTCACCAGCCAGCAGACGCATATCGTCTTTGACGCCGTCGGCTTCCTGGTCTTCGACGTCGGCCAGGTCGACACTGCGGCAGTCGCGGGATCGCCCGCCGCCCGTGCCGCCTTGCGAACCCGGCTCACCAGCCGCTAGCGGGAAGCCGACGTGAGGACGTCGGGGTCAAGTCCCGTGCGCTCCAGCTTGTGCCAGGGCAGGTGTATGCCGGAGAGAGCGCTGACGACGGACTGGATGACGACCAGGTACATCAGCTGGCGGTAGACGAACTGCTGCAGCGGCATCGACCACAGTGGGGCAAGCCGTTCCTTGTCAAGCCGCAGGGCGTACGCCGCGGCGATTATCTGCAGGAGGAGGAAGCCGAACCAGTAGGCAAGAACCTTCGCGGGGTCGAGGAAGAGCAGCCCGTACACCGCGAACACATCGACGATCGGCGCCAGGAGCGGGAGCAGCACCTGGAAGCCGAGCAGGTAGGGCAGGCCGAGGAGGCCTAGGTAGCGGGCCTGCCCGGGCTCCCGCACCGCACCGCGGTGCTTCCATACCGACTGCAGAGTGCCGTAGCACCACCGGTATCGCTGACGCCACAAGGCGGTCAGGGTGGTCGGTGCCTCGGTCCAGGCGATGGCTCGTTCTTCGTAGACGATGCGCCAGCCGGCGCGGCTCACTGCCATGGTGAGGTCGGTGTCCTCGGCGAGGGTGTCGCTGCTGACCCCGCCGACCTGGCGCAGCGCCGTACGCCGGAAAGCGCCGATCGCCCCCGGGACGGTCGGCATGCAGCGCAGCAGGTCGTAGAGGCGCCGATCGAGGTTGAAGCCCACGACGTACTCGAGGTGCTGCCACCGTCCCAGCAGCCCGCGGCGGTTGCCCACCTTCGTGTTGCCGCTCACGGCTCCGACTCGAGGGTCCGTCAGCGGCTGCACCAGCCAGCGCAGTGCGTCCGGGTCGAAGACCGTGTCGCCGTCGACCATCACGATGACCTCGTGGCTTGCCTGCTTGATGCCACTCGTCAGGGCCGCCGCCTTGCCGGCGTTTCGTTGGCGTACCACCCGGACACCGGCCAGCGCGAGGCCTTCCACGATGTCGGCAGTGCCATCGGTGGAGCCGTCGTCGATGACGATCACCTCTACCTCGGGATAGTCGCTCCCGACGATAGAGCGCATCGTGGCGGCGATGCCCACAGCCTCGTTGTACGCCGGCACGAGCACGGTGACGGGCGGCAGTGCCCAGGCGTCACCGATGCGCCGCCACGCCACGCCCACATGCCACCGGGCGAGGAGCATCAGGATGACCAGCCGCAGCACGGCGAGGACTCCCAGGGGGAGCAGCAGCCAGGTCAGCGTGGACGCGAGCGCCTCGGCCAGGCGCTCGGCGAGGAGGAGGCCATCGCCCTGCAGCCGCCGTACGCCGGCCACCGGCTGCATTGAAGCGGCTGCATCCAGCCCGAGCCCCTCCGAGATGGTGGTGAACCGGTAACCCCGGTCCCGGTAGGCGTCGATGACACCGGGAAGCGCGGCGACGGTTTGCGATCGATCCCCACCCGCATCGTGGAACATCACGATCGAGCCGCTGTCATCGTCGGGCAGCGAGTTGCTGACAAGCCGCTCGACACCGGGCCGGCGCCAGTCCTCAGAGTCGTGGTCAGCCAGCACCACGAGGTAGCCGGCGTCCGCGGCCCTGCTGTAGGCAGCGAGCTCGGAGGTGGTGACGGCTTGCGGTGTCGAGCAGTACGGCGGTCGCAGCAGCGCGCTGTTGATGCCAGCACTGCCGGCGAGCCCCAGCTGGCTCAGCGACAGCTCGAGGTTCTGCCGCCAGCGCGGCACCGTCGCGAGGTCCGCATGGGTCCAGGTGTGGTTGCCGATCTCGTGGCCTTCGGCGAGCGCCCGACGTACCAGGTCGTCCTCGCTGGTCACCCGTGAGCCCACGACGAAGAAGGTCGCGGGCACGTTGGCGCGCACCAGCACGTCGAGGATCTGGCGAGTCCACTTCCGGTCCGGCCCGTCGTCGAAGGTCAGCGCCACGGTCTTGTCCGGCAGCCCGCGTGACGTCAGTCCGTCGGCGCCACGGAAGAGGATGGCGCCGCCGCCGGGCACCACGGCGGGCGCTGCGGCCCGCCCCCGCGTGGTCGATGACCGACCGAGCTCCTGATGCGTGAAGCCCTGCAGCAGGAGGGCGACGAGAACGACGAACAGGGCGACGGTCAGCACACCCCACGGCGCTCTTGGTCGCCGTAGTCCGGCGATTGGCGGGGTGGGGCCCGTCATCGCGGAGAACGCGAAGGCTTCGGCTTGGGCGAGGGCGCCCGGCTGTTGCGAGGTGACGCCGGCGACGAGGAAGCAGTCGGCGTCGCTGTCCCCGACGGCGCCGCGGAAGGTCCGGGTGACCGCGGCCGGCGCCCCGGCGCTGTAGTGGCTCCTTGGCCGGGCGCCGTACCGGCGCGTCCGGGAGCCGTCGTGGCCACCGCTGCACTGGAGGGGGTGGGGTTGGAGGGGATCGGACGCGTGAGAGAGGGGCTCGGACGGGGGCGCTGTCGCCGGGCGGCGGGAGGCGAGGTCGCCTCCAGAACGGCTCGCGGGCCCTCACGGGAACCGTCACCCTCGCCGTCGGCCAGAGTCGCGGCTTCCGGGCCGGGCAGGAGGGGGCCAAGTCCGGGCAGCGTCAGCCGGGAGAGCTCGGAGGGGCCGACGAGTGCGGCCAAAACCAAGAGCAGGTAGCCGACGAGCAGTGTGGTGACGATCCGCCCGCCCCGGCGCACCCAGGAACTGCGCCGTCCTGAGGCATCGACAAAAACCGGTCGGCCGCTCGGTACGTCGGCATCCGCCGGATCGGTGGTGTTCATCCCACCTCATCATCCCGCAACGGTGCGCCCGGCAGGACTCGAACCTGCGACCTCGTGCTTAGAAGGCACTTGCTCTATCCGGCTGAGCTACGGGCGCTCGCGGGCCATTGTGCCCGTCGAGCAGCCTGATCACCGGAAGAAGCGTCGGTGCACCACGATCGCGAGGAAGGCGCTGATCGCGGCCACGAAGAGCACTGCGGTGACGGGCCCGGTCTGCGGCATCGCCGGCGCGGGGGGGCCGAGGGCTTGGGAGCTCCCACCAGCACCGGAGCTCGAGCCGGATCCGGAGCCACCGGCCGGGCCGCCGGTGCCGCCAGCCGCCGGCGTGGCGGCGCTGGTCGGTGTCGCAGCCGGCAGGGGAACTGCTGTCTCGGCCGGCACGGGCGCCTCGGTGGCCGGGTCGGAAGGCAGCGGCTCTGCGGTGGCGTCCTCAGTGGGCGATGAGGTGACCCGGGGCGACGCCGTGGCAGCTGCGTTGTCGTTGGTACGGCGTACCGCAGCGGTCACGCCGACGCCAAGCAGCCCCACCACCAACAGGGCGAGGACGGCGAGCAGTCGGCGAGGTGCCACGGGACGAACCTCCGGGGAAGAGGGGCAACGCCTACATTCCACCACTAGAGAGCACCCAAATGGCGTAAGCAGGGGCTAGAGAGTCCGACGGGCGGAGACCAGATGGCTGTGAAGCAATCGGTGCGCACCATGCTCGCCGTCGCGCCGGGCGGCACCTCGGCCACGCCGGTCGGCATGGACCCGCGTGACGAACGCGGCATCGTGCGCAAGACGGCCGAGAAGGAGACGCCCGTCATCGCGGCTCGGCTGAGGGAGCTGCAGGAGCGCCTATTCGCCGAGAGCTCGCGGTCGGTGCTGCTGGTCCTCCAGGGCATGGACACCTCTGGCAAGGGCGGCACGATCGAGCACGTCATCGGCGACGTCAACCCGATGGGGGTGCAGATCAAGGCCTTCAAGAAGCCCACGCCCGCGGAGCTGTCGCACCACTACCTGTGGCGGGTCCGGCGCGAGCTGCCGACTGCTGGGCGCATCGGGATCTTCGACCGGTCGCACTACGAGGACGTGCTCATCGTCCGCGTGCACAACATCGTGCCGCGGGAGGTGTGGAGCACCCGGTACGACGAGATCAACCGCTTCGAGGCCAAGGTGGCGGCGGCCGGCACGGTGATCGTCAAGTGCTTCCTGCACATCTCATACGACGAGCAGCGCGAGCGGCTGCTGGCCCGCCTCGCCGACCCCGAGAAGCGCTGGAAGTTCCGCGAAGGCGACATCGACGAGCGGGCGCATTGGGCTGACTACCAGGAGGCCTATCACGACGCGCTCACCCGTTGCTCCACCGAGGTGGCGCCGTGGTACGTCGTACCGGCCGACCGCAAGTGGCTGCGCAACCACCTCATCGCCCGTCTTCTGCTCGAGACGCTGGAGGAGATGGACCCCAAGTTCCCCGACCCGCCGCTGGACCTGTTGGCGCTGCGCCGCCGGCTCGAGCCGCCGGGGTGAGCAGGGGCGCATTTGGGTGGGGACCCAGCCCGACGGCACACTAGGGGCATGGCTCAGTTCATCTACACGATGCAGAAGGTGCGCAAGGCGCACGGCGACAAGGTCATCCTCGACGACGTCACGATGTCGTTCTTCCCGGGCGCGAAGATCGGCGTGGTCGGCCCCAACGGCGCCGGCAAGTCGAGTGTCCTGAAGATCATGGCTGGTCTCGACCAGCCGTCGAACGGCGATGCACGGCTGTCCGAGGGCTACTCCGTCGGCCTGCTTCAGCAGGAGCCGCAGCTCGACGAGTCCCTCGACGTGCGTGGCAACGTCGAGCTCGCCGTGGCCGAGAAGCGCGCTTGGAAGCAGCGGTACGACGAGATCGGCGAGCTCCTGGGGGAAGCCGACCCGGACACCATGGAGGCCTTGCTCGCCGAGATGGGGGAGCTGCAGGAGAAGCTGGACCACTACGACGTCTGGGACCTCGACGCGCAGCTGGACCTGGCCATGGACGCGCTGCGGGTCCCGCCCGGCGACGCCGACGTGTCCAAGCTCAGCGGCGGCGAGCGACGTCGCGTCGCGTTGTGCAAGCTGCTTCTCGAGGCCCCCGACCTGCTGCTCTTGGACGAGCCCACCAACCACCTCGACGCCGAGAGCGTGCTGTGGCTCGAGCAGCACCTCGCGAAGTACGCCGGCGCCGTGCTCGCCGTCACCCACGACCGCTACTTCATGAACAACGTGGCCGAGTGGATCCTGGAGCTCGACCGCGGTCGTGCCT
>DATLOQ010000107.1:0-16335 GCA_035536235.1 Mycobacteriales bacterium
GATCAAGACCTGGTCGCGTCGTTCCACGATCATCCCCGACATGCTCGGGCACACGATCGCGGTGCACGACGGGCGCAAGCACGTCCCGGTCTTCGTCACCGAGGGCATGGTCGGGCACAAGCTCGGCGAGTTCTCGCCGACCCGGACCTTCCGCGGGCACGTCAAGGATGAGCGGAGGGTACGTCGTGGCTGAGCTCTCGAGCCCGGGCGCCCGCGCGCAGGCGCGCTACGTCCGCATCACCCCGATGAAGGCCCGCCGCGTCGTAGACCTGATCCGTGGGATGCCGGCCGGCCAGGCACGCAACGTCCTCACCTTCGCTCCGCAGGCAGCCAGCGAGACGGTCGCCAAGGTGCTGGCCAGCGCTGTCGCCAACGCCGAGCACAACGAGCGGCTCGACCCCGACACGCTGTGGGTCAGCGAGGCCTACGTCGACGAAGGGCCCACGCTCAAGCGCTTCCGGCCCCGCGCCCAAGGCCGCGCGTACCGCATCCGCAAGCGCACCAGTCACATCACGGTCGTCGTCGAGAGTCGTCCCGACGAGGGTGCCAGCCGCACCACGACCTCCAGCAGGAGAGGGGCCCGCTAGTGGGTCAGAAAGTCAACCCGCACGGGTTCCGCCTCGGCATCACCACCGAGTGGAAGTCGCGTTGGTACGCCGACAAGCTCTACGCCGACTACGTCAAGGAGGACGTGGCGATCCGCCGACTCATGTCCAAGGGCATGGAGCGTGCAGGGATCAGCCGCGTCGACATCGAGCGCACCCGGGAGCGGGTCCGCGTCGACATCCACACGGCCCGACCGGGCATCGTCATCGGCCGCCGCGGCGCCGAGGCGGACCGCATCCGGGGTGACCTCGAGAAGCTGACCGGCAAGCAGGTCCAGCTCAACATCCTCGAGGTGAAGAACCCGGAGATCGACGCCCAGCTGGTCGCCCAGGGCGTGGCTGAGCAGCTGTCGAGCCGGGTGTCCTTCCGGCGCGCCATGCGCAAGGCCATGCAGAGCGCGATGAAGGCTGGCGCGAAGGGCATCCGGGTGCAGTGCTCCGGTCGCCTCGGTGGCGCCGAGATGAGCCGCAGCGAGTTCTACCGCGAAGGCCGGGTCCCGCTGCACACGCTGCGGGCGAACATCGACTACGGCCTGTACGAGGCTCGGACGACCTTCGGCCGCATCGGCGTGAAGGTCTGGATCTACAAGGGCGATGTCGTCCAGAGCCGGGCCGAGCGTGACGCTGCTGAGACGGCGATGCGCCAGGCGCAGGCTCAGCGACGCCCCGTGCGCAAGCCGCGCAGCGACTCCCCCCGTCAGGCACTGCCGTCCCAGCCCGGAGAGATCCCGATCGAGGGTCAGCTCGAGGATGTCGTCGAGACGGAGGAGACGGCTATCGCCGCTCCCGAGGCCGCTGGATCAACTCCTGAGACTGCCCCCGCGGCGGAGACTGCGACTGAAGGGGCGGCCGAGTAATGCTCATCCCCCGCCGAGTCAAGCACCGCAAGCAGCACCACCCCGACCGCAGCGGCGCGGCCAAGGGCGGCACCCGGGTGACGTTCGGGGAGTACGGCATCCAGGCCTTGGAGCCGGCGTACGTCACCAACCGTCAGATCGAGTCCGCGCGAATCGCGATGACCCGCCACATCCGCCGTGGCGGCAAGGTCTGGATCAACATCTACCCGGACCGACCGCTGACCAAGAAGCCGGCTGAGACCCGCATGGGTTCCGGCAAGGGCTCGCCGGAGTGGTGGATCGCCAACATCAAGCCCGGTCGCGTGATGTTCGAGCTGTCCGGCGTGCCCGAGGCGGTTGCCTCCGAGGCGATGCGACGAGCGATGCACAAGCTGCCCATGAAGTGCCGGTTCGTGAAGCGCGAGGTGGGTGAGTGATGGCCACTGCTGAAGACCTTCGCACTCTGGACGACGATGAGCTGCTGGGGCGGCTGAAGGAGGCCAAGGAGGAGCTGTTCAACCTCCGGTTCCAGGTCGCCACCGGCCAGCTCGACAACAACCGCCGGCTGCAGACAGTCCGCCGGGACATTGCCCGCATCTACACGGTCATGCGCGAGCGCGAGCTCGCCGTGCTGGCTGGCGGTGCCTGATGGGAGAAGCCGTGAACGCGACAGCACAGAGCGACGCAACTGCCAAGGATGAGCTGGACCGCAACTTCCGCAAGACGCGGGAGGGTCTCGTCGTCAGCGACAAGATGAACAAGACCGTGGTCGTCGCCGTCGAGGACCGCGTGCAGCACCCGCTTTACGGCAAGACCATGCGTCGGACCAGCCGGCTCAAGGCGCACGACGAGGACAACACCGCCGGCGTCGGCGACCGCGTGCGTCTCATGGAGACGCGTCCGCTGTCGGCGACGAAGCGCTGGCGCGTCGTGGAGATCCTGGAGAAGGCCAAATGATTCAGCAGGAGTCGCGACTGCGCGTCGCCGACAACACCGGCGCGAAGGAGATCCTCTGCATCCGCGTGCTCGGTGGCTCCGGCCGTCGTTACGCGCGGATCGGCGACATCATCGTCGGCACCGTCAAGGACGCGCTGCCGGGAGCGGCCGTCAAGCGCGGCGACGTCGTCAAGGCGGTCATTGTGCGCACGGTGAAGGAGAAGCGGCGTCCGGACGGCTCGTACATCAAGTTCGACGAGAACGCTGCCGTGCTCATCAAGGACGGCGGGGACCCCCGCGGCACCCGCATCTTCGGCCCGGTGGGGCGAGAGCTCCGCGAGAAGAAGTTCATGAAGATCATCTCGTTGGCACCGGAGGTGGTCTGAGATGGGTATGAAGGTGCGCAAGGGCGACAAGGTCCGGGTCATTTCGGGCAAGGACCGCGGCCTCGAAGGACGCGTCATCCAGGCGATGCCCACGGCGGACAAGGTGCTGGTCGAGGGCGCTAACCGCGTCAAGCGGCACACCAAGGTCACCTCCTCGGCCCGTGGCTCGCAGCAGGGCGGCATCGTCACCCAGGAAGCCCCGGTCCACGTGAGCAACGTGATGGTCGTGTGCCCGAGCTGTGCCAAGCCGTCACGGCTCGGCAGCTCGCGGGACGACGCCGGCCGGAGCAAGCGCGTATGCCGCCGTTGCGGCGCGGAAGTCTGAGAGGGAGCACGTGACCACCACTGACGAGCGGCCGACGAAGGCGATGCCACGTCTCAAGGCCCGCTACCGCGAGGAGATCGTCGCGGCGATGCGCGAGCAGTTCTCCTACGCCAACATCATGCAGGTGCCGTCGATCACCAAGGTCGTCGTCAACATGGGTGTCGGGGATGCGGCCAAGGACTCCAAGCTCATCGACGGAGCTCTTCGCGACCTCACCGCCATCACCGGGCAGAAGCCTCAGGTCCGCAAGGCCACGAAGTCGATCGCGCAGTTCAAGCTGCGTGAGGGCATGGCCATCGGCGCGAAGGTCACCCTCCGTGGCGACCGCATGTGGGAGTTCGTCGACCGTCTCGTCAGCGTCTCGCTGCCCCGGATCCGTGACTTCCGCGGGCTGTCGGAGAAGCAGTTCGACGGCAACGGCAACTACACGTTCGGCGTCACCGAGCAGTCGATCTTCCACGAGATCGACTACGACAAGATCGATCGTCCCCGCGGCATGGACATCACGATTGTCACGACCGCTACCACCGACAAGGAGGGGAGAGTCCTGCTGCGACAGCTCGGCTTCCCCTTCAAGGAGTCCTAGACATGGCGAAGAAGTGCCTCGTCAACAAGGCAGCGGCCAAGCCGAAGTTCAAGGTGCGCGGCTACACCCGGTGCAACCGGTGCGGCCGGGCGCGCTCGGTCTACCGCGCCTTCGGGCTGTGCCGCATCTGCCTGCGCCAGATGGCGCACCGCGGCGAGCTGCCAGGGGTGACCAAGTCCTCCTGGTAACGATGACGCCCATTTTTCCTCGAACCTGCTCCAGCGCCACACCTCGGTGTGGGCTTTCGAGCGTAGCGAGAAAGGTCACACCGAAGTGACGATGACCGACCCGATCGCGGACATGCTCACCCGCGTGCGCAACGCCAACCACGCCTACCACGACCAGGTAGCGATGCCCTACAGCAAGATCAAGACGCACATCGCAGAGATCCTCCAGCAGGAGGGCTACATCGCCGGCTGGAGCGTCGCCGAGGTCGAGAAGGGCAAGGACCTCGTGATCGAGCTCAAGTACGGGCCGAACCGTGAGCGCACGATCGCCGGCGTACGCCGCATCTCCAAGCCCGGTCTGCGCGTCTACGCCAAGCGTGGCGGCCTGCCCCGCGTGCTCGGTGGCCTCGGCGTGGCCATCATCTCGACGTCCACCGGCCTGCTGACGGACAAGCAAGCCAACAAGCGCGGCGTCGGTGGCGAAGTCCTCGCCTTCGTCTGGTAGGGGAGAGAAACCATGTCGCGAATCGGTCGCATGCCCATCTCCGTGCCGAGCGGAGTCGACGTGCAGCTCAACGGCAGCGAGATCGTCGTCAAGGGCCCTAAAGGCACGTTGTCCCACACGCTCGCCGCGCCGATCACCATCGAGCGGGGGGAGGACGGCACGCTGTCCGTCGTCCGCCCAGACGACGAGCGCGCCAGTCGCTCGCTGCACGGCCTCTCCCGCACCCTGGTCTCCAACATGGTGACCGGCGTGACCACGGGATACGAGAAGACGCTCGAGATCGTCGGCGTCGGCTACCGCGTCGCCGCGAAGGGGTCGTCGCTGGAGTTCGCGCTCGGCTTCAGCCACCCGGTCACGGTCGAGCCGCCGGAGGGGATCAGCTTCGAGGTGCAGTCGCCGACGAAGTTCATCGTCCGCGGCATCGACAAGCAGCAAGTCGGTCAGGTGTCGGCCGTCATCCGCAAGCTGCGCAAGCCCGACCCGTACAAGGGCAAGGGCGTGCGCTACCAGGGTGAGGTCGTTCGTCGCAAGGTCGGAAAGACAGGTAAGTGACGATGAATGTCTCCTCAGCACGTCGAATCGGCAAGGCGCGCCGGCACTTCCGGGTGCGCAAGAAGGTCGCCGGCTCGGCGACGCGACCCCGCCTGGTCGTCACCCGTTCCGCGCGGCACATCTACGCCCAGGTGATCGACGACCTCAAGGGTCACACCCTCGCGTCGGCGTCCACCCTCGACACCGACCTTCGGGGCGGCGACGGTGACAAGACCGCGCTGGCGCGCAAGGTCGGCGCGCTCGTGGCTGAGCGAGCCAAGGCCGCGGGCATCGACTCGGTCGTCTTCGACCGAGGCGGCAACCGCTATCACGGTCGGGTTGCCGCCCTCGCTGACGGCGCCCGCGAGAGCGGACTGACGTTCTAGATGACTATCACTGAGATGAGGAACTTCTAATGCCAGGTCCCCAGCGTCGCGGCGCCGGTGGTGCTGCCGGCGGTACCGGCGACAAGCGCGACAAGCGCGAGCGCGGAGGCCAGGGCGCGCCGGAGAAGTCGTCGTACGTCGAGCGGGTCGTCGCGATCAACCGAGTTGCCAAGGTGGTCAAGGGCGGCCGGCGGTTCTCCTTCACCGCTCTGGTCGTCGTCGGTGACGGCGACGGCACGGTCGGGGTCGGCTACGGCAAGGCCAAGGAGGTCCCGGCCGCCATCGCCAAGGGGGTCGAGGAGGCCAAGAAGCACTTCTTCAAGGTCCCCCGCATCGGCGCCACCATCCCGCACCCCATCCAGGGTGAGGCAGCCGCTGGAGTGGTGCTGCTGAAGCCGGCGAGCCCCGGTACCGGCGTCATCGCCGGCGGCCCGGTGCGGGCCGTGCTGGAGTGCGCCGGCATCCATGACGTGCTGAGCAAGAGCCTCGGCTCGTCGAACGCCATCAACATCGTGCACGCGACCGTGGCCGCCCTGAAGGGCCTCATGCGCCCCGAGGAGATCGCCGCTCGCCGTGGGCTGCCCATCGAGGATGTCGCGCCCGCCGCCATGCTTCGGGCTCGGGCCGGGGTGGGTGCCTGATGGGGACCCGGCTCAAGGTGACCCAGATCCGGTCGCGGATCGGTCAGAAGGAGAACCAGCGACAGACCTTGCGCTCGCTCGGGCTCAAGCGCATCCACGACGTGGTCGTCCAGGAAGACCGTCCCGAGATCCGCGGGATGATCAAGACTGTGACGCACCTCATCTCGGTCGAAGAGGTCACGCAGTAGCCATGGGAGAGACGTCAATGAAGGTCCATCACCTCCGTCCGGCTCCGGGCGCGCACACTCGCAAGGTGCGGGTCGGGCGCGGCGAGGGCGGCCGGCGCGGCAAGACGGCCGGTCGCGGCACCAAGGGCACCGGCGCGCGCTACCAGGTGCCCGCCGGCTTCGAGGGCGGGCAGATGCCGATGCACATGCGTCTGCCCAAGCTCAAGGGCTTCAAGAACCGCTTCCGCACGGAGTACCAGGTCGTGAACGTCGAGCGTCTCGCAGAGCTCTTCCCGAAGGGCGGCGCCGTGGACGTGGCGGCCATGGTCAGCAGCGGTGCCGTTCGCTCGGACTCGCTGGTCAAGGTGCTGGGCGACGGCGATGTCAGCGTGGCCCTGCAGGTCAGCGCTCACCGGTTCTCCGCGTCGGCCCGCGAGAAGATCACTGCGGCCGGCGGCACCGCGACTCAGCTCTAGCTGGGGCACACTGTTCCCTGGCACCCGTCGACCGGTGCCACCCGCCCGACCGAGGAGGACGCGTGGCTGGACCCGACAGGCCCGGGCTGCTCAGCGCCTTCGGTCGTGCCTTCCGCACGCCCGACCTGCGCCGCAAGCTGCTGTTCACCGGGTTCGTCATCGCGATCTACCGGCTGGGCGCGGCTGTGCCGGCACCCGGCGTGGACTACGCCGCGATCCGCGACGAGCTCCAGCGGGTGAGCAGCAGCGAGGTCTACAGCCTCATCAACCTGTTCAGCGGCGGCGCGCTGCTGCAGCTGTCGGTCTTCGCGCTGGGCATCACGCCCTACATCACCAGCAGCATCATCATGCAGCTGCTCATCGTGGTGATCCCCCGGCTCGAGACGCTCAAGCAGGAGGGCGAGTCGGGCAACGCCAAGATCACGCAGTACACCCGCTACCTGACTGTCTCACTTGCGGTGCTGCAGGCGACCGGGATCGTCGCCCTGGCGCGCTCCGGCAACCTCTTCCAGGGCACCTCGGTCGAGATCATCCCGGACGACTCGCTGATCCGGATCATCACCATCGTCATGGTTTTCACCGCCGGCACCGCGATCATCATGTGGCTCGGCGAGCTCATCACTGACCGAGGCATCGGCAATGGCATGTCGATCCTCATCTTCACCTCGATCGCCGCGTCTCTCCCGTCCGAGGGCGGCAACATCCTCCGTGCGGCCGGCGGGGCGGTGTTCGCCCTCGTGCTGCTGCTGGGTCTGGCCATCGTCGTCGCCGTCATCTTCATCGAGCAGGCCCAGCGTCGGATCCCGGTGCAGTACGCCAAGCGGATGATCGGCCGCCGGGCCTACGGCGGAACCTCGACCTACATCCCGCTGAAGGTCAACCAGGCCGGCGTCGTACCGGTCATCTTCGCGTCGTCGCTGCTCTACCTGCCGCAGCTGCTCAGCCAGATCTGGCAGTCGAACGAGGGCTTCACGCGCTTCGTCGAGAACTACGTCAACGACCAGACCAACCCGTTCTACCTGGCCTTCTTCTTCGGCCTCATCGTCTTCTTCGCCTACTTCTACACCGCGATCACGTTCAACCCCACCGAGGTCGCGGACAACATGAAGAAGTACGGCGGCTTCATCCCCGGCATCCGCCCGGGCCGGCCGACCGCTGAATACCTCGACTACATCCTCAACCGGATCACCCTGCCCGGCGCCCTGTTCCTGGCGACCATCAGCGTGCTGCCTTTTCTCGCCCTCGGACTCACCAACGGCGTGCAGTTCCCGTTCGGTGGGACCGCGGTGCTGATCATGGTCGGCGTGGGGCTGGAGACCGTGAAGCAGATCGAGAGCCAGCTCATGCTCCGCAATTACGAGGGTTTCCTGCGGTAGTGCGACTCGTCCTGGTCGGTCCGCCTGGAGCCGGGAAAGGGACCCAGGCTCAGTTCATCGCCGGGCACTACGGCGTCCCGAAGGTCTCGACCGGCGACATCTTCCGTGCCCACGTCTCCCAGGGGTCTGAGCTCGGGGTCGTGGCCAAGAAGTACATGGACGCCGGGGATCTGGTCCCGGACGAAGTCACGATTGAGATGGTCCGGGATCGCATCGCTGCGCCGGACACCGAGAACGGCTTCCTCCTCGACGGCTTTCCGCGCAACGTCACCCAGGCCGACCGTCTGAACGAAATCCTCGGCCAGCTCGGCCGCCACCTCGACGTCGTGCTGGAGCTCGTGGTCGACACCGACGAAGTCGTACGGCGTCTCTCGGGCCGCCGTACCTGCCGGGGGTGCAACCACGTCTGGCACCTCGACTTCGACCCGCCGGCCGCTGAGACGGCCTGCGACATCTGCGGCGGCGAGCTCTACCAGCGCGACGACGACCAGGAGTCGACGATCCGGCATCGGCTCGACGTCTACGCCGAGCAGACCGAGCCGCTCATCGCCTTCTACGGCAGTCGGGGGATACTGGTCGGCATCGACGCCACCGGCCCGGTGGATGACGTCACCGAGCGCGCCGTCGACGCCCTGCGTCGCTTCACGGAGTAACGATGATCACGTTGAAGAGCCCTGCCGAGATCGCCCTCATGCGCGAGGCCGGCCTCATCGTCGGACGTTGCCTCGAGCTGCTCAAAGCCAGCGTCATGCCCGGCATGACGACGATGGACCTCGACCAGATCGCGGAGACGTTCATCACCGAGGCCGGCGCGGTGCCGTCGTTCAAGGGCTATCACGGCTTTCCGGCCACCCTGTGCACGTCGATCAACGACGAGATCGTGCATGGCATCCCCAGCGCGTCGCGGGTCATCCGCGATGGCGACATCGTCTCGATCGACTGCGGCGCGATCGTCGGTGGCATGCACGGCGACGCGGCGGTCACCGTGCCGGTCGGCACCGTGCCGCAGCAGATCCTCGACATGCTCACCGTCTGCGAGGAGTCGCTCTGGCGAGGCTTCGCCGCCGCCCGCCTCGGCGGCCGGCTCTCCGACATCAGCCATGCTGTCGAGGCCCACATCCGACCCCACGGCTACGGCATCGTCGAGGAGTACGTCGGCCACGGCATCGGCCATGCCCTGCATGAGGATCCCCAGGTGCCCAACTTCGGCCGCCCCGGCCGCGGGCCCAAGATCGAGAAAGGTCTGGTGCTCGCCGTCGAGCCGATGGTCAACCTGGGCACCCGGCTCACCCGCACCCTCGACGACGACTGGACCGTGGTGACCCAGGACGGGCTGCCGTCGGCGCACTTCGAGAACACCTTCACCGTCACTGAGGAGGGGCCGTGGGTGCTGACCGTCGAAGACGGCGGTCGCTCCATCCTTGAGCCGCTGCTCGCCGGCTCGGCTGCCTGAGGCGGTCTGCTTGCCCGCCTAGGCGGAGTCCCGCGCGCCTAGCAGGCAGCCGCGATTTTGTCGCAGACGCGCCGAGGACGTAGACTTCCCTTTCGGCTCGCGGGCTGGCTGCTGTCGCGTGCTCGGATCACTTGCGTACTCATTCTGTCGATGTTCCACGGATTGCGGAGGCCATGCCCAAGAAGGACGGGGCGATCGAGATCGAGGGCTCTGTTGTCGAGCCCCTGCCGAACGCGATGTTCCGGGTCGAGCTGCAGAACGGTCACAAGGTGCTGGCGCACATCAGCGGCAAGATGCGGATGCACTACATCCGAATCCTCCCTGGCGACCGGGTGGTCGTGGAGCTCAGCCCGTACGACCTGACCCGTGGGCGCATCGTCTACCGCTACAAGTAGGAAGTACGCCTCACGTGAAGGTCAAGCCGAGCGTCAAGAAGATCTGCGACAAGTGCAAGGTGATCCGCCGTCACGGCCGGGTCATGGTGATCTGCGACAACCTGCGCCACAAGCAGCGCCAGGGATAAGAGAGCTCATCCGCCGTACAGCGGATGAGAGCAAGAGCAAAAGCAGCCCACCGCCTTCTGGCGGACACCTCCGGTGCGAAGGCCGGAGCCCTGACGGGGCGGGTTGCTGAAGACCTTCGCCGATTGTGAAGGACTGCGTCACATGGCACGTCTGGCAGGCATCGACCTCCCGCGCGACAAGCGGGTTGAGATCGGCCTCACCTACATCTACGGCATCGGGCGCACCCGCGCGCAGCAATCACTCCGGGAGACCGGCATCAACCCGGACACTCGCGTCAAGGACCTCACCGACGACGACGTGATCAAGCTGCGCGACTGGATCGACGGCCAGTACAAGGTCGAGGGCGACTTGCGACGCGAGGTCGCCCAGGACATCAAGCGCAAGATCGAGATCGGCTGCTACCAGGGCATCCGGCACCGCCGTGGTCTCCCTGTTCACGGTCAGCGGACGCACACCAACGCCCGCACCCGGAAGGGCCCGAAGAAGACCGTCGCCGGCAAGAAGAAGGTCGGCAAGAAGTAAGACGGCTCCTCGCCGCCCGCCCATTCACGAATCCAGGGAGACCACCCTCTATGCCTCCGAAGACCCGAACCGCTCCGAGCGGCGCCAAGAAGGTGCGCCGCAAGGAGAAGAAGAACATCGCGCACGCTCATGCGCACATCAAGAGCACCTTCAACAACACGATCGTGAGCATCACCGACCCGCAGGGCAACGTGATCGCGTGGGCCTCCGCGGGCCACGTCGGCTTCAAGGGGTCGCGCAAGTCGACCCCGTTCGCGGCCCAGATGGCGGCGGAGAGCGCCGCCCGCAAGGCGCAGGAGCACGGCGTGCGCAAGGTGGATGTGTTCGTCAAGGGACCCGGCTCGGGCCGCGAGACCGCGATCCGCTCCCTGCAGGCCACCGGCCTCGAGGTCGGCGCGATCCAGGACGTCACGCCCATGCCGCACAACGGCTGCCGCCCGCCCAAGCGCCGCCGAGTCTGAGACCAGGAGACTTCTAGACATGGCTCGATACACAGGTCCCGACTGCAAGCGCTGCCGCCGGGAGAAGATGAAGCTGTTCCTCAAGGGCGCCAAGTGCGAGTCACCCAAGTGCCCGATCGAGATTCGGCCGTACCCCCCGGGTGAGCACGGCCGAGGCCGCACGAAGGAGAGCGAGTACCTCCTCCAGAAGCGCGAGAAGCAGAAGTGCGCGCGCATCTACGGCATCCTCGAGAAGCAGTTTCGCGGCTACTACGAGGAAGCCAACAAGAAGCAGGGCAAGACCGGCGAGAACCTGCTGCGCATCCTCGAGTCCCGGCTGGACAACGTCGTCTATCGCGCGGGCTTCGCCAAGTCTCGCGACATGGCGCGGCAGGTGACCCGGCACGGCCACGTCCTGGTCAACGGCCGCAAGGTGGACATCCCCTCCTTCCGGGTCAGCGAGAACGACATCGTCGAGATCCGGGAGAAGTCCCACGGGCTCACGCCGTTCGTCGTCGCCAAGGCTGAGCTCGGGAACCGTCCGGTGCCGGCCTGGCTCGAGGTCATCAGCTCTCAGATGCGCGTCCTCGTGCACGCCTTGCCGGCCCGTCAGGTGATCGACACCCCCGTGCAAGAGCAGCTGATCGTGGAGCTCTACTCCAAGTAAACGGTTTCACTCGCTCACAGGGCGTCAAATAGCGGTCGCCCAGGAGATTCGAAGGAGCTCGTCTTGCTTATCGCACAGCGCCCCACCCTCACCGAAGAGCCAGTCAGTGACTACCGCTCGCGTTTCGTCATCGAGCCGCTGGAGCCAGGCTTCGGCTACACGCTCGGCAACTCCTTGCGCCGAACCCTGCTCTCGTCCATCCCCGGTGCCGCCATCACCTCGATCCGCATCGACGGCGTACTGCACGAGTTCGCCACGGTTCCTGGGGTCAAGGAGGACGTGACAGACCTGATCCTCAACCTCAAGGGCCTCGTGGTGAGCTCCGAGAGCGACGAGCCCGTCGTGATGTACCTGCGCAAGCAGGGCCCGGGTGAGGTCACGGCCGGCGACATCGCGCCGCCCGCCGGAGTCGAGATCCACAATCCCGACATGCACATCGCCACCATCAACAAGAAGGGCAAGCTGGAGATCGAGCTGACCGTCGAACGCGGCCGCGGTTACGTCTCCGCGGTGCAGAACAAGCAGGCGGGCCAGGAGATCGGCCGCATCCCCGTCGACTCGATCTACTCGCCGGTGCTGAAGGTGACCTACAAGGTCGAGGCCACCCGGGTCGAACAGATGACCAACTGGGACCGCCTCGTCGTCGACGTGGAGTCGAAGCCGTCCATCTCACCGCGCGACGCGATCGCCTCTGCCGGCAAGACACTGGTCGGGCTGTTCGGCCTGGCCCAGGAGCTCAACGCCGAGGCCGAGGGCATCGACATCGGGCCGTCGCCCGCCGAAGGCGCGCTCGCCGCTGACCTCGCGCTGCCGATCGAGGAGATGGACCTCACGGTGCGCTCCTACAACTGCCTCAAGCGGGAAGGCATCCACTCGGTGGGCGAGCTCATCACGCGCAGCGAGGCCGACCTGCTCGACATCCGCAACTTCGGCGCGAAGTCGATCGACGAGGTGAAGGCCAAGCTGCACAGCATGGGTCTGGCTCTCAAGGACTCCCCACCCGGGTTCGACCCGCGCGATGTCGTGGACAACTACGGCTCGGACGACTTCGACAGCTTCGACGACACCGAGCCGGCCTAACCCGTACGCCGTAGCAATCCCGCACTGATCACTTTCTCGAGGAGACGACGATGCCCACCCCGATGAAGGGGCCCCGCCTCGGTGGCAGCCCGCAGCACCAGCGGCTGCTGCTGAGCAACCTGGCAACTGCGCTCTTCGAGCACGGCCGGATCACGACGACCCAGGCGAAGGCCAAGGCGCTGCGGCCGCTAGCCGAGAAGCTCATCACCTTCGCCAAGCGCGGCGACATCCACGCTCGGCGGCACGTGTTGACGGTGGTGCGGGACAAGTCGGTGGTGCACACGCTCTTCGATGAGATCGGTCCGCGCTTCTCCGCCCGGCCAGGCGGCTACACCCGCATCACCAAGGTGATGCCCCGCAAGGGCGACAACGCACCGATGGCCGTCATCGAGCTGGTCGAGGCGACGACCATCGCTCAGCAGGCGGTCGGTGAGGCCGAGCGTGCCCGGGGCACCAAGTTCGCCCCGCGTCGCGCGAAGGCGGCCGCCGGTGCTGCTGACGTCTCGGCCGCCGCTGAATCGGACGCCGCTGACTCGGACACCGCGTCGGGCGCGGGGTCCACTGCGGCGGAGCCGGCGACAGACGTCGTCGACGTCGTCGAGGGCGAGGCAGTCGAGACAGCCAGTGCCGACGAGCCAGCCAGTGCAGTCGAGCCAGCCAGTGCCGACGCGGCTGACGCCCCGGCGGACGAGGTAGCAGCCGACCTGGTCCAGGCAGATGCGGCGGCAGCGCTCGATTCGGCCGCCGCGGCATCAGAGACCGTCGAGGCAGACGCTGCTGCGCCCGCGGACAGTGCCCACGATGCGGGCAGTGCGGGCAGTGACGAGACGCCCACCGACGGCCAGGACAAGCCTCCGGCGTAGCGCGGACGCATCCGTCGTGCGCATTCGGCTCGACGTCGCCTACGACGGAGCGCCGTTCTCCGGCTGGGCGGTCCAACC
Source organism: Mycobacteriales bacterium (assembly GCA_035536235.1). GTDB lineage: Bacteria > Actinomycetota > Actinomycetes > BP-191 > BP-191 > DATLNF01. The sequence goes on from DATLOQ010000107.1 coordinate 13,551, forward strand.
CGGCAGGCAGACCGTCCAGGGCGTCCTCGAAGAGGCCTTGGGCCGCGTCCTCGGCGCGTCCGTGCAGCTCACGGTGGCCGGCCGGACCGATGCCGGGGTGCACGCCACGGGCCAGGTGTGCCACTTCGACGCCCCCCTCCAGGTGGATCTTGGACGCACGGAGCCGACCGCCCGCACGGAGCTGACGCGAAGCGTCCAAGATCCCCCTGGCGAGGAGGTTCGCCTAGCGGGCGGGCTCGACGAGCTGACGCGACGTACCAACGGCCTCCTGGACGGCTCGGTGCGGGTCCTGGGGGCCTCTGCCGTACCGGACGCCTTCGACGCCCGCTTCGGGGCCCTGACGCGGCGTTACGAGTACCGCGTGGCTGACGAGGCGTACGGCGTCCTCCCGCTGCGCCGGCACGACACGCTCGTCCACCCTCGTCCGCTGTCCCTGGTCCGGCTGCGGGCCGCTTCGCGCCCGCTGGTCGGCCTGCACGACTTCGCCGCCTTCTGCCGGCAGCGGGCAGGCGCCACGACGCTGCGCACCCTGCGGCGGCTCAGCTGGCGACGGGACCCGGACCGGACCCTAGTCGCGACGCTGGAGGCGGACGCCTTCTGCCATCAGATGGTTCGGTCGCTGATCGGCACCCTGCTGCCCGTCGGTGACGGGCGCCGTGACGTCGAATGGCCCGCACAAGCCCTCGCCAGCCAGGACCGCGCGGCGGCTGGCGCGGTGGCCCCAGCGCACGGGCTGACTCTGGTGGAGGTGCGCTACCCCCCTGTGTCGCGGCTGGCAGCGCGCGACCGAACGACGCGGCGGCGCCGCAGCTAGGCCGCAGCCTTAAACGAGACCGCGGCGGCGGCGCAGCGTGATGGCCGCACCCACCGCGACGAGGCCACCAACCAGCAGGCCTACGTCCGCACCCGTGGCGGGCAGCGGCCGGGGAGCGGGCGCCGGCGCCGGCTTAGGTGCTGGCGCGGGGGCCGGTTGGCTGCTCGGGCGCGGCGCCGGAGCAGCGTTGCCACGGCCGTTGACCGGGTTGGGGGTCAGGTCCGGCGGCAGCTCCACCTCGAGGACGTCCAGCCCGCGGATCAGGTCGGCCGTGTAGACGAGGTTGGTGCCCTTGCCGGTCGCCTTGCCGTCAGCGCCGTACTCGGGCACGAAGTAAGCGTCCCAGACCTCGCTGGCGCCGGTCGTGAAGAACCCGTACTGGACCAGCTCGCGGGGCTGCCGGACATCGATCAGGCGCATGCCCTGCTGGTAGTAGCCCTGCGCGATAATGCCGCTCTGGTGGTAGTCGAACCAAGGCGCCGAGCAGAAGCCGCCGACCGGCGAGTCGATGCCCGAGCCGACCATGACGGGGTTGATCCGCCCGATCGGGGCGATCGTGCCCTTGCCCGGCTCGAGCCCGGGGTTGGCCTTGCGGTAGGCCGCCGCGTCCAAGGTCGGAATGTGCCACGCCTCGAAGGACCCGGCCAGGTCGCACTCGATCTCGTCGCCCTCGTTGGCGTAGTCCTCCTCGGTGACGAGGAGCACGTTGCCGTTGCGGACGTCGGGCTCGGCGTTGGGCCGGAAGAAGGCTGCATTGGGTTGGTTGGAGTTGTGCAGGATGAAGTTGTTCCACGGCTCGGCATTGCTGAAGTCGGTGATGCCGAGCTCGTTGGTGCTGGCGAGCGGGATCGGGTTGGCCGGTTTGCGGACGTCGTACGCCGTTGCCCCGCCGCCGCCGGTGTGCCAGCCCACGCCGTTGCTCTCGAAGCGCCAGTGGTGGCCCGCGTCGAAGGGCCCCTTCGCCGACGGGATCGGCACCTCTTCCTTACCCTGCAGGACCACGGGCAGGTCGAGGTCGGTGAAGTCGAGGATCGTGAACGCGCCGTTGTCACCGGCGGTGTAGGCGTAGGAGCACGCCGCGTCCGCACAGGCGACCGTGTGGGTGCTCGTCGGAGCGCTGACCGCGGAGCGGACGCGCGGCAGCATCGGGTTGGTCACGTCGACGATGTAGACCTCGCCGCCGCCGAAGTTCGGTGGCCGGTCGGCCGGCTGGGTGGGCGTCACGTTGAAGATGTCGGCGCCCACGAGGACGAATCGGGTCGTCACGCCATCGGTGGTGCGCTCGCCGTAAGTGATCGCCTCGGTCTCGAATACGAGGTTCGGCAGGGTGCCCTTGAGGACCGGGAGGCGGGGGTTGCTGATGTCGAAGACGTTGATGCTGTCCAGGCCCGACGTGTAATAGAACGGCGCTGATCGGGAGAACACCCCGGAGATTGACAGTGTGTCGGGGAAGTTGGCGACGAGCTTCACGTTGGGGCTGGTAAGCAGCGGCACGGACTGAGCACCGGCCGGCGCTCCGGCCAGGAGCAGCGAGACGGCGGCGAGCGCGCCGAAAGCGGACAGGGTGCGACGCATGCGGGGGTTGTCCATTCTCCGGGGGTAGATCTGGGGTCTACCCAGCGCCGCGCGGTCCACCCACTACCGGCCAGGCTCGGCCATTTGGGGGTATATGTTTGGGCCAGTCGGCCTAGTGGGAAGTGCTGTCTCTGAAGCGCGCCATGCCAAGGGGGGATGATGCAGACGACGACCCGCCGCGGCGTCCTGCGCATGGCGGCGACCGGCGCCGGCGTCATGGCGTGGAGCGCCCCCTCGGTGCGCACCATGGCCTGGGCGGTGCAAGCGCCGACCGGCTCCCCCCTGCCCGAGCCGCCGCCCACGTCGGCCCCGCCCACGTCGGCCCCGCCTACGTCGGCCCCGCCCACGTCGGCCCCGCCCACGTCGGCCCCGCCCACGTCGGCCCCGCCCACGTCG
>DATLOQ010000108.1:0-12643 GCA_035536235.1 Mycobacteriales bacterium
CACCGTCGATGAGTCAGTCCTGAGCAGCCCGGTGACCCCTGGCCGATTCCCCATCGCGGCCTGGGGCCTGCACGCCCCGGGCGAGTTCGGCGCTGCCCTCAGTCGGGCGGCCGCGGCCCTTCGTGCCTTCCCGCACGTCGAGAACCAGGTGGCGATCGGAGCCCGCACTGCGCTGGAGAGCCTGGGCGAGACGTTCCGGACGGCCCGCGGCGTGATCACCCCGTGCGAGTGGGGTGAGCTGCGACCCTTCCTGAGCCGGCTCGCCACCGCCTGACGAGGCCGAGACGACGAAGAGCCGGGCCCTCGGTCAGGTGACCAGGAGCCCGGCTCCGCCGAACTTTTGCGCGACTAGCTAGTTGTTGGGCATCGGGTCCTGGGCGGGGACGGTAACAACGGCCTCCGCGTCATCCAAGGCCACCGTTACGGTCTGACCGCGGAAGCGGTCAGCCACACCCGAGATCTCCAGCAGCTCCAGTGCGTCTTGCTGAACGGTCATCGTGGACTCCTCCAAGAGTGAGTGTCATCGGCCGGGTGGATCACGGAGAGCACGGACCGTCATCCTGGGCGTTAGCATCGCTGAAGTCACACGGCGGGTTGGGACCACTGTTGCAGACCACCGCCGCTCGGAACGCGTTGTCGCCGGCCGCCTTCCGCGCCGCGATGCAATCGCAGCATTCCGGCCGCTGATTGTTGAACGACGTCCTGGTACATGCGCCTTGGTTGTTCGTCAGCTCGATGCTCGGTCGGCAGGCCGGGGAGCCCTGGGCGAAGGCCGGGGTGGCCAGCGTCTGCACCATCGGGGCCGCCCACACGAGCCCGCCACCGACCACCGCGCCACGCTTGATCAGCGTCCGCCGGCTGATGCCGAGATTGCTGGTGAAGCTCTCGTCGTCCATGTGTCCCTCGCTCTACCTCAGCGTCGTCAGTCGGTGGCGCAACGCTATGGGGCAGCTCAGGGACTAGCCATACGTCGAACGCGTGAGTTTACCTACGCTTTGGCCGGTCGACCTCGACGTCAGGCCGGTCGCGGCCGGTCCGCCCGTGCCCCTTCGTCGCCGGGGGCACGTCCGGCAGAACAGGCTTCGGCACCTTGATCTTCACGACGCCGGGGCGGACGGGCTTGAAGAGGTGGCGAGCGCGGCCGATGGCGGTCCAGTGGTTGTCGTCCGCGGTCTGCCAGACCCACAGGCTGACCGAGGGTGCGCCGAGGTCCTTGGCGGCCCGGATGAAGTGCGCGATGGCCTTCGCGCTCGGCGAGCGCAGCTTGAGCTCCGGCCGGTCGATCCGCGGGTCATAGGCCTGGCCGGCCGGCATGATCGGCTTCCCGAAGCGTCGCAGGAAGAGCATGCTCTGCCGCGTCACGGTCTGCGGGTCGCGGTTGATCCAGTAGGCCATCGGGATGAAGGCGTCGGCGTACAGAGCGGACTCGGCGTACGGGTAGCGGCCCACCCGCTTCTCCGACGGCCACGGCACGGTGGCCAGGATCGCGATGTGGTCAGGCAGCAGGCGCCGCAGCTCGCGGTAGTAGATGCGTACGGCGGCGCCGCTGAGTCGAGTGCCTTCCGCGCCGGTCTCGATGTCAGGAGCGACAGCAGCGACCCGGGGGGTGCCCTCGCCCGGCGGGACGTAGCGCGCAGCCCGGGCGAGGCGCCGCGCATCGGCCTCCGGGTTGACCAGGTAGGGGAAATCCCAGGCAATGACCTTGATCCCGGTGCCGCGGGTGGCCGGCAGCAGCTCGTCGAGGATCGGGCCGCCGTCGAACCCGCCCTTGCGGGTCCCGGTGCGGACGAAGAGGTGGCTCAGTCCGGTGCGAGTCGCCCGGCGGACGATGGCGTCGGCGTCGCCTCCCTCCGTCTTGTCCCACTGGTGCGTCCACATACCCGTGCCGGTCGGCAGGTAACGCGCCCCGGGATGCGGGTTGGCTGCCGCAGGCGCCGCAGCGCTGCCGGCGCGACCCGCGCGCACCTTGGGTGCGGTCAGCCGGGCCGCCGTGCTCCTCGCCGGCACCGCAGGAGCCAGCCGCGCCGCGAACGCGGCGGGTGCCCCCACCTGCAGCGGACTGACCGGCCGCGCCGTGGCTCCCGCCGCGGCTACCCCGGCGAAGATGAGGGCTCCCACCAGGAGGGCGTGCACTCGCATCAACGGCGACCACGCGCTGCGGGGCAGGGCAGGCGGAGTCTCAGGCATGCGAAGAAATTCCTCCGGACTGGGTTTGAGAGGAAGGAGGCGCGGGTATCCAGGTCTGTCTACCACTCTAAGTGACTAGTCGGCTCGAAAGTTCCGACACCCGAGGGGCGGCTTGCCGAGGTCAGTGCACTGTCACCGGTCGGCGACGTCGGCAGACAGCGCCTGCCAGACCTCAGCAACGAGCCGGTCGAGGTCCTCCAGGTCGCCCTCGTTGGCTATGACGTACGACGCCACGCGTCGCCGGTCGGCGTCGGTGACCTGGGCCGCGATCCGATTGCGGGCGTCGGCCTCGGACAGGCCGCGTCGCACGAGGCGTCGCAGCCGGGTGGATTCCTCCGCCGTCACGACGATCACCACGTCGAAGGCCGGGGCCAGGCCGTTGTCCACCAGCAGCGGGATGTCGTGGACTACGACGGCGCCCTCCGGGGCAGCGGCCCCCAGCTCCGCCGCACGGGCGCCGACGAGCGGGTGCACCACAGCGTTGAGGCGCCTCCGGGCCACCTCGTCGAGGAAGACCTGCTGAGCCACTCGAGCTCGGTCGAGGCTGCCGTCGGATGCCAGCACGTCGGGCCCCAGCGCCGCCACCACTGCCGCCAGCCCGGCGCTGCCGGGGGCGACCACCTCGCGGGCGAGACTGTCGTAGTCGATGACGACTGCGCCCAGCGCGGCGAGCCGCCGCGCCACCTCGGTCTTACCCGACCCGATCCCGCCGGTCAGCCCCACCCGCATGGGGCCAGCATGGCAGAGCGGTCAAACGGCATCAGACCCTTGCCGGACGACGTCAGCCAGCCGGTCGGCTAGTCCGCGACGCCGGGGGTGTCGTCCCCGAGATCACACGGCACGAAGACGACCGTGCCGGTCGCGCCGGGCGCCACGGTCTGCGCGCCCTCGCCGGCGTCCTCGCAGCCCTGGTCGTCGGGATCGGACGGCACCCCGCACTTGACGACGTAGTCGACCAGGGTGCAGCCACCGAGGTCGACGGTCAGGTTGCCGGTGGCCGGGTCGAAGCTGGCGGTAGCGGGCGGCCGGGTCGCGCTGACGGCCGGGTCGTTGCGCCGCAGCTGGTCGCGGCAATCGGCAACCGCGAACTCGGGGCCGAACTCTGCCGCGAAGGTCGGCGCCTCGAACTTGATCCGCCTCAGCGTGCCTCCGCAGTCCAGCAGCAGCGCCGCGAAGGAAATCCCCTGACCGTTGCCGCCGCCTGGACTGGCCTGCGCGTGGGCCGGGCTGGCGATCGTCTGAATGGCCGGCGCTGTCCACAGAAGCGCGCCGCCGACGACGGCGGAGCGACGCAAGAAGGTTCGGCGGGACGGGTCCGGGCGGCTGGTGCTGGGCTCGGTGGGCTCCATGGCTGCCTCCAAGGAAGTGGGTCTTCCGGCGATAAGAGATCTGCCCGCTCAGGGGCATCCAGCGCTACGCCGTTCGGCGTATCTTTTCTACGCCGTCCGGACTACTCCGAAGGGGTCTCCTCGGTCCCCGGGGCGTCCCCCTGGAGCTGGTCGCGGAGCGCCGCCAGCGCGTCGTCGCCGGCGAGGGCGCCGCCGCCGGAAGTGTCCGCGACCTCCTCGGTGGTCGAGCTGTACGACGTCGCGGAACCGGCTTCGGCGTCCGCCGCAGCTTGGGCCGCGGCCTTCGCGGCGAGCTCCGCCACGTGCGCGTCATAGCGTGCATGCGCTTCGGCGTACGCCGACTCCCAGGTCGCCCGAGCCTCCTCGAAGCCCTCGCGCCACTCACCGGTCTCGGAGTCGAAGCCCTCCGGGTAGATGTAGTTGCCGGCCTCATCGTACTGGACATCCATGCCGTAGACGGCTGGGTCGAACCCGACTGCGTCGCCGATGGTCCCTTCGCTGGCCTGCTTGAGGGAGAGCGAGATGCGCCGACGCTCGAGGTCGATGTCGATCACCTTGACCGAGATCTCGTCGCCGACGTTGACGACCTGCTCCGGGATCTCGACGTGCCGCTCGGCCAGCTCGGAGATGTGCACCAGGCCCTCGATGCCCTCGTCCACGCGAACGAACGCACCGAAGGGAACCAGCTTGGTGACCCGGCCGGGCACGACCTGGCCGATCTCGTGGGTCCGGGCGAACTGGCGCCACGGGTCTTCCTGGGTTGCCTTGAGCGAGAGCGAGACTCGCTCGCGGTCGAGGTCGACGTCGAGCACCTCGACGGTGACCTCCTGGCCGACTTCGACGACCTCGCTCGGGTGGTCGATGTGCTTCCAGGACAGCTCGGAGACATGGACGAGGCCGTCGACGCCGCCGAGGTCGACGAAGGCGCCGAAGTTGACGATCGAGGACACGACGCCGGGTCGCACCTGACCCTTCTGCAGGGTCGTGAGGAAGGTCTGGCGCACCTCGCTCTGCGTCTGCTCGAGCCAGGACCGGCGGGACAGCACGACGTTGTTGCGGTTCTTGTCCAGCTCGATGATCTTGGCCTCGAGCTGCTTGCCGACGTAGGGCTGCAGGTCGCGAACGCGCCTCATCTCCACGAGGGAGGCGGGGAGGAAGCCGCGCAGGCCGATGTCGAGGATCAGGCCCCCCTTGACCACTTCGATAACCGTCCCGGTGACGATGCCGTCCTCGTCCTTGATCTTCTCGATCGTGCCCCACGCGCGCTCGTACTGCGCCCGCTTCTTGGACAGGATCAGCCGGCCCTCCTTGTCCTCCTTCTGGAGAACCAGGGCCTCGATCTCGTCACCCACGCTGACCACGTCGAACGGGTCGACGTCGTGCTTGATGGAGAGCTCGCGCGAGGGGATGACGCCCTCGGTCTTGTAGCCGATGTCGAGCAGCACCTCGTCGCGGTCCACCTTGACGATCACGCCTTCGACGATGTCGCCGTCGTTGAAGTACTTGATCGTGAGGTCGATGGCGTCGATGAACGCCTGCATGTCGCCGACGTCGTTGATGGCCACCTGCGGCGTGGTGCTCCGCGCGGGCTCGTCGGGCGAAGGTGTCGCAGGTGCAGTGGTGGTGGTCGTCACGAGAGAATGGCTCCGGCTACGGGTAGACGAGCGCTCGGGGCCTGTTCGTCGGTAGCCGTAGACGGTGGACGAGGGAGTCGGAGGGACGGTCTCGTAGAAGCCGAAAAACGATGACAGACGAGGGCGAGCCTGCTCCGGTGAGGCGTGCGCAGGCCCGTCGCGCTTCCGGGAGGATACGGGACCCGCGCGAGAGGGGTCAATTGAGGGGCGGTACGACGTGGCAGCTCCGGAAGGCCCCGACGGGGTTTCCAGGCGGGCTGCCGACGTGGCCGAGACCCGCGCCGCGCAGCGGGCGTGGTGGGACGCGCACGCGACGTCGTACCAGGCGGAGCACGCCGTCGACCTGGGCGCCGACACGTTCCTGTGGTGTCCCGAGGGCGTGACGGAGGCTACGGCCGGACTGCTCGGCGACGTGTCGGGGCTGGCTGTTCTCGAGATCGGCTGCGGTGCGGCCCAGTGTGCCCGCTGGCTGGTCGGGCGCGGTGCCCGGGTGGTTGGCATCGACCTCTCGGCTGGCCAGCTGCGAGAGTCGGGGCGGCTGGACATCGCGTCGGGGACCGCCGTGCCGGTCGTGCAGGCCGACGGGCTCGCGCTGCCGGTCGCCGATGGGGCCTTCGCCGTCGCCTTCTCGGCGTACGGCGCGGTGCCCTTCGTGGGGGACGGCGCGGGGCTGATGCACGAGATCGCCCGGGTGCTGCGCCCGGGCGGGCGCTGGGTCTGCTCCATCAGCCACCCGCTGCGCTGGTGCTTCCCGGACGACCCCGGGCCTCGCGGTCTGTCCGTGCAGACGTCGTACTTCGACCGCCGCCCCTACGTCGAAGCAGACGCCACCGGTCGAGCGGCGTACGTCGAACACCACGCGACGATGGGCGACCGCGTGCGGCAGCTCGTCGGCGCCGGGTTCAGCATCGTCGACCTCATCGAGCCGGAGTGGCCGACCGGGCACACGTCGTCGTACCCACAGTGGAGTGCGACCCGTGGCGAGCTCGTCCCGGGCACCGCGATCTGGGTGGTGGAGAAGCGCTGACGTCACCAGCCGGCGAGGGTGGCGACCCGATCGAACGCCGGAGTCGCGCCCTTCTGGGCGTAGAGGTCGCTCGCGCGGGTCACCGCCGCCATGGCCGCAGCTGTGTCCCCCGCCGAGCGCAGCACGTCAGCGCGGTCGAGCCACGAGTCGGCGCGCAGCAGCAGGTGCTCAGTCGTTGCGGCCGTCGCGACCACTCGCTCGGCGTCGGCCAGTGCCTCGGCGCAGCGACCCGCTCGGGCGAGGAGCTTGGCGCGAACACCGCCGCACACCACATCGGTGAAGGTGTCGCCGCCCTCGGTCGCCTCCTCTGATTCACCCGCGAACCGCGCCGCGTCGTCGTAGCGGCCGAGCAGGTACGACGTCTGCGCGAGGTGCGCAGCGAGGGTGGAGAAGTGCGCTTTCTCTCCGAGGTCGCGGAGATAGCCGTAGCCGCGGGTGAATTCCTCCTCCGCGGCGACTGCGTCACCGGCGAGCAGCTCGACAAGCCCGGAGATCTGGGCGCTGCCCGCGACGAAGAAGTGCAGGCCAAGGTCGGCGAGGAGGGCTCGCCCGTCGAACACCAGCTTTCGGCCGGCGTCGAAGTCGCCGGCCATCGCCGCCAGCCCGCCGAGCCGTAGCAGGCAGTTCGCGCGCAGCTTCAGGTTGCCCTCGGTGCGCTCGAGCAGAGCAGTCACCCGCGCGATCGCCTCCGCGGCCGGCAGCGGACCCCACATCGCGGTCGACGCCTGGAGCCACTCGATCTCCGCGACCTCCTGGGTGTGACCGGCCTGCCGCGCGTGGGTCACCGCCCCGTCCAGCTCTTGGCTCACGCGGCCGAACTCCAGCCGCACCCAGAACGCCAGTGCCCGCAGCCGAAGTGCGCGCGCCATCCCGAGCTCGTCGCCAAGCCGGCGAAACTCCTCCCAGAGCCGCGTCGCAGCAGCGGGTGCGGTGACCTCGAACTGCTTCGGCTTGGTGTGCATCGTCAAGAACAGGTGCTGCACTTCGGCCCGCGCCTCCAGAGCACGGCTGCCGGACTCGGCGGCGAGGCGCGTGAGGTCGTCGAGCACCTGCTCCCCGCGAGCGAGCTCACCTGCCTGCACCAGGGAGAAGCCGAGGTCGAGCAGGGTGTTCAAGTGCTCGTCGTCAGCCGGCACCGGGAGCAGCGCAGCCCGGTGCAGCAGGCTGGCTGCTGCCGTCATGTCCGACAGGGTCATCGCCCTGCGGCCTGCCGACGACAGGCGCGCGGCCGCTTGCACGGCAATCGCCCGCGACCGGTCGTCGACAGGGCCGAGATCCATCAGCAGCCGGCAGGCCTGCTCGAAGTGGTAGCCGACGATCTCCTCGTACTCACGCACGCGGTCCCCCGCGGTCGTGATCAGCCAGTGAGCGAACTGCTCGTGCAGCCGCGCCCGCTCGGTCTTCGGCAACCTCGCGTAACCGACGTCGCGCACGATGATGTGCTGGAACGCGTAAGCCTGCTCGTCCGCGGCGAGGGTCTCGCTACGGCGGAGAAGCCCCTTGCGGACCAGCCTGGCGAGGTCCGTGCTCAGGTCTGCCGAGTCGGACCCGACGAGCGCTGCGAGCTCGCCGACGCGGAATTCGTGTCCGATGACGGCCGCTCGCTCGACCGCCGTCCGCTCCCCCGCCTCCAGCTGGTCAAGGCGCGCGGCGACCAGGGCGTGAATCGTCGGCGGCACCGACTGGAGCGTCAGCTCTCCGATCAGAACCCATCGGCCGTCCCGCAGCTGCAGCATCTCGTCATCGACCAGCATCGAGAGCAGCTGCTCGAGGAAGAGCGGGCTGCCATCGGCCGCGGCCACGACGCGAGCGCGGACGTCTGCGTCGAGCGAGTCGGCGCCGAGCAGCTCGTCGACGAGGAGCTCCGCATCCCGCGAGCGCAATGGCTCGAGGTGCACCGTCCCGGCGCGTGGCATGCCGCCGGTCCAGCTGGGACGGGCGTCGAGGAGCTCAGGGCGCGCGGTGCACACGACGAGCAGCGCGACACCCTGCACGCGTTCGGCCAGGTGCTCCAGCACGTCGAGGAAACGCTGCTCAGCCCAGTGCAGGTCCTCGAAGATGACGACGAGTGGCCCTGCCGCCGCCAGGCCCTCCAGCAGACGGCGTACCGACCAGGCGACCTCCTCGGCGGGGACCGGCACGTCCGACAGCCCGATCAGCGCAGCGACTCGTTCGGCGACCAGTCGGCCGGTCTGCGCCGGGACCAGCGTCGACACCTTCCCGTAGGCGGCGTCCGGCGTGTCGTCGTCGTTGATGCCCGCCGCCTGCTTGACCACGTCGGCCAGCGGCCAGTAGGTCAGGCCCTCGCCGTAGGGCAGGCAGCGGCCGCGCAGCACGCGCGCCTCGCTCTCGACACGTCGTACGAGCTCGGCTACGAGTCGCGACTTTCCGATCCCGGGCCAGCCGAGCACCGTCTGCAGGCGGCACGTCTGGTTGTCCCGCACGAGCGCAAAGGTGTCGAGCAGCAGGCTCAGCTCGCTACCCCGCCCGACCAGAGGTGCGTGCACGCGCGCGCCGTCGTCCACACCGACGGCGACCAGCCGGTAGGCGCGCAGGGCGCCGTCCTTGCCCTTGACCCAGAGGTCCTCGATCGGCTCGGCGACGACCTCGTGCCGGACGAGCCGGTACGTCGTATCGCCGATCAGCACGTCTCCGGGCGCAGCACTCTGCTCCAGCCGCGCGGCCACGTTGACAGCGTCGCCGACGACGAACCACGGCCCCGTGGTCGGTGTCGCGGCGACCACCTCGCCGGTGTTGACTCCCGTCCGCACCTGCAGACGCACGGCCCACTTCGCGGCCAGCTCGTCGTTCAGACTCTCCAGTGCCGCCCGCAGCTCGTGCGCTGCGCGCACGGCGCGGACAGCGTCGTCCTCGTGCGCCTTCGGGACCCCGAAGACGGCCATGACCGCATCGCCGATGAACTTCTCGACAGTACCGCCGTGGCGGGACAACACGGCGCTGGCGACCTCGTAGTAGCGGGACATGACACGTCGCAACGACTCCGGGTCGAGGTGAGCGCTCAGGCTGGTGAACCCAGCGACATCGGTGAAGATCACGGTGACGATCTTCCGGACCTCGCGGTCGGAGTTATCCCCGGCCCGCAACGGAGCACCACACGATGCGCAGAACCGCGCGGTTGGCGACGCCGTAGCGTCGCCGCAGCGAGTGCAGCCGCCCACACGCCCCTCCAGCCGTGCCGGATTCTCGGCACGTCCGCAGAGCCTAGTTGCCCCGGACAGCCACCTGGGCGACCTCGCGAGGGGATAGCACTGGTCGGTCCCGCACACGACGACGGCGCAGCCGTCTCGCTCGGGCTGCGCCGGTCGTCGTGTTCGCTTCGCTGGCAATGCAGGCAGTGCCGCTACTTCTTCTTCGAGCAGTCTGCTTACCTCGCCGCGGCGACTCTGAAACCTGCCTCCCGCCGGGTACAGGTGAATGTGCCCCGCTGTCGAAGAACTGCGGGTGAGACTGCGCCGTACCGCCCTCCTCGCCGTGGCCGCCGTCCTGGCCGGGCTGATGCCCCGTGCCGTCGCCGGTCCGCTGGCCACGCTCGACCCCTACCTCGCGAATGAACTGGCCAGCCGACCGCCCGGTGCGCCCATCTCGGTCTTCGTGCACGCGCGGCACATCGAGGCGGCTGAGGGCGCGGCCCGCGCCGCCGGGCTGACCGTGGTCGGCCGCTACCCGCAGGTCCGCGTGGTGCTGGCCACCGGCACCGCCGGTCAGGTCCGGACGCTCCAGCGGCTCGACGTCGACTTCCTCGAAGGCGACCGGCCCGTCGAGTGGATGCTGGACACGTCGCACGTGGCCACCCGGGGGCGGGAGGCCCGGGCCCTGCCCGGACGACTCGCTGTGGACGGCTTTGGTGTGTCCATCGCGATCATCGACACCGGGATCGACGGCACGCATCCGTTCTTCCGCGACGCCGAGGGTGGCAGCAAGGTGGTCCGCAACGTGCGGACCGTGTGCCCCATCGCCGGCAACCTCGTCTACGACGGCCTCTGCTTCGTCGACGACGTCGTACGCAACGACACCGACACCCTCGGCGCTGGCGGCCACGGCACCCATGTCGCCGGCATCGCAGCCGGGTACGACGTCAGGACCACCGGACCGACCCAGCTCAACCTGCACGGTTCCGCGCCTGGCGCCTCGCTGGTCGGCGTGAGCGTCGGCGTCGGTCCGAGCATGGGCAGCGGGACGCAGGGCATGCAGTGGGTGCTGGACAACCACGCCAAGCCGTGTCTCACCCGCACCTGCGCCCCCATCAAGGTGGTCAACAACTCCTGGGGTCCAGTCGGCGGCTCCACCTTCTGCGAGCGGTGCACGGTGACGCTGATCCAGCGGGAGCTGGTCGCGGCCGGCGTCGTCGTGGTCTGGGCAGCCGGCAACGACGGCGGCGACGGCACCGGGAAGGATGAGGTCGGGCAGCCCCAGCGCACCAGCGGCTACGGCAACGACCCCACGCCAGGGGTGCTCATGGTCGGCAGCTACGACGACAAGAAGTCCGGCACGCGGGACGGCTCTGTGTCCAGCTTCAGCTCTCGCGGGACGACCGGGCTCCCGCAGACCTATCCGGATCTCGTCTCGCCCGGGTCCTCGATCCTGTCGTCCTGCCGGGCCAACCTGCCGCTCTGCTACGGCTCGTATGGAGCTGACGGTCCAGGCCCATCGGACAGGTTCACCTTCGCCACCATGTCGGGTACGTCGATGGCAGCTCCGCACCTGGCGGGCATCGTCGCCCAGCTGTTTCAGGCCCGCCCGTCGGCGACGCCGGCCCAGATCGAGTGGGCTCTGGTAACCACGGCTCACAAGTTCGGCGGCGACTACGAGCCTGCACCGCGATGGGGCGCCACGACGTCGTTCGATCGCGGCCACGGACTGGTCGACGTGGTGGCCGCAGTCCGCGCGCTCACCTCGCCGAGCCTGCCCGCCAACGACACGATGGCGTCGCCGCCCCCGGAGGATCCCGAGGACGCCGAGAGCTGATCAGTGCAGCGCGATGCGCAGCCGTCGGTTGGCTCTCCCTTTGCTCTCCACCTTGACGACTTCGATCGGGCCGATCTGCCGAGTCGACGCCACGTGGGTGCCACCGTCGGCCTGAGCGTCGAGCCCGACGATGTCGACGATGCGCACCTCGGTCAGCCCAGCCGGAACGAGGTTCGTCGCCGTACGGATGATGTCCGGGATCGCGAACGCCTCAGCTCTGGGCAGGACACGCACGTCGATTCGGCGGTCGAGGTCGACCTCAGCCGCGCAGAGCTCGGCGATACGGTCCTTGAAGCCCTCCGGAACCACCGGAAGATCGAAGTCGAGCCGCCCGGACAGCGGCTCCATGTTGCCGCCGGTCACCAGAGCACCGAACTCACGGAAGACCACACCGCCGAGCAGGTGCAGGGCCGAGTGGGTGCGCATGAGTGCGGATCGGCGCTCGTCCTCGACGGCGCCGCGCACCGTCGTGCCCACCGGCGGCACCGGGTCGTCGTCGGCGATCTGCAACAGCAAGTCGTCGCCCTTGCGCATCCCGACAACGCGGCTCTGCACCCCACCCCACAGCAGCACGCCGTGATCGGGCGGCTGCCCTCCGCCCCCGGGGTAGAAGGCGCTGCGATCGAGCACGACTCCGTCGGGCGTCGCGTCGATCACCAGCGCGTCCCACTCGCGCAGCGACGCGTCGTCGAGCTCCAGCCGCTGGGTGCGCACGTTGACACGGTATCCGCGCCGGCAAGGTGACCGGGCAATTGGACCCGATCGCCCTAGCCAGGGGGTCCAATTGGCCCGTTAACCGGGCAAATGTCATGGCGGGCAGTGCCCCGAGACGGTCAGTGGCCGGCTTCGTCCCAGGTCCGGCCGATGCCGACCGAGACGTCGAGGGGGGCGGCCAGTGGGAAGGCCGCGCCCATCTCCCGGCGTACCAGTGTCTCCACCGTCGCGCACTCCCCTGGCGCGATCTCCAGCACCAGCTCGTCATGCACCTGCAGCAGCAGCCGCGATCGCAGGCCCTCGCTCGTGAGGGCTGCGTCGACGCGCAGCATGGCCAGCTTGATGATGTCCGCAGCTGAACCCTGGATCGGTGCGTTGAGCGCCATCCGCTCCGCCATCTGCCGACGCTGCGGGTTGTCGCTGACAAGGTCGGGAAGATAACGGCGCCGGCCCAGA
Organism: Mycobacteriales bacterium; assembly: GCA_035536235.1. Lineage (GTDB taxonomy): Bacteria > Actinomycetota > Actinomycetes > BP-191 > BP-191 > DATLNF01. The sequence continues at coordinate 12,354 of DATLOQ010000108.1, forward strand.
ATGGTCTCCGTGTAGCCGTCGGTGCGTGCCTGGTTGACCACGTCACGGAGGTAGTCGCGCACACCGCCGAACCGCTCGAAGTACGCGGTCATCTGCTCCTTCGCCTCGTCCGGCGTGATCTGCAGCTGTTGCGCGAGGCCGTACGACATCGCCTTGATCCGGCGCCGCAGCTCGGGGTCGACCTGCTCCGGCGGCACGTCGAAGACCCGGGCGGCCGTCGTGGTGTGCAGGTCCTCACCGCTGGCGAACGCGTCGATGAGGCCGGCGTCTTCGGACAGGTGGGCCAGGAT
>DATLOQ010000109.1:0-3109 GCA_035536235.1 Mycobacteriales bacterium
GCGCTTCATCGGCACGCATGGCGGCGAGTACGTCGGGCTGTCGGCGACCGGTCGTCCGATCGAGGCACCGTCCCTCGACGTGTTCTTCTTCCGCGACGGGCTCGTCGAGCGCATGTGGCACCTGTTCGACCACCTGCCCCTCGTCCAGGGGATCGGCGCCGAGGTGCGGGTCGGCGACCAGGTGGCGGTCTTCGATTAGCTCAGCCCGCCCCGAGCAGCTCGTCGAGGTCTTCCTGGTAGCCGAAGGGCAGGTAGAGCCCTCGGCGCTCGGCGACGATCTCGTCGAGCAGCTGAGCGCGCTCGGCGCCGTCGACGCGCAGGGCCTGCTCGACGGCCAGGCACAGCCACATGTCGAGCGCCAGGAAGCGGTGCGGACGGCGCTCGTCGATCAGGTCACGCAGCCGGGCGAGGTCGGTCAGCCGGCCGGCGAGGCGTTCGGTCCGCTCCCGCAGCACCGGCACTGTCGGCACGGCGAGAAGCGAGATCGGCAGGTGCGCCGCGACCAGGTCAGCCGCCTGCTCGACCTCGCCCTGCTGCAGCAGCGCCCATGCGTGGACGCTGAGGTGCCGGCGCTTCTCGCTGGGCCAGTCCCGCCGGGCGACCTCGGCGCGCCAGGGCTCGACCGCGGCGAGCGCGTCGTCGGTGCGATCGAGGGCGAGCAGCGCGCTCGCCGCTGTGCACGCGCCCCAGTGCACCCGCACGGGGTCCTGCCGGGTCACGCCCTGGGCAACCAGCGGCCAGAGGACGCCGAGGGCCTGCCGATGCAGACCGGACTCGTGCAGCGTCCAGCCGTAGAGTGCCACGTCCCAGGGGCCGGCGCCCGGTGATCGCCAGCATCGCTCCGCCGCAGCACGCGCCCGTGGCGGGTCGACGAACTCCAACATTTCCTCCGTGATCTTGTCGGCCACCCAGGGGACCAGGTCTGCCGGCCATGGGGAGTCCGCCGGCACCGGCTCGGCGGCGAGGGCCTGCGCCCGAGCCGCGAGGTCCAGCCGCTCGGCGGCGGTCCGCTGGCGTGCGAACCCGCACCACAGCGCGAACAGCGTCGTGTCCGGCCGGTCGAGGGCAGCGGCGGCCTGGTCGAGCAGCTCGGACCGTCCGGCGAGCACCGGTACGACGTTCGTCGTTTCCGCCCAGACCACTATCGCGAGCGCACGGAACGCGGTCAGGTCGGCCGGACCGGCCTGGTAGATCTCCCACGCGACGGCAACGGCGCGCTGTACGTCACCGGCGCGGTCGAGCACGTCGGCGTAGGACAGTGGGAAGGAGCTGACCGCGCGCCGGTCGCCGCCATCGCGGGTCGCCGACCAGGCCAGGTCCAGGTCGTCGAGGTCGGCCAGCACCCGGTTCTCCAGCTCGCGTTGCTGCAGCCTTGTCGCCGGGGTCGGCCACGACAGCAGCTGCCGGAACCATGAAGAGTGCCGCTCGCGCATGACTCCGGCCTGATCGGCCGCGGCGAGGTGCTCGGCGGCGTAGGCGCGGATCGACGCGAGCAGGCCGTACCGGTCCTGGCCGGCGTCGTCGGGGAGGACGCGGACGAGGCTCTTGTCGACCAGTGACCCGAGGGAGGCGAATACGTCGAGCCCGTCGCCGCACACGCCATCGAGGTGCTCGTACGTCGTCGCGCCGGGGAAGACGCTCATCCGCTCCAGCAGGAGCCGCTCGTCGGGTTCGAGCAGGTCGTAGGACCAGGCGATCGTGGCGCGAAGTGTCTGCTGTCGGTCGGGCAGGTCGCGCCGGCCTCCGGTCAGCACGGTCAGGGCGCTGTCCAGCCGGGGGAGCAGTGCCTGCGGGGTCATCATCCGCACCCGCGCCGCGGCCAGCTCGATCGCCAGCGGATGCCCGTCGAGCCGCTGGCAGATCGCCGCCACCGCAGGGGCGGTGTCATTCGTCACCGAGAAGTCAGGACGCGCCGCCCGCGCCCGGTCGACGAACAGCCGCACCGCCGCATACGTCCCCAGGGTCTGCGCGTCCTGCGGGCCGCCGGTGGGCGGCAGCGCGAGCGGTGCCAGCGGCAGCTCCTGCTCCCCCCCGATGTGCAGCGGCTCCCGGCTGGTCGCCAGCACACTCACCCCGGGCACCCGCTGCAGCAGCTGGGCCACGAATGGGGCGCAGCCCATGACCTGCTCGAGGTTGTCCAGGATCAGCAGGAGCCGCTGGCCGGTGATCGCCGAGACGACCGAATCGGCGTCGGACCCGCCCAGTCCGGTCGCCCGGCCGATGACGGCCGGAACTGCGGCCGGGTCGGTGGTGCTGGCCAGGTCGACGAACCACACCCCGTCAGCGTCGCCGTCCGCGAGCTCCGCTCCGGCCTGCAGCGCCAGCCGGGTCTTTCCCATCCCGCCGAACCCGGTCAGCGTGACCAGCCGGTGCGACGACAGCGCGGTCAGCACCCGGGCCAGGTCCTCGTCGCGGCCGATCAGCGGTGACGCCTGCACGGGCAGGTTGTGCAGCACCCGGTCCAGCGAAGACAACGGCGGGAACTCCCGCGCCAACCCGTCGACGTCGAGCTGCCAGATGTGCTCCGGCCGGATCAGGTCCTTCATCCGGTGCTCGCCCAGGTCGCGGACCGACACTCCCGCCGGGAGCTTGTCCCGGACCAGCTCGAACACCGGTGCGCTGAGCAGCGTCTGCCCGCCCGAGCCGAGCCCACGGAGCCGGGCGCAGCGGTTCACCGCATCGCCGTACAGATTCCCGTCGCGCTCGGTCACCTCACCGACGTGCACGCCGATCCGAACGCGCAGCGGCACACTCGTCGGCCATTTCTCAGCCGCCAGATCCCGCTGCACCTGCACGACCGCCGCTACCGCCGAAGTCGCCGACGCGAACGCCGCGAACACCGCGTCGCCCTCACCCTGATCCGCCGGACGCCACCCGCCGTGCTCGGCCACCGCGCCATGCACGATCTCGTGATGACGGGCCATCGCCCGGTCCATCGCGGCCGGCTCGTCCTGCCACAGCCGTGTTGAGCCCTGAACATCAGTCAGGACCAGCACCACCGTGTCCAAGGCTCACCCCCGGCGGTAACTATCCCAGCCGCGTGCTGAGCGGCCGCGACTACCCACACCCCGACGCCTACCAGCCGCGGGTACGCCACTCCGGGATCGAC
>DATLOQ010000110.1:0-5591 GCA_035536235.1 Mycobacteriales bacterium
AAGTGGCCGCGCAGGTGCACCTTGATGACCGCGTCCCACTCCTCGACGCTCATCTTCACGATCGTGCGGTCGCGCAGGATGCCGGCGTTGTTGACGAGCGCGTCGAGGCCGCCGTACTCCTCGACTGCATGAGCCACCAGCCGCTCCGCGCTGTCGACGTCGGAGCAGTCGCCGCGGTCGAGCACCGCCCGGCCGCCGGCCGCCTCGATCTCCGCGACCACCGCGTCGCCGGCTTCGGCGTCGAGCTCGTTGACCACGACAGCAGCGCCCTCACGGGCGAGCAGCATCGCCTCCCCGCGACCGATGCCGCGCCCAGCGCCGGTGACGATCGCGACCTTGCCGTCCATGAGTCCCATGGGAGAAGACCCTAATCCGCCCCGGCCGGCGCTCTCCCGGGTGGAGCGGCCACCCGGTCGAGCAGGGCGGTCGCCCGAGACATCGCGTCGGCCGCGCCCGCTGAAGAGTCGGCGATCGCGGTAGCGCCGAGCCGCCCGGCGGTGGCCACGGCACTGACGAGGTGCAGTGCGATGCCGGTCTGCGACTCGTGGTCCCAGCGCAGGTCGGGCTCCGCCACGAGGTCGAGCACGTCGTCCGGGGTCAGGCGGGTATACGCGGGGTTCTCCAAATGGTCGGTCGCGACGTAGTGCTTGGTCCTGCCGGCCGGGGTGCGGAACTCCCCCGCGACCGGATCGAAATCGCCCTGCGTCAGCGCGATCAGGGTGAGCATGGGATGCGTCGTACCGCCGTTGCGCAGGTTGATCTCGATCGCCCACGACCGCCACTTCCCGTCCACCCGGGCGACGACGAAGTCGATCCCGAAGCGACCGAGCATCCCCTTCTCAGCAAGCAGGTGCCCGACCCGCAACGCCTGCTCGCTGATCAGAGGGCCGTAGGCGGGCTGAGCGGGAAATCGGCAGCCGTAGTAGATCTGACCGGCCGGCCCGCCAAGCACCTGGTCATGGGTCGAGAGGACCTCCACATCAGACATCGGGCTTACCCGCAGCTGCACGCTGGGGCTGGTCAGGTCTGCGCCGGTCACGCGTTCTTCCACGATGCCGCCCCGGATCGCCAGCGCGTCCAGGAACTCCGCAGGTGCGAGGTCACTGTCTATTGCCTGCAAGTGGTCCAGCGCGGATTCCACGTCGGCGGCGGAGTGCGCCGCGCTGAGGTCGACAAGGGCATTGCCCGCGCCGCTGATCGAGTCGTCGAGCTTCACGACGACGGATCCGAGACCGGGGCGCGCCGCCTGCAGGTCACGAATGGCCTTAATCACATCGCCGCGGGACGCGATGTCCTCGTACCCAGCGGGCAAGGGCACTCCCGCCTCACGGAAGAGTCGCCGGCTTCCGCTCTTGGTGCCGTGACCGGCGAGCTGGGGGCTCGGGCCGTAGACCGGGATGCCGAGGGCCTCGGCCAGGCGCACCTCGGACGCGGTCGTGACGAACGGCATGATCAGCGCCCGCTCGCGGTCCGGGATGAGGTCGCGAATGCGCTGCAACAGGAGCGGCCGTTCCACGATCTTGTCGGTGAGCGGGCGTCGGGTGGCATCACCGACCGAGACCAGTGCCACGCGCGAGCGCACGGTCTCGGCTCGAACCCCCGGGACGAGGGAGACGAAGTAGTCAACGAGCCGCGGCAGCACGGGCTGCGAGGTGAGGTAGATCATCCGCCCAGTAGGCTGGCCGAGCATCGCGAGGACGAAGAAGAGGAACCGCTCCTCGTACGCGGGGATCACCGGCCAGGCGCTGTCCGGCACCTCGAACCCCACCGAGCTCACCACCACGATCGTCCGCGCCTCGTCCATCGACCGCGGCGAGATCGTCGGCCACAGCGCGACCAGCCTGCGCTGCAGCTCGTCAAAGCTGGCCTCCCCCACCGATCCCCCGATCAGCTTGCGCGCCGGCTCGCGGCCAGCCCTCGACGACCCGTCGGGTCGGTTGTACACGCGCATCGGTTGTCGAAGCCAGCATCAGCGGTGGCACCGCTCGGCAGCCCGTCGGCCTCCCAGGGTGTACGAATGAGCGCTACTGGGGAGAGATCTGGGCATGACAGTCCCCCTGGACCCGGGAGCACGACCCGCGCTTCCGAAGATGCAGCGGCTCGCCGACAGACTCCTCAGCGCTCTCGACGCCGGACCTGGAGCCCTGGAGGCTCTTGTCGACGCTGTGCCGGTCGACCGTCGCGACCGCTTCGAGACGCTGTTGACCTGCTACGACCTGTCGACCGCTGACCTCACGACCCTCGGGGCTCGGGCCCGCTTCGGCCGCCATCCCGCCGTCGCCGCCATCACCTGGCGGCTGGAGCAGGAGTGGCTGACCGAGCTGCACCGGGTGCCCGCGCCGCCCGGAGGTGGGTCGGAGGACGAGTGCCTCGCCGCGATGCGCGCGCTGGCTGCCAGGGATCGGCTGCCGGCGGCGTACGAGTGGGTGGCCCGCGATGCGTCGTACGACGAGCTCGTGCAGTTCCTGGCGCTTGAAGGCGGGCCGGACGGCGGCTTCGACGACCTGGTCGCGGCGTGCCAGATCGGGCTCGCCGGCGAGCCGAAGCTCGAGATGGCGCGCAACTACTGGGACGAGATGGGCAACGGCGCGGCCGAGCGGGTGCACACCGTGCTGCACGACGACTTGGTGCGGGCCATCGACATGCCGCGGGTGCCGCGGTCGGCGCAGCCGGTCGAGGCGCTGGAGCGGGCCGCTCTCGGCGGGCTCTTTGCCGCGAACCACTGGCTGCAGCCTGAGATGGTCGGCGCGCTCGGCTTGATTGAGCTGCAGGCCGGGCCGCGCTGCCGCAAGGTGCTCGCCGGGCTCGAGCGCACCGGTGCCGGCTCAGGCGCGATCCCATTCTACGCCGAGCACGCCGAGGTGGATCCCCGCCACGGGCAGGACTGGCTGGTCAATGCGATCGCACCGCTGGTGCGCGAGCGGCCGGAGTGGGGTTCGCGCATGCTGCGCGGCGCCGCGTGGCGCTCCCACGTCAACGCCGCCTTCTTCGAGCGGCTCTGGCAGGACCTGCGACAGTCTGCTGCTGCTTAGACTCGCCGCCCGGCCTGCGCACGCCGCGCTCTGACCCTGCGCCCCCACGTGTCATAGAGGACACGTAAGAGGGCAGGCCCGATGGCGGGGCGGGAGTAGATCGTCGGCCAGGACGTGGGACCGGCGGTGGGACGGGGCGGCCGACGCGCCGCGGGCGCCACTACGCTGCTGCGCTATGACGCACGCGCCTGCCCGGATCAACACCGAAGTGGGTCGGCTGCGCACCGTCCTGCTGCACCGACCCGGCAACGAGCTGCGCCGCCTCACCCCGCGCAACAACGCTGACCTGCTCTTCGACGGGATCCCGTGGGTGGGCCGGGCCCAAGAGGAGCACGACGCTTTCGCTGCGGCCCTGCGCGACCGGGGCGTCGAGGTGCTCTACCTGCGCGACCTGCTCGTCGAGACCCTGGACGTCGCGACCGCGCGCGACGAGGTCCTCGACGCGGCCCTGCCGCCGTCCGAAGTGGGGCCCCAGCTCGCCGCGCAGCTGCACGGGCATCTCAGCGGTCTCGGCTCCGACGACCTCGCCGAGGTGCTGATCGGCGGCCTCGCTCACGAGGAGCTGCCGCACGGCAGCGGTGTCGTCTTCGGGCTACTGGACCGCCACGACTTCGTCGTACCGCCGCTGCCGAACCTGCTCTTCACCCGCGACTCCTCGGTGTGGGTAGGCGACCACGTCGCGGTGACCCGACCGTCCATGCGGGCGCGCCAGCGCGAGACGTCACTGACGGGGGCTATCTACCGGCACCACCCGCGATTCGCGGGCACCCCGCTGCTTTACGGCGGCAGCCGGGTCGAGGCCTGGCTGGAGGGCGGCGACGTGCTGGCGCTGGCCGACGGCGTCATCGCCGTCGGCGTGGGACAGCGCACCACTCCCGCGGGGGTGGAGGCGCTGGCCCTGCGGGCGATCGCCAGCGGTGTGGTGACCACGGTGCTCGCCGTACCGATCGCGCAGGAACGCGCGACGATGCACCTGGACACCGTGTGCACCATGGTCGACGTCGACGCGGTGGTGATGTACCCCGCGGTGGCCGACTCGCTCGTGGCGTTGACGATCACCTCGGACGACGACGGCGGGCTCGTCGTCGGGCCGCGCGAGCCGTTCCTCGTGGCGGCGGCCAAGGCGATGGGCATCGACACGCTGCGGGTCATCGACACCGGCCTCGACCCGGTGACCGCCGAGCGTGAGCAGTGGGACGACGGCAACAACACCCTCGCCCTCGCGCCGCGGCTGTGCGTCGCCTACGAGCGCAACACCGAGACCAACGCGCGGCTCGAGGAGTCCGGCATCGAGGTGGTGCAGATCGCCGGCAGCGAGCTGGGCAGCGGCCGGGGCGGCCCGCGCTGCATGAGCTGCCCGGTGCTGCGCGACCCCGTCTGACCGGGCCGCGCCGCCGTACGCCGGGTACGACGGGCTCGTCGGCCACTTCACCGGGCAAATGGACCCGGCGTGGTGGCTCAGGGGGTCCACTTGGCCTGTTAACCGGGCAAATGGACCTGGGGCGACGGGAGACGGGCGCCGAGGAGGCGCAGGACGAGACGCACCGGGCGCTTGGCGAGCTGGCGCTCAAGGGTGGTCTCACCGGCCACCAGCCGGGTGAACAGCCGCCACCCGCCGGGCACCGCGGCGAGGAAGCCGTGGAACACCTGGCGGTTGCGCGTGAAGGCCGCCAGGAAGGCCCGACCGGCGTCCATCTCCGGGGTGAGCTCGCGCTCGACTGCCTCGTCGTACGACGCGAGCGGGGCTTCGCCACGGCCCACCGCATCTGCCGCAGCGCGGCCCGCCAGGCGCCCGGAACGGAGCGCGAAGGAGATGCCCTCCCGCGTCCAAGGCTCGAGGAGTCCGGCCGCGTCGCCGGCGACGAGCACTCGCCCGCGCCGCAGGGGTGACCCGGGCCGGCGGACCCGGGTGAGGTGCCCGGAGAAGGTCTCCGGATCGACGTCGCCGAGCCCGAGCCGCGCCACGAAGTCGCGGTAGTAGTCGCGCATCTCGCCGCCGCGCTCGCGTGAACCGATGACCCCCACGGTGAGCAGCGCCCCCTTGGGGAAGACCCAGCCGTAGGAGCCTGGCACCGGGCCCCAGTCGATGAGCACCCGGCCGGACCAGTACGCCGCCGCCGACGCGGGAGTCGCGAACTCGCCCTCCAACCCCACGTCGACCTGCTCGAGGTCCACTCCGACGTAGGCACCGGTGCGCCCCCCGGTGCCGTCGGCACCCACCACCGCGGCAGCCCGCAGCGGATCCCGACCGCCGCCCAGACGTACAACGACGCTGCCGTCGACCTCCTCGAGTCCGGTCACCACCACGCCGGTCAGCAGCGCTGCACCCGCATCACGCGCGGCCGCGACGAGCGCCGCGTCGAGGTCGGCGCGCATCACCCTTGGGAAGACGGCCTGGCCGCGCGGCGCCCGGCGGGTGAAGCCCTGGCGACCGAGTGGGACGTCATCGTCGTCGGCGCCGGACCGGCCGGAGCCGCCGCAGCGCGTGAGGCCGCAACCCACGGGGTCCGGGTGCGGCGCGTGGACCGCGCCGAGCCACCCCGCTACAAGTGCTGCGGC
>DATLOQ010000111.1:0-63061 GCA_035536235.1 Mycobacteriales bacterium
CCAGCGTTCTGGACCGCCGGCGCACCGACCTGCACCGACGACGGCGACCCCTGCTGGGACTTCCCGCTCGACGTCCAGTCCTCTCCCGACGCTGCGCTGCGGATCGGAATCGACCATGTAGTGGTCGGCGACGTCTTCACCGTCGAGCTGATCGACCCTGACGGTGAGGTCGCGGGTGAGTTCTCACCTGGCGTCGGCCTGTACTCCCAGGAGGTGCTCCTCGACGACCCGGCGCCGGGGAGGTGGCGGGCGCACGTCGTCGCCCGCGACGTCACCGACGCGCGGTTCCGGATGCGAGCGACCGTCCAGGCCGAGCCCGCGTCACCGCGACGCCGCACCCTGCTTGCACCCAACCTGCAGGCACTGCCGCCGCACGACATCAGCTTCCTGCTGCCGCTGACCAACGGGTCGACCGACGGCGCGCCGGAGGGGGTGCTGCTCCCCGGAGGCCGCGCCTCGTGCCACCCGGAGGAGACCGTCGAGGAGCGCGCGGTCCGCTGCCTGCGGATGGCCTTCGGCGTCAGCAACATCGGCCAGGGTCAGATGTCGCTGTTCCTCGGACCCGGTGCGCAAGGGGCCGACCGGACGCTGATCCAGCGGCTGTCCTACTCCGACGGCACGACCACCGACCGGGCCGCGGGCAAGGCCGTGTTCCACCAGACGCATGGCCACTACCACCACAGCGATGCGATCGAGCTGAGCCTGCTGGCCGTCACGGACCCGGTGCGCGGTGGGCTGCGGCCAGCGGCGCCGCCGCACCGCAAAGGATTCGCGCACCGCGACGAGCTCTTGCGCGACTGGCGCCGCTTCTACCCCGCGGTGACGAAGGACGGCTTCGGTCTGCGTCCCGGCTGGGGGGACTATTACGAGTGGGACCGCCCCGGCAACTACGCCGACTTCGGCATCAACGGCGACGGCCGCTATGTCCTGCGCCTGACAGCCGACCCGGTGAGCGGCATCGTGGAGACCGACGACCGCGACAACACGTCGTACACCCTCATCGAGGTGACCGGCACGAACGTCCGGCTGCTGGAGAGCGGCCGTGGCAGCGACCCGTGGGACCGGTGCAAGGTGGTCCTTCCGTTCGGCGCCGAGCCGGACCTGCCCCAGGGGGTACGGCAGCCGAACCGACCGCCGGGCTGCACCAGCTAGCTAGGCGCCGACGCAGAAGAACCCGTACGGCTTCTGGAGCGCTCGAGCAGGCAGTGGCAGGTCGGCGTACGGCGAGCGCACCACCGTGGCGGGACCCGCAGCGACCGCAGCCGGCCGGGTGATGCGCGGGGTGGCCTTGGTGTACCGCGACGGGCTGGAGTTGCCCTCGACGAAGCCGGCCTGGCGCACTTCCTTCGCGTGTCGCCCGGTGTAGCTGAGGATGTAGAGACCCAGGTCGATGTCGACGACGTAGACCAGCCCGTCCTGCACCACGGGGTAGGACCACATCGCGCCGGTCCACTGCGGCACATCGGAGCGGGGGAAGAACAGCCGGGTGTCCCGCCGTCCCGGCTCGAAGGTCGGCTTTGGCACGAAGGCGCCGCTCTCGACCGGGGCCGCAGGGTTGCTGATGTCGACCGCGCGCAGGCCACCGGCGTACCAGCCCATCAGCACGACGTTGGGGAAGACGGTCTGGTTGTGGGAGGTGAACGTGCCGTTGACCGCCTTGGCCTTGTCGCAGTCGTTCTCCTGCAGCTTGAACTCACTGATGGTCTTCGGGTTGGCCTCGTCGGAGACGTCAGCCATCCGCATGGTGCCGAAGGGGCAGCCCTTGCCGGCGTTGGCGTACGCCTCCTCGACCATGACCGCGAAGGGCCGGCCGGGGACACGGACGGCGCCGTGCACGTTGCCGCCGTAGTCGGCGCGGCCCGCCGACAGCGGCCGGATCAGCGGCAGCGAGGTGCCCGAGAGCGCCGGCTCCGCCAAGGCGGAGGTGTCTGCGACGTAGAAGCCGTAGTCCCAGGTGCCCATGTAGGCGCGGGTGCCGTCGTCGCTGACCGACAGCGAGTGCAGGTAGCCACTGCCGCTCTCCAGGACGTCGGCGGTCTGGTCGGTGGCATCGATGCCGAGGTCGTAGACCGCGGCGAGTCGCGGTGCCTTGGGGTCGGTGATGTCGACGACCTCGAGGTCGGGGGAGAACAGCGTGTTGGCCAGGTAGACGAGCGCCCGGCCGGGCCGCTTGGCGTCCTTCCAGAGGAAGAACTCGTGCGGGGAACGCCGTCCCATGTCGTACGTGGAGAGCAGCGTCGGCTTAGTGCAGTCGGTGGCGATGTCGTAGAGCTTGACGTTGTTTCCGGCGCCGCCGGTGGTCAAGGCGTAGTTCATGACAACGAGCAGGCCGAGCCCGACATCGGCGCGCAGCTCGCGCTGGGTGGCGGCCGCGACGGGCGGGATGACGCCGACCTGGCGCGGCTTGCGCGGGTTCGCCACGTTGACGATCGCGATGCCGTTCTTGTCGTAGCGGTCGCCGACGTAGGCACAGCGCCCGGCCACGGCGAGGGGAGAGTTGACCCCGCGGTCGCCCAGGGTGGTCGACCCCAGCAGCGAGAAGCCCTTGGTCGCTCCGTAGGTGGACTTGGTCGGGACCGGCGGGCCCGCGGCACCCGCGGGCAGAGCCAGCAGCCCTGCGGCGCAGAGGGCGGCCAACGTCGCCGTACGGCGAATTCGCGTCATGGGGGTGCCTTCGACGTAAGATGGCCCGTCCCCTTCTCTGGTCGTTCGTTGGAGCAGTCGTGTCTTCTGAGGTCCGCATCCCCGCCGAGCAGCGCACGGAGTTCGGCAAGGGCTTCGCCCGTCGCTCTCGCCGCGCCGGCAAGGTGCCTGCCGTCCTCTACGGCCACGGCGAGGCTCCCCGTCACCTGGCGCTGCCGGCGCGTGAGCTCGGTCACGCGTTCAAGGGTGCGTCCGGCTCCAACGTCCTGCTCCGTCTTGACCTCGGCGAGAGCAACGAGCTGGCGTTGCCGCGGCAGATCCAGCGCGACCCGCTGCGCGGCGACGTGACCCACGTCGACCTGCTGCTCGTGCGGATGGGCGAGAAGGTCACCGTCGACATCCCGATCGTGATCGTGGGCGACATCCCGGCCGTGAAGATCGGCGGAATGCTCGACCAGCAGCTGACCGTCCTGCACGTCGAGGCTGAGGCGACGCACATCCCGGCGTCGATCGAGATCGACGGCACCGTGCTCACCGACGTCGGCGCGTCCGTGCACGCCCGTGACATCAAGCTGCCGTCCGGGGTGACGCTCGTCGGTGACCCCGACGCGATCGTCGTGCACATCGTCGGCGCGCCGACCGAGGCGGAGTTCGAGGCCGAGCTGGCTGCCGACACCGAGGCTGTTGCCGGCGACGTCGCCCTGGAGGAGGCCGCTGCGGCTGCCGAGGGCGACGACGACGCGCCGGCCGAGGACGCTCCCGCCGAGGGATGACCGACGAGGTCTGGCTGGTCGTCGGGCTGGGCAATCCCGGGCCGACCTACGCCGGCAACCGGCACAACATCGGATTCCTGGTTCTCGACGAGCTGGGCAGCCGTGCGGGCGGGAGCTTCAAGGCGCACCGCGGGCGGGCTGACGTCATCGAGGGCCGGCTCGGAGGGCACCGAGCCATCCTGGCGAAGCCCAAATGCTTCATGAACCTCTCGGGCGGGCCCGTCGCGTCACTGCGCGACTTCTTCAAGGTGCCGGTCGAGCGCATCGTCACCGTGACCGACGAGATCGACCTGCCGTTCGCGTCCCTGCGCCTCAAGCTGGGCGGCGGCGACAACGGACACAACGGCCTCAAGTCGGTCACCCGCTCGATCGGGTCACCGGACTACTTCCGGCTGCGGGTCGGGGTGGACCGGCCGCGCGGGCAGCAGGACCCGGCGGACTACGTGCTCTCCGACTTCTCCACCGTGGAGCGGCGAGAGCTGCCGTTCCTCCTCGATCGCGCCGGGGACGCCATCGAGTCGCTGCTCACCGACGGCCTCGCAGTGGCCCAGAACCGCTACCACCCCCCCGACGTCCCCGCCTGACAGCTCGCCCTCCCTCGTGACCCCTAAGCGGTGATCTTGCTGCCGTTCTCCACAGGGGGAGCTGCCTCGGGTCGTGAGCGGTGGACAACGGCGGCAAGATCACGCCGAAAGGGTTAGACGAGGCGGCGGCGGAGGGCCCGGCGAGCCAGCCAGCCGCCGATGAGCAGGGTGCCCGTCGCCAGAGCGAGCAGCGCGACCGTGCCGGAAGCGGCGATGGCCCACTCGACGCCGTCGCCGAAGTTGTCTTTCGCCCGATCCCACGCCGAGGCGATCCGACTCGGCTCCGCTGAGAGCGCGGTCTCGTCGGACTTCTCCAGCACCATCACGGTCAGCGTTGCGTACGTGACTTGGTCGTTGAGCACTTTCAGCTTGCCCTCTAGCTGCTCGATCTGGGTCTGCGCCCCGTTGATCTGCTGCTGCACGGAAAGCACTTCGCCGATGCTGCGCGTCCGAGCGAGCAGGGTGTCGTAGACCGCTCGGGTGTCGCGCAGGGTCTTCAGCCGCGCCTCGGTGTCGACGAAGGTCGCCGTCACATCCGCGCCCGTCGACGTCGCGGCCCGCACCTCACCGAGCGCGCGGACCCGGCCCAGCATCGACTCGTACGACGCACCCGGCACTCGCATCGTCACGACCCCGGACGGCGAGTCACCGCTCTCCTGCGTCTTGCTGTCGGCGACGAAGCCGCGGGCCCCTACGACGAGGGTCTCCAGCCGGGCCAATGTGGCCGAGACGCGGCCGTCCGGCACGACGATCTCGACCGAGCCGGTCTTCACCACCTTCGCCAACGACGCCTGCGCGGCAGCCGGTGCCGGAGCCGGCGGCTGCCCGGGCGGCGCCTGGGCGAGGACATCGACGGCCGCGCCAGGGACCGTCCTAGCCACCGAGCCACCGGAGCTGGCGCCCGGCGCCCCGGTCGCCGAGTCGCCGTCCGTCGCTGCCAGTGGCGCCGGCCGCGGGACCGGAGCACTCGTCGGGCCGTTCTTGCCCGCGCTGTCGGGCTCGGCGAATTCGAATTCATCGGCAAGCCGGCTGGCCGGCGTGATTGGCGTTTCGTCGCTGCGCAGAGTGAGCGCGACGCCACCGGCCACGAGCAGAACCACGACGGCTGCGGCCGCCAGCGCAGGTCGCTGCCAGCCGGGCCGGCCCCCGCTGGTGGGCCCTCCAGAAGGGGGCCGGGCGCCGCTCGCTGCGGCGCTGATGATCGCGCTGCGCGCCCCCGGCGGCTCGTCGTACGCGGCTGCAGCTTCGTCCAGCGCTCGGGAGAGCAGAGCCTCGTCGATCATCGCGCTTCCTCGCTGTCCTGGTGCAGGCCGCGCAGCCGTGGGTCGGCAGCGAGCCGCTGTCGAGCTTCGTGCAGCCGAGACTTCACAGTGCCAGCCCGGCGGCTGATAGCGGTCGCGATCTCCTTCTCCGACAACCCGGCGTAGTAGCGCAACACGACGGTGATCCGCAGGTGCTCGGGCAGGTCCGCCAGCGCGCTGAGGACGAGCCGAGTCGACTCCGAGTGCATGCTGAGCAGCTCTGGCGTCGCGTCCGGGTCGGCCACGTCGACGCCGTCGAGTGACCCGCGTCGGGTCCGGTGCGGGGTCTCTGCCCGTAGCTTCGAGCAGCAGGAGTTGACGACGACGCGGTAGAGCCACGGCCGCATTCCCGCCGGGTCGGCGGGCAGCGCGTCGCGAAAGCGCCACGCGCGCAGGAAGGCGTCCTGCACCGCCTCCTCGGCGTCGGCCGGGTTGCGCAGGATGAGGCAGGCCGTGCGGTACGCCGGGCCATAGCTCGTGGCGAGCCAGGCGTCGAGGTCTTCCATCAGGCCCCCAGGGAGTGGTGCTGCTGCCTTGTCTACTCCTCGGTCGTCGAAAAGGTTCGCCGCCGCTGCTGCGGCGGACCGCGGGTAGGCTGGGCGCAGTGAGGAGCCCCCACCGATGTCCCTGACCGGCCTGGTTGACGTCCTCGCTGCCGATCCCGCACTGCGTCGCGCCGTCACGGCAGTGGGTACGCCGACACTGGACATCACCGCGCCCGCCTCGGTCCGGCCCTTTGCCATCGCCGCGCTCGCCCGCGACACCGGACGCACGATCCTGGCGGTGACGGCGACCGGCCGGGAGTCAGAAGACCTCGTGGCGGCGCTGCGCTGTCTGCTGCTGCCGGGGTCGGTGGCCGAGTTCCCCGCGTGGGAGACGCTGCCCCACGAGCGCCTGTCCCCCCGCGCTGACACCGTCGGTCGTCGTATCGCCGTACTGCGCCGGCTGGCCCATCCGGGGGAGCAGGGTCCGGTGTCCGTGGTCGTCGCGCCGGTCCGCTCCATCCTGCAACCACAAGTTGCCGGCCTCGGCGACCTCGAGCCACTCGTCGTCCGCGCGGGCGACACGGTTGAGCTGGACCGACTCGTCGAGCAGCTCGTCGACTACGCCTACGTGCGCGTCGACCTTGTGGAGAAGCGTGGCGAGTTCGCCGTGCGCGGCGGCATCCTCGACGTCTTCCCCCCGACCGAGGAGCACCCCGTCCGCGTCGAGCTCTGGGGCGACGACGTCGAGGAGGTGCGCGCCTTCGCAGCCGCCTCGCAGCGCTCGCTCGGCCTCGTCGACCGTGGGCTGTGGGCGCCGCCGTGTCGCGAGATGCTGCTCACCCCCGACGTCCGCCAGCGGGCCAAGGAGCTCGTCGAGGCGCATCCGGAGCTCGGCGAGATCCTCGACCGGGTGGCGGACGGCACCCCCGTCGAGGGCATGGAGGCGCTGGCCCCGGTCCTGGTCGACCGGCTGACGCTGCTCGTCGAGGAGCTCCCGGCGGGGGCGCACGTCGTGCTGTGCGACCCCGAGCGGGTCCGCAGCCGGGCGCACGAGCTGGTGCGGACCAGTGCAGAGTTCCTCGAGGCGAGCTGGGCGGTCGCGGCCGGCGGCGGGAAGGCGCCGGTCGACCTCGGCGCGGCGGCGTACCGCGATGTCGTCGAGGTGCGCGATCGGGCCCTCGAGGTCGGCGTGCCGTGGTGGACCGTCACGCCGTTCGAGGCGGACGAGGCACCCGACGACGAGTCGCTCGTCGTCCGAGCTCGACCGCATGAGCCGTACCGCGGGGAGATGGACCGGGTGGTCGCGGACACCGCCGCCTGGCTGCGCGACGGCTGGCGGGTGGTCTTCGTCACCGAAGGTCATGGCCCGGCGGAGCGGCTCGCCGAGGTGCTGGCCGGCGACGACGTCGGCGTACGCGTGCAGTTCGACCTCGACGACGAGCCTGACGGCGGCGTCGCCTACGTCGCGACGGCGTCCATCGACGGCGGCTTCGTCGCGCCGCACCTCAAGGTCGCCGTCCTCACTGAGACGGATCTGTCGGGTCAGCGCAGCGCCACCAAGGACATGCGCAAGATGCCGAGCCGGCGCAAGAACGCCGTCGACCTGATGACGCTGGCGCCCGGCGACTACGTCGTGCACGAGCAGCACGGCGTCGGTCGCTACGTCGGGATGGAGCGTCGCACGATCCACGGCGGAGAGCGGGAGTTCCTCGTCCTCACCTACGCGCGCGGTGACCAGCTGCGGGTGCCGACCGATGCGCTCGACCAGATCACCCGGTACGTCGGCGGCGAGGCGCCGTCGCTGCATCGGCTGGGCGGCAGCGACTGGGCGAAGGCGAAGGGCCGGGCCCGCAAGGCGGTCAAGGAGATCGCGGCGGGGCTCATCCGGCTCTACTCGGCTCGGATGGCGTCACCCGGCTATGCGTTCAGCCCGGACACGCCGTGGCAGGGCGAGCTCGAGGACGCCTTCCCCTACGTCGAGACACCGGACCAGCTGGCGGCGATCAACGAGGTCAAGGCCGACATGGAGGCCAGCATCCCGATGGACCGGGTGATCTGCGGCGACGTCGGCTACGGCAAGACCGAGATCGCTGTCCGCGCGGCTTTCAAGGCCGTGCAGGACGGCAAGCAGGTGGCGATCCTGGTGCCCACGACGTTGCTCGTGCAGCAGCACTTCGGCACGTTCTCCGAGCGGTTCGCGCAGTTCCCCGTGGTTGTCCGCGCGGTGAGCCGCTTCAACTCCGCCAAGGAGCAGCAGGCCGTTGTCGAGGGCCTGGCCGACGGCACCGTCGACGTCGTGATCGGCACCCACCGTTTGCTCTCGGACGCAGTCCGCTTCAAAGACCTCGGCCTCGTCGTGGTCGACGAGGAGCAGCGGTTCGGCGTGGAGCACAAGGAGCACCTCAAGGGGCTGCGGGTCGCGGTGGACGTCCTGACGATGAGCGCCACCCCGATCCCCCGGACGCTGGAGATGTCGATCACCGGCATCCGGGAGCTGTCGACGATCGACACGCCGCCGGAGGAGCGGCACCCGGTGCTGACCTTCGTCGGCGCCTATGACGAGAAGCAGATCTCCGCCGCCGTACGCCGGGAGCTGCTGCGGGAGGGTCAGGTCTTCTACATCCACAACCGGGTCGACTCGATCGAGCGGGCGGCTGCCAAGCTGCGCGAGCTGGTGCCGGAGGCGCGGATTGCCACGGCGCACGGGCAGATGCCGGAGGACTCGCTCGAGCGGGTGATGGTCGACTTCTGGGAGAAGGCGTTCGACGTCCTCGTCTGCACCACGATCGTCGAGTCCGGTCTCGACGTGTCCAACGCCAACACGCTGATCGTCGAGCGGGCCGACGCGCTCGGCCTGAGCCAGCTGCACCAGCTGCGCGGCCGGGTGGGCCGCGGGCGGGAGCGGGCCTACGCCTACTTCCTCTACCCGCCGGAGAAGCCGCTGAGCGAGGTGGCGCTCGACCGTCTCGCCACCATCGCGGCGCACTCCGAGCTCGGCGGGGGGATGGCCGTGGCCATGAAGGACCTGGAGATCCGCGGTGCCGGCAACCTCCTCGGCGGCGAGCAGTCGGGCCACATCGCCGCCGTCGGCTTCGACCTCTACGTGCGCCTGGTCGGGGAAGCCGTCGCGGAGTACAAGGGCGAGGCCCCGGAAGAGGTGGCCGACGTCAAGATCGACGTACCGGTCACCGCCCACATCCCGCACTCCTACATCTCGGAGGAGCGGCTGCGGATCCAGGCCTACCGCCGCCTCGCCGGTGCTACCGGCGACGAGGAGCTGGCCGCCGTTCGCGAGGAGCTCGAGGACCGCTACGGCACGCTGCCTGAGGTGGTGGCCAACCTGGTGGCGGTCGCTGGCTTCCGCGAGCGGGCCCGCCGCAGCGGGCTGCGCGACGTCGGCGTACAGGGCACGTACATCAAGCTGGCCCCGGTCGAGCTGCCGGAGAGCAGGCAGCTGCGCCTGGTCCGGCTCTACCCCGGCTCGATCGTCAAGGCACAGTTGCGTACGGTGCTGGTGCCCCGGCCCGACCTGCGGGACACCGAGCTGCTCGCCTGGTGCGCCGCTCTCCTCGATGTCATTGAAGGGACCACCTCGTGAAGCGCACCGCCGTCCTCGTCGCCGGTCTGCTGGTCGCCGCGATGCTCAGTGCCTGCGGCTCGGGCATCGCGTCCGGGTCCGGGGCCGGTGTGGCTGCGCGTGTCGGGAATGAGATCGTCACGGTTCCCGAGCTCACCGAGGTCGTCACGCGGTCTTTGAAGGACTCGGCCATCGCGGCTCAGGCCGCTTCGGACCGGGCTGCGTTCCAGCGCAACGTGCTGGGCCGGCTGATCCTGGCCGAGCTCTACGAAGAGGCGGCGCGCGACCTCGACATCACCGTGACCGACGAAGAAGTAACCGAGAGCATCGCCCAGATCGAGCAGCGGCTCGGCGGTCGGCCGCAGCTGCTCCAGGCCGCGGCTGGTATGGGGCTGGTGGAAGCCGACATCCCGGACTTCGTGCGGAGTGGTCTCGTCAACGAAGCGGTGGGCACCAAGCTCGTCGCGGACCGGGTCGTCACCGACGCTGACTTGAAGGCTGCGTACGACGCAAACCGCGGGCGGTTCGAGTCCGCGGAGGTGCAGCACATCCTGGTCGCGACCGAGGTGCGCGCCCGAGGTGTGCTGGCCCGACTGCGAGCCGGGGAGGACTTCGCCACGCTGGCGAAGACCTTCAGCATCGACCCCGGGAGCAAGGACCGGGGCGGCAACCTCGGCACCAACCCCCGCGGCACGTTCTTCGTCCCCTTCGAGAACGCCGTCTTCGCGGCGAAGATCGGCGAGCTGGTCGGGCCGGTGCAGACGGAGGCGGGCTTCCACGTGATCAAGGTGCTCGCGAGAGAGACCCGCACTCTCGAGCAGGCCAAGGAGGAGCTCACGGCAGAGGTGCGCAACAGCGGGCTGGAGGAGTCGCGGGCCACATACCTCTCGGCGTTGTCCGCACGGCTGCGAATCCGGATCAACCCGCGCTTCGGCCGCTGGGACGCGGCGACGGCGACCGTGCTGGCCGATGGCAACGAGCTGAGCTCCCCCGAGCCGCAACCGGGCGGGCCGGCCGACGGCGGGCTCGTGCCGCCCATCGGCGGTGACCCCAACCAGCCGCCGCCGGGTGACCCCAACGCGCCCCCGCCGCCGGGTGACCCCAACGCGCCGCCGCCGGGTGACCCCAACGCGCCGCCGCCGCCGCAGGGCTGACGTGGACCGGCTCGTACTGATCGCCAACACCCACCGGGTCGCGCCCGGGCTGCTCTCATGGTCAGCGTGGGAGGAGCTGCAGCGCGGGCCGGTGTTCACCCGCGACGCGGAGCACCCGCAGCTGCCGTTCCTGGAGATGGCCGGCGTCGGCATCTCGGTCCTCAGGGCGGAAGACGGTCCGCAGGACCAGCGGGTGAGCTATCTGCTCGGTGGCGGCGACTCCGGTCAAACAGCGCTCGCGTGGCAGTTCCGGGAGCGGGCTCGCGGTGGCCAGGCGGTCTGGCTGGCCAGCCACGGCGGCGATCCGGACTTCGTTCGCGCGCTGGGCGACATCGCGGCGCGGGAGGGCGGGGTCGAGCTCGAGGTGGTCTACGGCTCCTATGACATGCCGGGCGCTCGGCTCTTGGATCTGGTGGCGACGATGGACCGGCTGCGCTCGCCGGGGGGCTGCCCGTGGGATGCCGAGCAGACCCATGAGAGCCTGGCGCCGTACCTCGTGGAGGAGACCTACGAGGCGCTCGACGCGCTGGAGAGCGGCGACCTGGACGCGCTGCGCGATGAGCTCGGCGACGTGCTCCTCCAAGTCGTCTTCCACGCGCGGGTCGCGCAGGAGCGCGATGACGAGTCGGGCTGGAGCATCGACGACGTGGCCGGTCGGATCGTGGAGAAGCTGGTGCGCCGGCATCCGCACGTGTTCGGGGACGTCGAGGTCAGCGGTGCCGCCGAGGTGCTCACCAACTGGGAGGAGCTCAAGGCCGCGGAGCGCGCTGACGACGCAGGCCCGTTCGACCACGTGCCGATGGGCCAGCCGGCGCTGACGCTGGCGGCCACCTTGCAGCGCAAGGCGGCGAAGGCGGGGGTCCGCGCCGACGTGCCGGACGGCCCCGGCGGGGAGCTCTGGGCGCTCGTCGATCGCCTCCGTCTCGCCGGGCTCGATCCGGAGGCGGAGCTGCGCGCCGCGTCACGCTCCTTCCGAGACGCCGCGCGCTAGCCTGCTCGTCATGGCCTCCATCGAAGCTGTTGCCGCGCGCGAGATCCTCGATTCGCGCGGGAATCCCACCGTCGAGGTCGAGGTCGCGCTCGACGACGGGACGTTCGCCCGGGCCGCGGTGCCCAGCGGGGCCTCGACCGGCGCATTCGAGGCGGTCGAGCTGCGTGACGGGGATTCGCGGTACGGCGGCAAGGGCGTCACCCGCGCGGTGGCTGCGGTCGAGGAGGAGATCGCGCCGGCCCTGCTCGGCTTCGACGCGACCGAGCAGCGGCTGCTCGACCAGGCGCTGATCGACTTGGACGGCACCCCGGACAAGAGCCGACTGGGTGCCAACGCCATCCTCGGCGTCAGCCTCGCCGTCGCGCGTGGCGCAGCGGAGTCGGCCGGGCTGCCGCTGTTCCGCTACCTCGGCGGACCCAACGCGCATGTGCTTCCCGTCCCGATGCTCAACATCCTCAACGGGGGAGCGCACGCCGACACCAACGTCGACATCCAGGAGTTCATGATCGCGCCGATCGGCGCGGCCACCTTCGCCGAGGCGCTGCGCTGGGGAGCCGAGACCTACTCCGCGCTGAAGGCCGTGCTCAAGCAACGCGGCCTGGTCACAGCAGTCGGCGACGAGGGCGGGTTCGCGCCCGACCTGCCGGCGAACCGCGATGCGCTCGACCTGATCCTCGAGGCAGTAGACAAGGCGGGCTTCGTGCCAGGTCAGGAGGTCGCGCTCGCCCTCGACGTCGCGGCGACGGAGTTCCGCACCGACGAGGGCTACCGGTTCGAGGGCGCGACCAAGTCGAGCAGCGAGATGACGGCGTACTACGCCGGCCTGGTCGCCGACTTCCCGATCGTGTCGATCGAAGACCCGCTCGGCGAGGACGACTGGGACGGGTGGCGCGAGCTCACTGAGCAGCTCGGCGCCTCCGTGCAGATCGTCGGCGACGACCTCTTCGTCACCAATCCCTCCCGGCTCGCTCGGGGGATCGCCGAGCGGTGCGCCAACTCGCTTCTCGTCAAGGTCAACCAGATCGGCACGCTCACGGAGACCTTCGATGCCGTCGCCCTGGCGCACCGCAGTGGCTACTCCGCGATGATGAGCCACCGGTCGGGGGAGACAGAGGACACCACCATCGCCGACCTCGCGGTCGCGACCGACTGCGGGCAGATCAAGACCGGAGCGCCGGCTCGTTCGGAGCGGGTGGCGAAGTACAACCAGCTCCTGCGGATCGAGGAGGAGCTCGACGACGCGGCCCGCTACGCCGGACGCGGCGCGTTCCCCCGGTTCGTCGCGCGGGGCTGACGCGTGCCTCGTAGCACACCGTCCTCACGACGCGGCCCCGGTGCCGGGCGCACGGCCGGCGCCCGAGAGCGTCGGCCGGCGCAGCGACGGCGCACCACGGGTGTCGCGCTGCCGCCAGGCCCGCCGACCCGGCGTCCAGCC
Source organism: Mycobacteriales bacterium (assembly GCA_035536235.1). Classification (GTDB taxonomy): domain Bacteria; phylum Actinomycetota; class Actinomycetes; order BP-191; family BP-191; genus DATLNF01. The sequence goes on from DATLOQ010000111.1 coordinate 12,944, forward strand.
CGGCGGCGCCGCGGCGGGATGACGTCGCGTGCCGCCTTTCTCGCGCTGCTCGTCTGCTGCATGGTGCTTGCGCTCACGGTGCCGCTGCGGCAGTTCTTCGCGCAGCGCGAGCGTCTCGACGCGGCGCAGGCCCGGCACGCCGCACAGGCGGCCCGGGTCGCGGCCCTGGAAGCGCAGAAGGAGCGCCTCGCCGATCCGGCGTACGTCGAGCGGCTGGCCCGCGAGCGGCTTCGCTACGTGCGCCCGGGCGAGGTGCCGTTCATCGTGCTGACGCCGTCGGCCGCACCCTCGCCCGGCACCCGCCGGGCGGCCGGCTCGCCCCCGGACCCGGCACCGAAGCGCGCCTGGTACTCCCAGCTCTGGTCCTCGGTGGAAGCGGCCGGCGCAACGCACTCGCCGAGTCCGACCGGGCCGCGCGACCCGTGATCACCGACGCCGACCGCGACGCGGTGCGGCGCCAGCTCGGCCGCGAGCCACGCGGGCTGCGGGCCGTCGCGCACCGATGCGACTGCGGCCTGCCTGATGTGGTGGAGACCGCACCGCGGCTCGAAGACGGCACCCCGTTTCCCACGATGTACTACCTGACGTGTCCGCGCGCGACGTCGGGAGTCGGGCGGCTGGAAGCGGAAGGCGTGATGGCCGCCATGACCACGCGGCTCACCGAAGACGCGGATCTCGCTGATGCCTACGCTGCAGCGCATGCCGACTACCTCGCCCGCCGTGATGCGATCGACGTGCTCCCGGGCAGTGTGAGCGCAGGCGGCATGCCGGGACGGGTCAAGTGCCTGCACGTGCTGGTGGCGCACGAGCTCGCCACCGGCGCCAACCCACTCGGCCGGGAAGCGCTGGACCTCCTGGCGGCGGACCCGCGGTGCGCTTGGGGCCAGGCCCGATGCGTGTAGCCGCGATCGACTGCGGCACCAACTCGATCCGCCTCCTCGTCGCCGACGTCGTCGAGGGGCGACTGGTCGAGCACACCCGGCAGATGCAGATCGTCCGCCTCGGCGCCGGGGTCGACCGCACGGGTGCCCTAGCGGACGCTGCGCTGGAGCGGACCTTCTCCGCGCTGCGCGACTACGCCCGCGTCGTCCGTGACATGGACGTGGACCAGGTGCGGATGTGCGCGACCTCCGCGACGCGTGATGCCAGCAACCGCGCTGACTTCGTGGCCGGCTGCACGGCGATCCTCGGCGTGGCGCCCGAGGTGCTGAGCGGGACCGAGGAGGCGGCCGCATCGTTTCGCGGCGCGACCGCTGAGCTGCCGCGCGACGTGCACCCGCCGCCGTACCTCGTCGTCGACATCGGGGGTGGTTCTACCGAGCTCGTCCTCGGCGCGTCCGGCGTAGAGGAGTGCGTCAGCCTCGACATGGGCTGTGTACGGCTCACCGAGCGGCACCTGCGGGACGACCCACCCGCACCGGAGCAGGTGTCTGCCGCCGTGCTCGATGTCGAGGCGCTGCTGCTCACGGCCGAAGCCACGGTGGACCCGACCCGGGCCACCACCAGGGTGGGCCTCGCCGGCAGCGTCACGACCGTAGCGGCGCTGGCGGCGGGCCTCGAGAGCTACGACCCGCACCGCATTCACCTGTCTCGGACGTCGTACGACGACGTCGACCGCGTCACCACGATGCTCCTCTCGGCCTCGCGGGCGCAGCGACTGGACCTGCCGGTGATGCACCCAGGTCGCGCTGACGTGATCGCGGGCGGTGCACTGGTGCTGCGCTCGGTCATGCGGCGCTGGTCGATCTCGGAGGTGGTCGCCAGCGAGCGCGACATCCTCGACGGCATCGCCCTCAGCCTGGCCTGACTGCGAACGCGGTCGAGGCCGTTCGCCGGTCTTGGCGCGGGATGGCGGGTTGCGCCGTTATCGTCAGCGGGTGCGCCACTCTCCCCTCCGCTCAGTTCGAGCCGCCGTCGCCTTCGCCGTCTGCGCGGCGGGCGTCCTGCTGCCCGCGCTCGCCGCACCCAGCACCGCCCATGCCGAGGTCACGGTCAGCGAGACCTACCCGCGCCCGGCCGACGGCGTCTTCAAGCTGGAAGGCCACGGGTGGGGCCACGGACGCGGGCTCAACCAGTGGGGGGCCCACGGTGCAGCGCGCAGCGGGGTGACCTACGACCGGATCCTGGGCACCTACTACCCCGGCACGGCGATGGCGACGCTGCCCGACGCCCCGATCCGGGCGCTGCTGGAGTACGACGACGAGGTCGACGTCGCCGTCCGCAACGCCGCGGGGCTCAGTGCCGGCGACCTCGCGACCGGCGCGCGCTACCCGCTGCCCGGTGCTCCGGCCCGCTGGCGCATCACCGTCGACGCCGCCGGGTTGCACCTCGAGCACTTCACCGACAGCACCTGGCAGCGGTGGACGGCGCCGGACGGCAAGTCGGTGTGGTCCGGCCCGCTGCAGTTCGACGGTCTGAGCCCGCTGCGGGTCCTCTTCGCAGATGGCACGGCACGCGACTACCGGGGCACGGTGCGCGGGGTCCGCACCTCGTCCACCGCGCTGCAGACCGTCAACGTCCTCGGCTTGGAGGACTACCTGCGCGGCGTCGTACCGCGGGAGTCGCCCGCGTTCTTCCACGCCGAGGCACTCAAGGCGCAGTCCGTCGCAGCGCGCTCCTACTCGGCGAACAAGCGCGAGCGCGCCCCTGCGTCGGCGCAGGCCGACATCTGCTCCACGACGCAGTGCCAGGTCTACGGCGGTATGCGCCTGGTCTCCGCCAGCGGTACGACGACGGAGCTGGAGAATCCCGCCACCAGCGCGGCGATCGACGCGACGGCCGGGCAGGTCCGGACCCATAACGGGTCGGTCATCTTTGCTGAGTTCTCCGCGTCGAACGGCGGCTTCTCTACCGCGCACGCGGTGTTCCCCTATCTGGCCGCCAAGGCCGACCCGTGGGACGCCCTCGAGTCGCCGCATCACTACTGGACGGCTCAGGTGACCGCAGCCGAGATCGAGGCGAAGTACCCCAGCGTCGGACGACTGGCGCGAGTCCGGGTGCTCAGCCGCGACGGCAACGGGGAGTGGGGCGGCCGGGTCAAGCGAGTCGTCCTGGAGGGCACCACGGCATCCGGAACGGCGACGTCGGTCGAGGCGACCGGCGGCGGCATCTACGCCGCCAACCCCTGGGCCGGCGGCTCGGACACCGGCGTCCGCGGCTCGTGGTGGCGTGTCCGATCGACGTCGTACGACGCCGGGATCATCAGCTCGGACGCCGCTCCTCGCCTCGTCCGACCGCCCGGCGCGGCCACCGCGGCACTGAGCGTCGTCGTCGAGAACCGGGGGGGCCTCGACTGGCCCGCCCAGGACCTGCACCTCGCGCTGGCGCTGCCGCCCGGTGGCGCGGACGAGCTGTCCAAGGGGTCGACCCGCCCCGGGACTTTCGTGCGCAACGTCACGGAGCCGGGCGCCGCCGTCGTGCGCCCCGGGCAGCGCGCGGAGCTGCGGCTCGCATTCGACGCGACGTCGGTGCCAGCCGGCACCTATTCGACCGCCTACCGGCTGCGCATCGGCAACGGGCAGCTCTTCGGCCCCAACGTCGCGCTGACGGTCAGCGTGGTCGAGCCCACCCTGACGGCATCGCGCGTCAGCGTCGGCGGCGCGCCGGCCTCCGGAGACGCCCCGGCGCCCGTCTCGCCCGACGGGACCGTCATCGTGCCTCGGGCGGGGCGCACGGCGGTGACCGTCAGGATTCGCAACACGGGCAACGTGGCGTGGCCGGTCGGCGGGGCCGTCAAGCTGGGCGCAGCCGGGCCGCGCGGCCGGACCAGCGCCTCCGCTGGACCGACGTGGCCGCACCCCACCCGGGCCGCGCTGCTCTCCGGCGCCGACGGGATCGCGAACGCGTCGAGAGTCGAGCCGGGCCAGGTCGGCGTTTTCTCGTTCCACCTCTCCGGCAACAACGCCGCCGTCGGCAGCACGACCGAGGTCTTCGAGCCGATCTGGGAGGGCTTCCGCTGGGTGACTGGCGCGCCTGTCACGTTGCAGGTCCTCCGGTACGACGACGCCGTCAGCCGGCTCGCGCAGCTGACCCAGGCGGTCCCGGCCGCTCTCACCACGACCAACCACCCGGGCTCCGTGACGACGTTGGTCGTGCGGGCGCGCAACCTGGGTCGCGACGCGTGGCCGGTCGGCGGCGACGCCCTGGTCACCGCTCCGGCGGGTCGCGCCAGCCCGATGCGCGCACCCTCGTGGCCTGCACCGGATCGGGTCACCACGTTGCGTGCCAACCTCAGCCGTCCCGGGGTCGCCGCCGTACATCCCGGGGAGGTCGGCGAGTGGCAGCTGCCGCTGTCCGCGGCTCGGCTGCGCGCTGGGGACTACACCGAGTCCTTCTCGCTGGCCGCCGGCAGCGCCCGCTACGGTCCCACAGTCACGGTGAAGGTGACCGTGCGCGAGGCGCAGCTCGCCGCTGTCGTGGCCAAGGTGGTGTCGTCCGCGCTCGTGGTGCCGCGGGCCGGTACGGCGACTGCGTACGTCGAGCTGCGCAACACCGGCACCGTCGTCTGGCCGGTCGGCGGCTCGGTGCGCCTGGGAGTGCCGTCCGGTCGCACTTCGCCGTCCCGGCACGCGTCCTGGCTCGCAGCGGCCCGACCGACGGCCGTGACCAGCAACGTCACCCGCCCGGGGGCGACCGAGGTCCGCCCTGGCGAGACCGCGCGGCTGGTCTTCCGGCTGGCCGGCAACAACCGCGCTCCCGGCGCCTACTCCGAGACCTTCGGGGCGCTCTGGGAGGGATGGCGCTGGATGGCGGCCGCCCCGGTGATCCGCTACTCAGTGCGCTGAGCCACCAGCAGCCGATGGACTCGCGACCGGCGACGACCCGTCGACCGAGGGTGGTCCACCTGCAGCGGCGCCCCTACCCGCAGCAGTTCAGCATGGAGACGGTGTTCGACACAGTCCGCGCGCACCTCGTAGAGCGGTACGACGTCGAGGTGGTCGTCTCGTCCTTCCACTCCGTCGGAGTGCTGCCGCGAGTGAAGGCGGTACTCGAGGCGAGGCGGCACCAGGGTGACGTCACCCACGTCGTCGGCGATGTGCACTACCTGACGCTGCTGCTGCACCGGCCGTCGACGGTGCTGACCGTGCACGACGCTGAGTTCCTCACCCGGGCCGGCGGCCTCAAGGCGCAGCTCTACGTCTGGTGGTGGCTGCGACTGCCGGTACGCCGCGCGGCGCTCGTCACCGTCCCGAGCGAAGCCAGTCGGGCTGAGCTGCTCCGGCTGGTGCGCTGCGACCCGGCCACGGTCCGAGTCGTCGTCAACCCGGTCGCGGAGCGCTTCGTCCCGACGCCGGCGCCGGAACACCGGCGCCCCGTCGTGCTGCTGATGGGTTGCTGGCCCAACAAGAACCTCCAGCGGTCGGCGGCTGCTCTGCAGGGTCTCGACGTCGACGTGGTGCTCGTCGGCCAGCCGTCAGCGGAGCAGCTGCGCGCCCTCGACAGCCTGTCCATCGTCGTGCGGGAGCGTCTCTCCGACGCCGAGGTCGTGCAGGCCTACCGCCACTGTGACCTGCTGCTCTTCCCGTCGACGTCGGAGGGGTTCGGGGTCCCGGTGCTCGAAGCACAGGCATCCGCGCGACCGGTGGTCACGAGCGACCGCCGGCCGATGTCGGACGTCGCCGGCGGCGCCGCCTGCCTCGTCGACCCGTTGGACGTCGACTCGATCCGGGCCGGCGTGCAGCGGGTGCTTGCGGACCACGTCTATCGCGAGCAGCTGGTGAGGGGCGGCCTGGACAACGTCGCGCGCTATCAGCCACCGGCGGTGGCAGCGGCGTACGCGGCGATCTACGACGAGGTGCTCGCCCGCTCGTAGGCGCGCAGCAGCCCGGCCGCCGTGGCGGCCCAGGTCATCGTGGCGACGCGTTGACGTCCGCGGGCCACGAGGTCCGCCCGGAGCGCCTCATCGGATGCCAGCCGAAGCAGGCCCGCGGCGACGGCGTCATCGTCCCGTGGGTCGACGAGCAGCGCGGCACCGCCGGCGACCTCGCGCAGCGCGCCGATGTCGGCGGCGAGCACCGGCGTACCGACCGCCATCGCCTCGAGGATCGGGAAGCCGAAGCCCTCGTAGAAGGAGGGATAGGCCAGCGCGAGAGCTCCCTCCAGCGCCGCTCGCTTCGCCCGCCCACCGATCGGACCGACGAGCAGCACCCGGTCACGGAGGGCCGCGGGCAGCGCCGCGACGGTCGCATCGACGGCCGGGCGAGCAGCTCCGTCTGGGCCGGCGATGACAAGTCGCACGTCCGGCACCGCAGGCAGCGCGCGGATCAGCGCGGGGAGGTTCTTCCGCGGCTCCAGGCGCCCGACGGCCAGTATGTAGGGCGACCCCGCCGGAATCGGCGATCGGCCGCCGGTGGCGGCAAGCGCGGGCACGCCGAAGGGCACGACATGCAGTCGGCCCTGTGCGCGCAGGCCGGGGGAGTAGAGGTCCTCGACCTCCGAGGCGACCTGGTCGGTGGTCGTGTGGACGTGCGCGCCCCGTCGGATCGCCCGGCGCAGCCCGGGGCCGAAGGCGCGCGCGTGCGGCGCGACGGTGTCGGGGAACAGGGCGAAGGAGCAGTCGTGGACGGTGACCAGGGTCGGCAGGCGGCTCGGCGGCACGACGAAGTTGGTCGCGTGGACGACGTCGGCTCCGCGGAGCCACCGGTCTGCCCGCGGCACGTCGGCGCGTGACCACGCGGCGAGCGCGACGCGCGCGGGCAGTGGGATGAGCCGGGCGCCGGCCGGTACGGCGGAGCGGTGCCACGGACCACCGACGACGTACGGCAGGATCGCGGGGCTGTCCGCGTGGGCTTCGAGTGCACCGAGCATCTCGGCCACCGACGCACCGATGCCGGTGCGCACCCCGACCAGCGGTGTGACGTCGATCGCGACGGCCCTCACTCTGTCGCTGCTCTCACTTCTCCCCCAGCGACACGCGGACACGATCGAGTGCAGCTCGGCTGACGACGGCGGATCGCCCGATCCGGCGCCGCGCCGCCAGTGCCCGGGGGAGCAACCGCAGGAACGACAGCCAGCCCTGCAGCACCCGGGCGGCGCGGGCTGGTTCGCCCCGGACCGCAAATCCCGCGGCGGTGACCGGCAGCCGCAGCGACGCGTGCACGGCGGTCTTGATGGGCGCGCACTTGACCACGGTGAGCAGCCGGTTGCGCGCATCGCAGCGGATGTGCAGCGGTGAGCCGCTCACCGCGGTCGCGGAATGGGCGTGGCGGACGACGGCGTCCGGCGTGTAGCGCACCGCCCAGCCGGCCAGCCGCAGCCGCCACGACAGGTCGACATCCTCGTAGTAGAGGAAGAAGTCGTCGTCGAGCAGCCCGACGCGGTGCACAGCGGCCGTCCGATAGAGGCACGCCGTGGCCGGGGCGTAGAACACCTCGGCCGGGGCGTCCCAGCGCCCGTCGTCGGGCTGGCGGAACCCTCGGTCGCGACCGTGACCCAGGGCGTCGACCCACCCGCCCGCGCTGTTGACCACGCCGGCGGACCCGGCCGGCCCGTCGAGCAGCACCTTGCCCGTCACGGCGGCCACCTCAGGATGGGTGTCGGCCACGGTGACCAGGGCGGCCAGCCAGCCCGGCTCGGGGACGGCGTCGTTGTTCAGCAGCGCGACGAAGTCGGTGTCGATCAAGCGCAGGGCGACGTTGTTGCCGCCGGCGAAGCCGAGGTTGGCCCCGGTCTGCACCAGGCGCACCGCGGGATAGCGGCTGCGCACGAGCTCCACAGTGCGGTCGGTTGACCCGTTGTCGACCACCCACACCTCGGCGCCGCCGTCGACCTGCTGGGCGAGTGCCGCGTCGAGGCACCGCGGCAGCAGGTCCGCGCCGTTCCAGCTCAGCACGACCACGGTGACCCGGGTCACCGTCGCCCTCGGGCGCGGTGCCGGAGCCGGCTGACCGCCTTGGTGGCGACACCGCGCGGTCCGTCCTCCGCGAGGTACTGCCGGACCAGCCGGGTGTCCGCTCGCAGCCACCCGAGGCGGGCGCGCGGGTGGAGCAGCGGAGCCCGCATCCCCGCCGTCGCACCCGGGTCCACCAGGTCGGGTGCTCGCCGCGGGCGGCGGCACCAGCGCACCAGCGGGGCCAGGGCTACGTCCCAGATCAGCGTCGGCGCCAGCGCTTGCGCAGCCCGTCGGCAGTCTGCCCGCAGGGCAGCGTCGGAGAGCAGTCGATCCAGGGCGCCGGCGAGTGCGTCCACATCCTGCGCGGGCACCGTGAGGCCGAGTCCCTGCGCCTCGACCAGGCCGGCCAGCGTGTCGCCTCGAGTGGTGAGGACGGGGAGCCCGGCCCACAGGTAGTCGAGCACCCGGGTCCGAAAGCTGAAGGCCGTCTCGATGTGGTCGAGGTGGGTGGTGACCCCGATGTCTGAGTCGAGCAGGTAGTTGGCCCGGTCGTCGTACGCCACCCACTGCTCGTTGAAGTGGATGACATCGCCGGTGAGGCCGAGCTCGTCGCTGCGCGACCGGGTCAGCCAGGCGGTGCGCATCTCGGGCATGTCCGCGTTGGGGTGGCGCATCCCCAGGAAGACGAGACGCAGTCGCGGCTGACGCTCCCGCACCCGGTGCACGGCTTCGACCAGCGTGAGCGGGTCGAACCAGTTGTAGACCCCGCCACCCCAGAGCACGACCCGGTCGTCGCGGGCGATCCCGGGCAGCACGCCCTTGATGGCATCGCGGGTGCGTACCGGGGGCGTGGCCTCGGTGCCGAACGGCACGACGTCGATGAGCCGGCGCAGGGTCGGGTCGTCGTCGTAGCTGACGGGGTTGACCCGGCCGAGGGCGGCCAGCTGGCCCAGCCAGAAGTCGCGCTGCCGCTCGCTGGCGCACAGGAAGAAGTCACCGCGCATCAGCTGGGCGTTGAGCATGACGGCGGCTTTGCGCACCACCTCGCGACGACGGTCCTCGCCGAGGTCTCGCGCCTGCTCGAGCTGCTCGAGGTGGATCGGGTCGTACATGTCGCAGACCAGCGGAGTCGGCACCCGCTGGATCGCAGGGCACCGCCCGAAGACGTCGCCCTGGGCGATCACGACGTCGGCCTGCCGGGCCAGCGCGCAGAGTCGGGACGGGTCGACGGCCGAGATCGCGATCCGCTCGTCGACGAGAGTGGTGCGGGTGAGGGACACCAGGTGCACGTCGTGCTCGGTGGCGAGGGCCACTGCCACGGAGAAGGCCCGAATGGCCGGGCCGGCCATCCGCTCGCCGAGGACGTCGGCGGTCACGACCAGGATGCGGCTCACGCGCGGAATCGTCGCATGTGCCTGCGAGCCTCTGGGACGGCACGCCGCTCGGGTCTAGGCTGGGGCGGCACGCACTTCACGTCGTACCAGCTTCCGTCGCACAGTCCACTGACCAGAACAGCAGCTTTCCGAAGGAGCCCTCCTGTGGCGCCCCGCGTCCTCGTCGACGCCACCGCCGTCCCAGCCGACCGTGGGGGAGTCGGGCGTTACGTCGATGGTCTGATCGCCGCGCTCGACGCTGCTGACGCCGACCTCGCGGTCGCCTGCCAGCGCGCCGATGCCGAGCGCTACGGTCGTCTCGCCCCGTCAGCGCGGATCGTGGCCGGGCCGGCCGCGATCAGCCACCGGCCGGCGCGGCTGGCCTGGGAGCAGACCGGGCTGCCGATGGTCGCCCAGCAGGTGCAGGCCGACGTCGTCCACTCGCCGCACTACACACTCCCGCTGCGCGCCGGCCGGCCGGTGGTGGTCACCCTCCATGACGCGACCTTCTTCACCGAGCCTGACATGCACACCACCGTCAAGGGCACGTTCTTCCGGTCGGCGACCCGCACTGCCGTACGCCGGGCGGCCCGGTGCATCGTGCCGTCCAAGGCGACCCGCGACGAGCTGGTGCGCGTCGTCGACGCCGACGCCACGAAGCTCGATGTCGCCTACCACGGCGTCGACTCCCGGACCTTCCGTCCGCCGACCGAGGAAGAGTCGCGCCGGACCCGGGCGCGCCTGGGCCTCGGCCCTGAGGTGCCCTACATCGCCTTCCTCGGCACCATCGAGCCCCGCAAGAACGTGCCCAACCTCATCCGGGGCTGGGTGCAGGCTTTCGCGGCCAGCGAGGCGCCGCCGGCGCTGGTGCTGGTCGGCGGGGCGGGCTGGGACGACGACATCGACGCAGCGGTCCGCGACGTGCCGCCGTCGCTGCGGCTGCTGCGGCCGGGCTACCTCCCGCTCAGCGACCTGCCCGGTGTGCTGGGCACGTCAGCAGTCGTCGCCTACCCGAGCCACGGCGAGGGGTTCGGCCTGCCGGTCCTTGAGGCGATGGCTTGCGGCGCAGCGGTGCTGACGACGCAGCGGCTGTCGCTGCCAGAGGTCGGTGGTGACGCCGTGGCCTACACCGAGCCTGATGCCGAGTCGATCGCTGCGGCGCTGGCGACCCTGCTCGCCGATGAGCCACGCCGTTCCGCGCTCGGTGCTGCCGGGCAGGCGAGGGCACAGGAGTTCACCTGGGCGGCGAGTGCTGAAGGGCACCTCGCCAGCTACGCCCGCGCCGCAGCCGAGTGAGCTCCGCCTCCCCGGAAGGATCTCCGCTGCGGGTGGTGGTCGTCACCTGGCAGCCCGGGGAGTCGCTTGACCGCTTCCTCGACTCGCTCGGCGCAGCCACTGCCGGCCCGGCGCCGAGCGTCCTGCTGGCCGACAACGGCTCGACCGACGGATCCGTGGAGCGGGCAGCGATGCGCCCTGGCGTGACCCTGCTGCGCACCGGGGCCAACCTCGGCTACGGCGGAGCGGCCAACGTAGGCATCGGCCATGGCGACTCGCCGGGCGAGCTCGTGGTCATCGCCAACCCGGACATCGTCTGGCATCCGGGTGCGCTGGACGAGCTGGTCGCGGGGGCACAGCGCTGGCCGCGCGCCGGCGCACTCGGGCCGGCGATCATCACCATGTCTGGCGACCTCTACCCGTCGGCCCGGTCCTTCCCCTCCCTGTCGCGCGGCATCGGCCATGCCCTGCTGGGCTGGTGGTGGCCGAGCAACCGCTTCACCCAGTCCTACCGGCGCGAGCGCCGTGACCCGGTCGAAGCCACGGCCGGCTGGCTCTCCGGCTCGTGCCTGCTGCTGCGCCGCGCCGCATTCGACGAGGTCGGCGGGTTCGACCCGGCGTACTTCATGTACTTCGAGGACCTCGAGCTGTGCCGGCGCCTGTCCAGAGCCGGCTGGCAGAACGTCTACGTGCCGTCGGCCGTCGTCACGCATGAGGGAGGGGCGGCCACCCGTCAGGCCAGGTCCGCCATGCTCCGCGCTCACCATCGCAGCGCGTACCGCTACATCGCCGCCGAGTACGCCGGTGCGCGCTGGTTGCCCGTCCGCCTGGTCCTGGGCGCCGGCCTGATCTCGCGGTACCTGCTCTCGCTGGTGCTGCGTCCGGTGCGCGAGGGGGCCCGGCCGACCCGCTCCGCGTCGGCTCTCCAGGGCGATGTCCGCTCTTCGCGGGAGGTGTCCTGACATGGATGCGGTGCTGCTCGTCGGCGGCCAGGGCACCCGGCTGCGACCCCTGACGGTGACGACGCCGAAGCCGATGCTGCCCACCGCGGGGGTGCCGTTCCTGGAGCACCTGCTCGCTCGCGCCCGGGCGGCCGGTGTCGATCATGTGGTGCTGTCCATGGCGTACAAGCCCGAGGTCTTCGAGTCCTACTTCGGGGACGGCTCCGCCCTGGGCATGAAGCTCACCTACGTCACCGAGGCGGAGCCGCTGGGCACCGGCGGAGGCATCCGCAACGTCGCCGAGCACCTGCGCGGGGATGACTTCCTCGTGTTCAACAGCGACGTGGTCAGCGGTCTCGACATCGCGACGCTGGTCGCGACCCATCGCGACTCGGGTGCTGCGGCGACCCTGCACCTCACCCCGGTCGAGGACCCGTCGGCCTTCGGCCTGGTGCCCATCGACGCAGACGGCGTGGTGACGGCCTTCCTCGAGAAGTCCCCGCCGCCGTGGCCTACGACCCTCATCAACGCGGGCTGCTACGTCTTCGCACCGGACATGCTGGACCGCATCCCCGCGGGGCGCGCGGTGTCGGTCGAGCGGGAGACCTTTCCCCAGCTGCTCGCCGAGGGCGGCCGGATGCAGGGCCACGTCGACGACGGCTACTGGCTCGACCTCGGCACCCCCGCGGCGTTCGTCCGCGGCTCGTGCGATCTCGTGCTCGGTCGGGTGGCCTCAGCGGCGCTGCCCGGGCCCACAGGGGCGCGTCTGGTCCTCGACGGCGCCGTCGTCCGGCCCGACGCAGTCGTCACCGGCGGCTCGACGGTGGGCCGTGGTGCGGTCATCGGGGCCGGCGCGACGGTGGATTCCTCGGTGCTCTTCGATGGCGCCGTCGTCGAGGACGCGGCCGTGGTCCGGCACTCGGCGCTGGGGCGCGACTCCTTCGTCGGCGCCCGCTCCGTCCTCGACGGCGTCGTACTCGGCGACGGCGCGCGCGTCGGATCCGACAACGAGCTGCTCGCCGGGATGCGCATCTGGCCCGGCGCCGTCATCGCGGACGGCACCGTCCGCTTCTCCGCGGACGGCTGAGGCTAGCCGGCGTTCGGCTCCGGCGCCTTGGCCTTCTTGCCACCGGCCCGGTAGTCCTTGACGAACGCCTCGATCGCCTCACCTGACACCCCGTCGCACAGGCGGGAGGCGCCCCAGGCGGTCATGCCGATGTTCTTCTCCCCCTCGAAGTCGCCACGCGTGTAGGGCGCGACGATGAACTTCGGGCCGAAGGCGCTGCTGACGTCAGAGACGTTCTTGGAGATGCCGCGCAGCTGCTTCAGGTCGTCGCCGCTCGCCTGCTTGTCGTACCAGACGACGACGTAGCCGTGCTCGAGGTTGTGCACGAGCCGCTCAGGCAGGATGTCGTCGTCGCGGTCGTAGAACTGCTTGTTCGGGGCAGCTGTCTGCAGGTAGTGGTCTCCGCCGGTCGGCGGCGTGGTGGCATAGCTCACCTGCCCGATCGCAGCCAGTTTGGGGTCCTCGACACCCGGGCCGACGTGCTGGCCCGTCAGCTCCTTGTCCGCCTCGACGACGTCGCCGCAGCCGGCGTCGGCTTGCGGCACGCCGAAGGTGTTGAGCGCCAGCGTGTCCGAGCCCGCGCCGCCGAAGAGCACCGCGCTGGCGATCAAGCCCGCAGCCACGAGCACCGCGACGCCGACGAAGACGTACGTCGTGCGCCGCTCGGAGCTCTTCTGCTGCTTCTTGATCTCCTCGATGCGCCGTCGGCGGTCATTGCTTTCGGACTTCTTCGCCACGGTGGTCCTTCGCGTCGGCCGGCTGGGTCTACTGGGCTGGGTCTTCTGCTGGGTCTTCTGGGCTGGGTCGCTGAGCTCCGGCGGAGTCTAGTTGCCCTGCCCCCGGGCCCAACGCAGCGAGCGCTCAACGAGTGCCCGTCGGAGCCGCGTCGTACGGTGGCCCAGTGGTGATCTCGGCTGGCGACCTCGCGCCGCTGCACACCGTGGTGCGCCTGTCGCGCCCGGTCGACCTTCGGGCCACCCTGGGCGGGATGCGGCGTGGCAGCCGCGACCGCGCGACGGTGTTCTCCGACGGCGCGTGCTGGCGGGCCTTCCACACCCCCGACGGACCGGCCACCTTGCGGCTCGTCCCCCGGCCGGCCGCCGGTGAGGTGGCGGCGACCGCGTGGGGAGGTGGTGCGGAGTGGGCGCTGTCGAGTGCTGGAGACCTGCTCGGCGTCCGGGACAGCCTCGAGGGGTGGGCGCCGCGGCACCCGCTGCTGCGTGACCAGCACCTGCGCCACCCCGGTCTACGGGTGCCGCGCAGTGGTCTGGTCTTCGACACGCTATTGCCGACCGTGCTGGAGCAGAAGGTCACCGGGCTGGAGGCCCGGCTGTCCTACACCCAGCTGCAGCGCCGCTACGGCACGCCCGCGCCCGGGCCGATGAGCCTCATCGTCCCGCCCAGCGCGTCGGCCGTCGCGAGGATCCCGTCGTGGGAGTGGCACCTCGCGGGGGTCGACCAGTCCCGCTCCCGTACGGCGGTGACTGCGGCGGGCTGCGCGGCTCGGCTGGAGGAGGCTGTCGGGATGTCTGGTGAGCTGGCCCAGCGCCGGCTCCGGGCCATCCCCGGCATCGGCGCCTGGACCGCGGCCGAAGTGGCGCAGCGCGCGCTCGGCGATGCCGACGCGGTGAGCGTCGGTGACTACCACCTCGCGCACTTCGTCGGCTGGGCGCTGACCGGTCACCGGGTCGACGACGACGGGATGCTCGAGCTCCTCGAGCCCTACCGACCGCATCGCTATCGTGCGGTCCGCCTCCTCGAGCTGCTCGGCGTCCGGCATCCGTCGTACGGCCCTCGGATGACCGTCGTCGACCACCGCCGGAAGTAGCTGTATCTCCCGCAGGGCGGTCAGGGACGAAGCGGATGCCGCCAACGGAGGCCTGGAAATCGGGCGAAGTCGCGGTCCGTCGTCACGAACTCGCACCCTGACTCGATCGCGAGCGCCGCGAGGTAGGCGTCGGCGACCAGGTTGCCTCGAGCGTCCACCGATGTCGCGAGAGACCGGAAGATCTCCCAGTGCTGCGCGCCCGGTGCGACGACAACGACGTTGGGCTGGCCCCGAAGTCCCGCCACGAAGTCGAAGGCCGTGACGAGCGGCGTCGGCACTGCCATCACCCTGGGGTGTGTGACCACTCGGATGAACGAGCTCAGGACCAGCTCGGCCAGCCCGAAATCAGCGGAGGCGTTGACCTGCTCCTCGAGCCAGTCGCGAAACCGCTGGTGGCGTGGAGCGGCGCGGTTGTGGGCGTAGACGAGGACGTTGACATCAGGCAGATTCCCCAAGCGTCAATCTGCCTGGGCTATCGCTCGACGACGAATCGACGCGGATCGCGGCTCGCGCGGGGCGGCGCCGCTGCGGCCGGTCGGCCGATGACCACAGCGCCCATCGGATCCCACGTGGCAGGCAGGCCGAGGGCTCGGCGTACCGGCTCAGGGCAGAACATGGTCGTGGACAGCCAGCAGCTGCCCAGGCCCTCGGCCGTCAGGGCGACGAGGAAGTTCTCGACGGCGGCGCCCATGGACACGAGGAACATCTCCCGCTCGGCCCGGCGGCGCCGCTCATCGGGGTAGTCGTGCGCGCCCTCGGTGACAAGGCAGGGGACGACGAGGTACGGCGCACTCCCCAGCAGGGCATCGGAGCGAGCGAGTCGGCGGCGAACCACGTCTCCGTCGACGCCGTCGTCGGCGAGGTCGTCGGCCCAGGCGCGGCGCATCGCCGCGAGCAGCGCGGCGCGGGCCTCGTCGGTGTCGACCAGCACGAAGCGCCACGGCGTCGTGTGGTGAGGTGCCGGCGCGGTCACCGCCGCGGCGAGCGCCCGCTGCAGCCGACGGGGGTCGACCCGCTCCGGCGTGAAGTCGCGCACTGACCGGCGGGCCTCGACCAGCGCGGCCGGATCCCCTGCTCCCTGGCGCAGGGCCTCATCGGTGCCGAGTCGGAACATGTCCTCGCCGGCCGGACGGACGAGCGGGCGCACCCCGAGGTCGCCGGGATCGCCGGCGTAGACGAGGCCGCGCACGACCGCGACGGGTACCCCGTCGAGCTTGCCCATCACCAGCTCCGCTGCCGCGGCCACCTGGTCGACGTCGGCGACCTCGGTCATCTGCAGGTCGTTGCCGTAGGAGTCCGTGCGGCCGCGGTAGTCCCGCAGTGCGGTGATGCCGGCGGCACCGATAGCGACGTCGGTGATCCCGCGTCGCCACGGCCGACCGAAGGAGTCACTGATCACGACGGCGACGTCGACCCCGGCGCGCTCGCGCAACCCCGCCCGGATCCCTCGGGCACTGGCGTCGGGGTCCTGCGGCAGCAGCGCCACGACATCGCGACTGACGTTTGAAGCGTCGACGCCAGCGCTCGCCAGCACAAAGCCGTGCCGGGTCTCGACGATGCGGGTCGCTCCGCGCTCGGCCACGACGCGGACCGTCTCCGACTCGATCGCCGCCTGGCGCGCGGCTTCTCGCTGGCTCGGCGAGCCCCCTGCCGGCCAGAGCCGACCTTCGGCCTTGGACACCACCTTCTGCGTGACGACCACCACGTCGCCGTCGTGCAGCGTCACGTCCGCGGCGGCGATGAGGGCAGCGAGGTCGTCGCCGGGCTCGACTTCACCTATGCCGTGGACGCCGAAGACCTGCAGGCTCACCGGCATTCCTCGGCCAGCGCGAGCGCGGCTTTGGCGATCGCAGCGGTGCTCTCCAGGTCGCGCATGAGCAGCGGGATCGCGCGCGTCTCGATGCCGGCTTCCTGCAGCCGCGACAGGCCTGCCTGGTCCGCCTCGTCGACGAGCCAGCCGTCGAGCAGACCACCGTCCCGGCGGGAGCCGTAATGAAGCGCGACGGCAGCTGCGTCGACGTCGACGCCGATGCACTCCAGCATCCGGTCAGCCATGCCGCGGACCGGCCGCCCGCCGACGATCGGCGACACCCCGATGACGGGGGCAGCCGTCGTACGCAGCGCCGCAGCGATGCCGGGCACGGCGAGGATGGTCCCGATGCTCACGACCGGGTTCGACGGCGGCAGCAGCACGACGTCGGCCGCCGCGATCGCGTCGAGGACGCCCGGAGCGGGGCGTGCTGCGTCTGCGCCCACGTAGACCACCGACTCGGCTGGGAGTGAAGCATGCAGCCGCACCCAGTACTCCTGGAAGTGCACTGCGCGTCGGCCCAGCTCATCGGCGATGACGACGTGGGTCTCCACGCGGTCGTCGCTCATCGGCACCAACGCGACCCCTGGTCGCCACCGATCGCACAGAGCCCGCGTGACGTCGGAAAGCGGTGCACCGGCGTCGAGCAGCTGGGTGCGGATCAGGTGGGTGGCGATGTCGCGGTCGCCGAGGGTGAACCAGTCGGGTCCCACGCCGTACGCCGAGAGCTCAGCGGCGACGGTGAAGGTCTCGTCGGCGCGGCCCCACCCCTGGTCCTCGTGGATGCCCCCGCCGAGGGTGTACATGACCGTGTCCAAGTCCGGGCACACGCGAAGTCCGTGCAAGGTGATGTCGTCCCCGGTGTTGCCGACGACCGTGACGTCACCTGGTGCGGCGATCGCGAGCAGCCCGCGCAGGAACCGCGCCGCCCCGATCCCACCTGCCGGCACCACGATCATGAGCTGACGCTATCCCGCACACCGCGTCGCCTTCTCCGCAGGCGGCTGAGGTCTGACGTCGGTCAGCTGTGGGTGTCGTAGCTGCGGGGTGCGGTGGTGTAGGCGCGGCGGGTTACCGGCTAGTGCGCCCGACCTCGCCAAGCCGCGAGGCTCTGGGACACCACGTGCAGAGCCTCAGCTGCCTCGTCAAGGGGTACCCGCGGCAGCATCTCCTCCCACAGCGAGAGGTTGGAACCCCTCAGTTGCAGCAGGCCGGCCGGACGAGCGAGAAACATGACATGGAGGTGCGCGCCGCCATCGCCCCACTTGTTGACGTGCACGCGACCGATTCCGCCGAGTGCACGGATCGCCCGGTCCAGCCGGACGGTGAGCAGTCCGAGGTCAGCGGCGTGCTCGTCGTCGAGGTCGCCAAGGTCGAGATGCGCCCGCGGTGTGAGCATCGCCCCGAACGGCAGGCCGAGCGGCTCCGAGAACCTGACCAGCATCCAGCGGTCGTCGGTCCATGCGGCGCGTTCATCGCCGCGGGCACAGACACGGCACTGGGACGGGTCCTCGCCGTGGCGCGGCGGCTCCGGAAGAACCAGCGGGTCGAGCGGCTTCGTCCTCAGAGTCTCGTGCTCGAAGGGGAAGATCTCCCACATCGACTGCGCCGGCAGCGGGAGACGTCGTTCCGCGTCGGCAAAGGCGAGGACGCGCTCGTAGAACTGCTGTGGGCTCGGCGACACCTGCCCATCCAACACGAGCGAGCCCGGGGTGAGGTGGAGCGCGGGCGTCGCGTAGATGGTGCGCTGGCGCTCCAACCTGCCCTCCCGGCCACAGCTCCCGCTCTCCGCTCAACTACTGTCGACGCATGACTCAGGTGCCATCGGCGGCGGCGATGCGCCGGGCGCTGCGGCGGGCGCGTGACGGGGTCACACTGGACGAGGTCGAGGCGACGGTCCTGCTGCACGCCCGCGGCCCTGATCTGGACGACCTCTGCGCAGCGGCGGGGAGGGTGCGCGACGCTGGTCACGGTCGAGTCATCACCTACAGCCGTAAGGTATTCATCCCCCTCACCCGGCTGTGCCGAGACCGGTGTCACTACTGCACGTTCGCGACCGTGCCCGGTCGGCTGCCGGCGCCGTACCTCGATCCCGACGCAGTCCTCGAGATCGCTCGAGCCGGGCAGGCGCAGGGCTGCAAAGAGGCGCTGTTCACCCTGGGCGACCGGCCGGAGGAGCGATGGCCGCAGGCTGCGGAGTGGCTCGAGGCACACGGCTACGCGAGCACCGTGGACTACCTGCGGGCGATGGCCATCCGCGTGCTGGAGGAGACCGGCCTGCTCCCACATCTCAACCCGGGCGTGCTCACCTGGGCGGAGCTGGCCCGGCTCAGGCCAGTGGCGGCGAGCATGGGGATGATGCTCGAGACCACGGCCACCCGGCTGTGGTGCGAGCCTGACGGACCGCACTTCGGCAGCCCGGACAAGGAGCCGGCGCTCCGGCTGCGCGTCCTCGAAGACGCCGGCCGGCACGCGATCCCGTTCACCACGGGCATCTTGATCGGCATCGGCGAGACAGCCGCAGAGCGCGTCGATGCGCTCTTCGCGATCCGCCGGATTGCGCGGCTGCACGCCGGCATCCAGGAAGTCATCGTGCAGAACTTCCGGGCCAAGGCTGACACCGCGATGCGCGACGTCGGTGAGCCGACGATGGAGGACCTGGCGGCCACGGTCGCCGTGGCCCGGCTCGTCCTCGGTCCGACGATGCACCTGCAGGCGCCGCCCAACCTGGTCGGGGAGGACTTCGCGCTGATGCTGCGCGCCGGCATCGACGACTGGGGCGGCGTGTCGCCGGTCACCCCGGACCACGTCAACCCGGAACGCCCCTGGCCCGCGATCGCACACCTCGACGCGGAGACTGCGAAGGCAGGCTTCCAGCTCCGCGAGCGGCTCACTGTCTACCCCCGCCACCTGGCGACTCCTGACCCCTGGATTGACCCGCGGGTGCTCCCGCACGTACGAGCGCTCGCCGGTGACGACGGTTGGGCGCGGCTGGACACAGTCGCCCGCGGCCGACCGTGGCAGGAGCCGGAGAGCGCGTGGTCCTCAGCCGGCCGCACCGACCTGCACGCGACGATCGACGCCGCGGGCCGCAGTGCCGACCGCCGCAGTGACTTCGACACGGTGTACGGCGACTGGAGCTTGGTGCGCCTCAGCGCCGGTGCAGCTGGCTCCGCCGCACTGCCACGGCTGACCGGCGACGTGGCTGCGGCACTGCGCAGCGCGGAGAGGAGCCCCGCCGACGTCACCGACGGCGAAGCGCTGGCGATGATGAGCGCCGACGGGCTCGACCTCGACGCGGTCTGCTCGCTGGCGGATGCCGTACGCCGAGACGCCGTCGGCGACGACGTGACCTACGTCATCAACCGCAACATCAACTTCACGAACGTCTGCTATGTCGGCTGCCGCTTCTGCGCCTTCGCTCAGCGGCGTACGGACGCTGACGCGTACACGCTGTCCTTGGCCGAGGTCGGCGACCGGTCAGTCGAGGCGTGGGATGCAGGCGCGACCGAGGTGTGCGTGCAGGGGGGCATTCACCCTGATCTCCCGGGGACCGCGTACTGGGACATCGCCGCCGAAGTGAAGCGCCGCACCCCCGAGATGCACGTGCACGCCTTCAGCCCCATGGAGGTCGTCAACGGTGCGTCTCGCACCGGGCTCTCGATTGAGGACTGGCTGGTCAAGGCGCGTGAGTCCGGGCTGGACACCATCCCCGGCACTGCAGCGGAGATCCTCGACGACGAGGTGCGTTGGGTGTTGACGAAGGGCAAGCTGCCGACCGCGACATGGATCGAAGTCATCACTACTGCGCATCGACTGGGCATCCGATCGAGCAGCACGATGATGTACGGCCACGTCGACCATCCCGGCCACTGGGTGGCGCACCTCCGGGTGCTGTCGCAGATCCAGGAGGAGACGGGCGGCTTCACCGAGTTCGTGCCGCTGCCGTTCGTGCATCACAACGCTCCGCTCTACCTCGCTGGCATCGCGCGGCCCGGCCCGACGACGCGCGACGACCGGGCGGTGCATGCAGTCGCCCGGCTGCTGCTCCACGGCAGGATCGACCACGTGCAGGCGAGCTGGGTCAAGCTCGGAGCGGAGGGCGTGCGCACGGTCCTTCGCGGTGGCGTGGACGACCTTGGCGGCACGCTGATGGAGGAGACCATCAGCCGGATGGCCGGCTCCGAACACGGCTCCCGCAGGAGTCCTGGCGAGCTCGTCGCGATGGCTGCTCGGGCAGGGCGCCCGGCCCGCCAGCGCACGACGAGCTACGGTTCCGTGCCCGCGGAGCGGGCTGCCGCGGCTGCTCGGGCGGATTCCTTCGGACCTGACATCCCTGTGCGAACTGGCTCTGCTTCCTATACTCGCGGCATGCTGGGGCCGATCGGCTGACGAACGGTCGCCCGTTATATCCGACGAGCAGCAGGGGTGGGCAGCGTGGCAGAGGTCGAGACTCCTCTTTTCGCCCGGATCGAAGAGCTTGCCGCGCGTGCTGTGGAGGAGGTAGAGGCCGAGCGCGCTCTCGCCGCGAACGTGTCCGGGATTCGCGCCGAGGTGTCTGAGCTCCGCAGCGACCTGACGCGTCTCGAGGAATCGCTGACGAGCGGTCTGCAGGCGCAGGCGTCGAAGCTCGACGGGGATCTGCGTAATCCCCTCGAGGCACGGCTCGCCGCGCTGGAGGACAGCCTCGAGAGCGTGGCTGAGCGGCTCGAGTCCTTCGCGCGAGACGACGCCAGCACGACGGCGGAGCGGCTGTCACAGCTGGCGCGCGACGTGGCGGCCCTGGGCGGCTCCGTCGCCGCTGGCAACACCGGGCTGCGCGACTTCGTCGCCGAGCGGTCCGCTGACAGCGCATCAACTCTGCTGGATGCGCAGTCGAGCGCCACTGCGACCCTCGCTCGGGTGGAGGAGGCTGTTGGTGGTCTGACGGGAACGGTGAGAGAGGCGATCGACGCATTCGCCGGGTCGGTCGAGAGCAGCCTCGCCGCACTGGGCAGCTCGGTCGGCAGCGCGCTCGCCGACGCGCGGGACTCCCATCACGATCACCTCGACGAGGTGTCGGGCTACCTCGACACCGCGATGGAGAAGGTGGCCACCGGTCAGGCCCAGCTTCTGCAGAAGATGGTCGAGCAGGGGACCACGATGGCGGCTGCCCTCGAGGAGTCAGCTGCCGCGGCGAAGGCTGCTCTGGACGAGAACGACCGCACTGCCGCGTCGCGGATCGCCGAGGTCAAGCGCGGCGGCGATGTCGCCAACGCTGCTATCGATGGACTCGCTGCGAAGGTTGCGTCGGTGGCGAAGACCGGCTCTGAGACCCAAGCCCTGGTCGCCCAGATCGACAAGGGCTGGCGCGATGTCGCCCAGGCCGTCGTCGAGCGCGCCCGAGCGGCAGCAGCGGAGGAGCTGGACGAGTTCCGCGATCGGGTGGGTCGCGACCTCACGTCGTTGCGCGACTCGCTGGCCCAGACCACCGCTGCCGTCGTCGAATCCCGTTCAGAGCTCGACACGGGGACGCGTCGTCTGGACGCGGCCGGTCAGGCGCTCCTGCAGTACCTCGCTGAGCGCGACCTCGTGTTCGAGGAAGAGCGCGACCGAGTGCTGCGGGACGTGCTCGAGGAGTTCGCCAAGGGACTCGACGCGAAGAGCCGAAAGCATCTGTCGATGCGCGTCTCCGAAGCGCTCGACCGCACCCGCGACGCGCGCGACGCCGATCGATTCCGCAAGGCCAAGTCAGGCGCGCCGGCGCCTGCCCCCGTCCCCCTCGTCGTCGCTCCGGTGCCGGCGAGAGCCGCGAAGGTGGGGACGACGGAGCCCGCGAAGGCCGGCTCGGCGGCAGTCCCAGCGAAGGCTGCGCGGGCACGCGAGTCGGCTGCTTCCGGCGCGCCGCTCAAGGCTGTCGAGCCCACTAAGGCTGCCGAGCCCAGTAAGGCTGTCGAGCCCGCGAAGGGCGCCCAGGTGACCAAGGGCACTCCGCCCACCAAGGGCGCCCCGCCCACCAAGGCCGCCCCGCCCACCAAGGCCGCCCCGCCCACCAAGGGTGCCCAGGCGAGCAAGGGTGCTCAGCGGACTAAGGCGGCTCAGCCCACCAAGGCGGCTCAGCCCACTAAGACAGCGCAGCCTCCCAAGGGCGCCCAGTTGGCCCTAGCAGCCGGCACGTCACCGACGAAGACGACGAAGGCGACGGCAGCGAAGCCGGACGGGACCGGGAAGGCCGCGACGAAGTCCGCTGGCGACGCGCCCGCTGCCGGGAGCGCGCCCACCAAGAACGCCGGAACCGCTGCCGACGCCGCCGGCTCAGCCGGCCCGCCGGCTGGTGGCCCCCGCAAGGGCCGCGCGACCGTCGACGCGATGCCCAGCGTCTCCTCGCCGTCGTCGGCGATTGACGCCGCTACCGGCCCTAGCAGCTCCCCGGGACCTGCTGAGCCCCCCGGCGACGGCCCGGCCGCAGTGAGCTCTGCTAGGCCGGACGACGAGGACGCCCAGGGAGCCGGGGGCGCAGCGGAGGCCTTTGCGGCAGCCGCCGCGTCCCGTCGCCGCTTCGGCGGTCGGCGATCTCGCTCTTGACGCGCTGCAGCGTGTGACGGTCTAATCACACGCATGTCATTCGACTGCGCGGCGTCACCCGTCATCCTCCGCCGCACTGTCGCAGCTGGGCCGGCATGTCTTCATGCCGGCACCACCGGACCTCGGGGTGACTGGGTCCGCGCAAGCCCGGAGGGGCGTGCATGACCGTGCAGCTGATCGTGAGCGATCTGCCCGACGAGATGACGTGGCAAGAGGACGCGCTCTGCGCACAGACTGATCCGGAGGCGTTCTTTCCGGAGAAGGGCGGGTCGACGCGCGAAGCCAAGCGAATCTGCGTGGGCTGTGAGGTCAAGGCAGAGTGCTTGGCCTACGCGCTGTCCAACGACGAGCGATTCGGGATCTGGGGTGGCCTCTCCGAGCGGGAGCGCCGTCGGCTCAAGCGTCGCGCTGGCTGACTCGACTCGCACCAGGCGGCGCGCGCGGCGTCGTAGGCTGGCGTCACTGCACTCACCTCACCGCACCTCACTCCTGAGCCCCTGACCTCACCGAGACCTGGCCATGTCTGCCCGCGCGCCCCGCGTCCTGCATCCGCATCACCGCGTCTCCGCCGTGCTCGTCGTGCACGACGGGGAGCGCTGGTTGGCCGAGACGCTCGCTGCCGTCTCAGCGCAGACTCGGCCGGTGCAGCACCTGGTCGCCGTCGATGTGGGCAGCGCGGACGGCTCGGCAGCGGTGTTGGTCGAAGCGCTCGGTACCGAGCGTGTCGTCACCGTGGAGCGGACCAGCGCGTTCGCGGCTTCGGTGAGCGCTGGTCTCGCCCGCCTCGACGAGTTGCAGGCGAGCTCGCGAGCGTCACCGCGGCCGCGCCGACGCGCGGAGGACGACCTTCCCCGCCCTGATCCGGTGAACTGGCTGTGGCTGCTCCACGACGACTGCGCCCCCGACCCGACGGCGCTGCAGGCCATGCTCGACGTCGCCGTGGCCGACCCGTCCATAGCGGTGCTCGGACCGAAGGCTCGCGACTGGGACGACCCCCGCCAGCTGGTTGAGGTCGGTCTGTCCATGGACCGGGCGGGACGGCGCGAGACAGGACTCGAGCGGCGCGAGATCGACCAGGGCCAGCACGATGCCCGCTTCGACGTCCTGGCTGTGGGCACTGCCGCGATGCTGGTGCGCGCCGACGTCTATGCGGAGCTGGGCGGGTTGGAGGTGCACCTCCCGCTGCTCCGGGAGGACATGGATCTCGGCTGGCGCGTGCGCGCCGCGGGCCATCGAGTGGTTGTCGTCCCCGACGCCCGGATGCGTCACGTCCGAGCCGCCTGGACCGGCCGCCGGCCGATGTCCGCCGTGCCCGGCCGGCCCACCGGGATCGATCGTCGGCATTCGCTGCTGCTGCTGCTCGCGAACTTGCCGACCCGGTCGCTCTTCGGGGCACTGCCTCGACTGCTCCTCGGTGCCCTGGTGCGCACGGTCGCCTTCCTCCTGACCCGCCAAGTCGTCGCGGCACGCGACGAGGTCGCTGCGGTCCTCTGGTGCCTGCGGCGCTCTGGCGACCTGCGACGGATGCGCGCTGCGCGGCGGCGTACCCGGCGGATCCCAGCCGCCGACGTGAAGCCGTTCTTCGTCGGGCGTACGGCGCGACTGCGGGGCTACGTCGATGCCGCCGCCGACTGGCTCGCCGGAGGGGCGGGTGAGGCGCCGCTGGCGGCTGATCCTGAGGATCCGGACGCCGATCCGGCCGACCTGCCGCCGAGTCAGCAGGGCCGGGCCTGGCGTGCGCTGCGGACCCGCCCCGGGGTCGTGATGGTGCTGCTCCTGGGGGTCGCCGCTGCGGTGTCCGCCAGAGGCCTGTACGGCGACGGCGTGCTGGCGGGCGGGGATCTGCTCCCCGTGCCGCCCGGTGCCCGCGCGCTGTGGGCGGACTACGCGGCGTCCTGGCACCGGGTCGGCGCGGGCACGGACACGGCGCTGTCGCCCGCTGTGGCTCTGGTGGCTGCCGGCGGCACGCTGCTGTTCGGGCACGTTCGGCTGCTGGTGACCGCGGTCTTGCTGGGCGCTGTCCCGCTGGCCGCGTTGAGCGCCTACCTGGCCACCCGCCGGCTGCCGGTCGCTCCCGCCATCCGGGTGTGGGCATCGGCGTCGTACGCCGTGCTCCCGGTCGTCACCGGGTCGGTCGCCCAAGGACGCCTCGACGCAGTCGTGGCCGTGGTCGCTACTCCACTGCTCGTCGCGGGCGGCTACAGGCTGCTGTCGGCAGATCCTCGGCACTTCGGCTGGCGGCTGCCGTTCGGCTACGGGCTCGGCCTCGCCGCCGCCATGGCCTTCGCGCCGCCGCTGTGGTCCCTCGCCGCTGTCGGCCTCGGCGCGAGCGCGCTCGGCGTAGTCGCGGCCGCGACCCCCGCCGGCCGAGCGGGGGCCCTGCGTCGATCGCTGGGCGTCGTCCTCGCGCTCGTCGTGCCGCTTCTGCTGCTGCTCCCGTGGTCGCTCCGCTTGTTCGACAGCCCTGCCCTGCTCGTGCTCGGCTCGCCTGCACTGGGGACAGGGCAGCCGGCGGTGCCGACCGCACTCGACGTCCTGCTGCTCCGGGTCGGCGGATCGACCACGCCGCCCCTCTGGGCGGGTGTCGGGCTGGTGCTCGCCGCGGCCGCCGGGCTGGTGCGACAGCGCCGTCAGCTCGCGGCCCTGGCTGGCTGGGGTCTGGCGCTCGGAGCGGCGACGGCTGCGCTGGTCGTGGCGCGCGGCTTCGGTGACCTGCCCCCGGCCGTCCCGGTGGCTCCGGTCGCGGTCGCGGCCTGCGGGCTCCTGCTGGCCGCCGCGGTCGCGGCGTCCGGGGCGCTCGGCCGTCTGGGCCGGTACGACTTCGGCTGGCGACAGCCGGTGGCGGGCGGTGTCGCCTTAGCCGCGGTGCTCACCCCCCTGGTCTTCGGTGCCGGCTGGCTGGTGCGCGGAGCCGGCGAGCCGCTCCGACGTCAGGCGCGCAGCGCCCTTCCGTCGGTCGTGCTGGCGGAGGCCGACCGGTCGCCCGGCAGCAGAGTGCTCTGGCTCGACGCGTCCCCCGACGGAGTGGTGCGCTACTCGTTGACGACCGCGCGCGGCCTGACGTTTGGCGACGGGGCACTGCCGGAGGACGAGCAGGTCACCGAGGTCCTCGACGGGGTCGTCCGTGACCTCACGGTCGCTCGCGGCAGCAATGCCGCCGAGGCGCTCGCGACATTCAACGTCCGCTACGTCGCAGTGCCTAACCCGGCGCCGGCGTCGCTGGCCACCGGGCTCGACGCGCAGGCTGGTCTGTCGCGGGTGTCCTTCGTGGCACCGGTGTCGCTCTGGCGCACGCTCACTCCGACCGGCCGGCTGACCGTCATCGGTCCGGCCGCCGCGTCGGCAGCTGTTGCGGGTGAAGTGGCCACCCGCGACCAGCTCCGGGAGACCCCACCGGTGCCGCTGCCCAGCCGGCGGGAGTCGGCCCGGGCGCAGCTGCTTCCCGGGCCGCCCGGGCGACTGCTCGTGCTCGCCGAGCGGGCCGACGACGAGTGGGTCGCGGAGCTGGACGGCAAGCGGCTCGCGCCGACTACGGCGTACGACTGGGCGCAGGCCTTCTCTCTCCCGGCCGGGGCGGGCGTGATCACCCTGCGTCGAGACGGTGCCGCGAGGCAGAGCGCCCTGATCGTCCAGGCCCTCGTGCTGCTCGTCGTGGTGGTGCTCGCGGCGCCGCCGATTCGGCGCCGGGAAGATGAGTCCCTGGAAGAGGCGGTCACCGTCGACGTCGCGCCCGAAACCACCGAGACGGCGGAGCCCGTCGCCGCGGGCAACGTGAGGGCGCTCCGGTGATGCGTCCCGGCTTCGCCCTTCTCGCAGTCACCGCACTGGTCGGTGCCGGACTCGCTGCCGCGGAGGTCACCGCGCCGTCAGCTGTCCCGACACCGCCGCGGACCTTTCAGCGGGCCCAGGTTGTCGGCAGCCTCGCCGTCTGCCCCGAGCTGCTGCAGGCCGGCAGCGACGTCACGACGAGGCTCACGGTCGGCACTGCACTTCCCGGCGAGGTCGCGGTGCGGGCCGCCTCCCTGGTACCGGGCAGTGGACAGGGGCCGACGGTGCTGAGCCGCGGCGGCGAGGTCTCGGACTTCGGCACTCCGGCGGACACCGCGGTGGCGGTAGTGGCGACGGCCGTCGGGGAGCGAGCCGGCGGCCTGGAGGCAGAGCAGGTGTCGCGGGGGGTGGACGGGCGCAACCGCGGTCTGGCCGGGACCCGGTGCGAGTCCACGGTGCAGGACACCTGGTTCGTAGGCGGCGGGACCAAGCCGGGCGTCGAGTCCGAGGTCTTGCTGGTCAACCCGTACGACGAGGAGGCCCTGGTCGACCTGGAGGTGCTGACCGAGGGCGGCCCGTCGACTGCCCCGGGTCTGCGCGGGATCGTCGTGCCGGGTCGACAGCGCACTGTCGTGAAGCTCTCCGACCTCGAGCCCGACCAGCGCGCGCTGGCGACGCGAGTGATCACTCGGGTCGGCCGGGTCTCGCCGGCTCTCCGCGACTCGCGCTCCGTGGTCGACACGCCGTACGGCGTCGACTGGGTGCCCCGGGCGGGCCAGCCGACCTCGGAGGTCGATCTCGTGGGGCTGCCGGGGGGCAACGGCGACCGGCTGCTCTACGTCGCGGTGCCCGGAGAGGATGACGCGATCGTCGACGTGCAGCTCACCTTGGCCGACTCCCAGCTCGTGCCGGTCGACCTGCGAGAGGTCACCGTGCAGGCGGGCACGATCGCCATCATCGACCTGGAGAAGGTGCTGGCGCAGCGTCCGGCGTCGGTGCGGCTGACCTCGCAGGGAGCGGATGTCCTGGCCGGCGCCTACGTCGAGAACCGCGCCCGCTTCAACCCCATCCGCGAGCTGGCCTGGATCGGCACCACCGGACCGCTGGTGGGCCCGGCGGTGGTGTCCGACTCTCGGGTAGGCGCGGACGTGGACACCCATCTGGTGCTCACCGCGCCGGACGGCGCCGCGCAGGTCGAGGTGACGCTGCTAGCCCGCGCCGGCGCCCGGCAGACGACGCCCCCGCCGGTCCTCGTCAACGTCCCGGCGGGACGACAGGTGACCTTGCGCCTGTCCGATCGGCGCTTTGTCGCCTCACCGCCGTCGGGGGAGCGGCCCTTCCTGGTGACGCCGGTGGAAGGCTCGGCCCCGGTCTACGCCGCCCGCGCGATTCTCGAGCGTGGGCTTCGGGGGCCCTTGCTCACGGTCATGGCGCTGCGGGCCACCGCGGCCGACGGCGTCGTCGTGCCGAACGTCACGGCCGACCCGCGGGTGGGCCTGATCGACCCGCGGAGCCTGCCCGTCCGCTAACCAGCACCCCCGCGACGGTGTCATCCGCCAGGCGGGTCCACCACGTCCGGGTCGAGGCCCAGGTGTCGGGCCAGCTCGGTGACGACGACGTCGAGCACCAGGTCGGCGAGGTCCGCCCGGTCGAGCGCTCGCGCTTCGACCGGGCGTCGGTAGACGACCAGCCGGGCGGGCTGCTCGACACCATCAGCGTGGGTCACCGCGGGCAGCAGCCTGGACAGCGGGATCACCCCGCCGTCGACGGTCTCCGGCGGCGGCACGTCCTCCACGGCGAACTCCAGCTTGGCGATCTCCTCCGCCCAGCGCGCCTCGAGATGCTCTAGGGCATCGAGGACCAGCTCGTCGAACTGCTCCGCTTTGGTCTGGGACAGTGGCACATGAGGGGGCACCAGGCGCCCGCGCAGGCCTCGTCCGCGGCGGTCCCGGCGGCGGCGGCTCGCCGCGGTCGAGCCGGGTGTCGTCATAGCGGCAGCGTAACGGCCTGGTCGGCGCGGGCACCTGGCGACGACACCGCCAGATCAGGGTGCCCCGGGTGATGGCCCAGGCGGTGGCGGGCGGCTACGGTGCCGGATGTGAGCTCAACCCGCCGGTGCTCCCGGTCCTACTGCACCGAGCCCGCCAACGCCACGCTCATCTACATCTATGCCGACTCCAAGGCGGTGCTCGGGCCGTTGGCCGTCCGTCACGAGCCGCACGACTACGACTTGTGCACCCACCACGCGACGACGCTGACTGTTCCTCGCGGGTGGGAGGTGGTGCGTCAGCCGCAGCTGGCCGCCAGCCCGGCGCTCCCCCGCAGCGACGACCTGGAAGCACTCGCGGACGCGGTGCGCGAGGCGGCGCGGTCCGGGGCCGAGGCGGCCGGCACCGTGCGGCGGGGGCACCTGCGGATGCTGCGCTGAACCCTGGCCCGCTGGGCTAGCCCGTACGCCGACCCCCCGTTGCGCCGTTCGGCTCAAGGTTTTGGCCCTCCGTGCCGAGTCCATGGCGGGGCCGTCGCAGAAGCGGGGCCGGGCGCGCGAAGGAGTCGGGGTCATGGCGGCACAGTGCGGGGCTTGCGCGAGCAGGGCGCTCACCGAGATCTCCATCACGATGACGGACGGCTCGGTGGTGGACTTCACGTCGTGCCACGCCTGCGAGTCCAAGAGCTACCGCTCGGCGGGCGAGCTCCTGCCGCTCGACCGGGTGCTGAGCCTCGCCGCACGCCGCAAGTAGCATCGAGGCACCGGGCGAGCATCTGCACGACCGGTCTTCGACCGGGAGGCCCGTGCCGTGCGCGACGTCAGCGACATCGTCAAGGCGTACGACATCCGCGGAGTGGTCCCGGACCAGCTCGACGCTGAGCTGGCGCGCGCGTTCGGCGCCGCATTCGCGGAGCTCGTCCGCACGCCGAGCAGGACCGAGCGCCGCGACAGCATCGTCATCGGCTATGACATGCGACCCTCGAGTCCGGAGCTCGCGGCGGCGTTCGCCGACGGCGTGACCGCCCAGGGACTCGACGCCGTGCTGATCGGGCTCGCCTCGACCGACATGCTCTACTTCGCCTCCGGGCACCTCGGGCTGCCAGGCGCCATGTTCACCGCGAGTCACAACCCGGCGCAGTACAACGGGATCAAGCTCTGCTTGTCAGGGGCGTCTCCGGTGGGCCAGGACACCGGGCTCGCGCAGCTGCGCGACCGGGTCAACGCCGGCCAGCCCAGCCCCCAGCCGGGTGCGCCGCGCGGCACCATCAGCGAGCGCGATCTGCTCACGGCGTACGCCGACTTCCTGCACGGCCTGGTCGACATCCGCGGGAGTCGCCAGCTGACGGTCGTCGTCGACGCCGGCAACGGCATGGGCGGCTACACCGTGCCGGCGGTGCTGTCCGGCCTGCCGCTGCGCGTCGTGCCGCTCTACTTCGAGCTCGACGGCACCTTCCCCAACCACGAGGCCAACCCGATCGAAGCGGCCAACATGGTCGACCTGCAGAAGGCCGTGCTCGCCGAAGGCGCCGACCTCGGGCTGGCCTTCGACGGTGACGCGGACCGGTGCTTCGTCGTCGACGAGCGGGGCGAGATCGTGTCGCCGTCGACCATCACGGCGCTCGTGGCCGAACGTGAGCTGGCTCGCGAGCCGGGCGGGACGGTGATCCACAACTTGATCTGCTCGCGCACCGTCGCGGAGGTCGTGCGCGAGTCGGGCGGCACGCCGGTCCGCACGCGCGTTGGCCACTCCTTCATCAAGGAGGTGATGGCCTCCACCGGCGCGATCTTCGGCGGCGAGCACTCCGGGCACTTCTACTTCCGAGACTTCTGGCGGGCCGACTCGGGCATGCTCGCTGCGCTGCACGTCCTGGCCGCGCTCGGGCGGCAGGACGGCACCCTGTCCGCGCTGCTGGCGCCGTATGACCGCTACGTCGCATCGGGCGAGATCAACACCACGGTGGCCGACGCCGCGGCCCGGATGGCCGCCGTGGAGGCGGCGTACACGGGACGCGACGGGATCGAGATCGACCACCTCGACGGCCTGACGGTCAGCGCGGCCGACTGGTGGCTCAACCTGCGGCCGTCGAACACCGAGCCGCTGCTGCGGCTCAACGCCGAGGCAGTCGACGTGGCGACGATGGAGCGCGTGCGCGACGAGGTGCTGCTCGTCGTACGCGGGTAAGTTAGGGCTCCGTGCCCGCTCGGAAGGAAACCCACGTGGACCTCGACCCCAAGCTGCTGGAGATCCTGGCCTGTCCGGCTTGTCATGCGCCGCTGTCCGTCGACGACGCGGCGTCCACCCTCAACTGCACCAGCGAGACGTGCGGGCTGCGCTACCCCGTTCGCGACGGCATCCCGGTGCTGCTGATCGATGAGGCAGAGAAGCCCGCGTGATCCTGGCTGACCCTTACGTCCTGGACGACTCCGAGTCGATCGAGCTCGCCGATCCGGCTGGGGTGGTGCGCGCCGTCGCCGGTGCGCCTGCGCAGCTGCGGGAGGCGGCGTTCATCGCTGAGGAGGTGGATGTCTCCGCGCTGCGGGACGGCCCCCGCCCGCGCGCTGTGGTCGTCGTCGGCTCGGTCTGCGCGTCCGCTGCGGGAGCGGCGCTGGCGGCTCTCGCCGCGCCCACGTCGCCGACGCCGGTCGTCGTGATGTCCGGCGACGCACTGCCGGCCTGGGTGGGCGCCGCGGATATCGTCATCGGGGTCGCCGCGGGGGAGGAGTCGCGATCGCCGCTGCGCGCGCTCGACGAGTCGGTACGACGCGGGGTGCCGGTCGTCGGTGTCGCAGCTGAGGGATCGGTCCTCCTCGACGTCGTGCGCGCCGGCCGTGGGGTGGTCTTCCCGGTCACCGCGGGGCGCTTCGCGAGCACCGCGTTCTGGACGTTGCTCGCCCCGTTGCTGGTGGTGGCGCGCGCCTTGGGGGTCGCCCGCCTGCCCACCGCGGGACTGGCCGAAGCCGCTGATGTGCTCGACCTGTGGACCGAGCGATGCCGCCCGTCCAAGGAGAGCTTCCTCAACCCGGCCAAGGAGCTCGCGCTGGCCACCGCGGACCGGGTGCCGTTGATCTGGTCGACCTCTCCGCTCTCCGCCGTAGCAGCGCACCGCGGCGCGCTGCAGCTCGCTGCGCGGGCCGGCATGCCGGCGATGCACGGCTGTCTCTCCGCGGCGGCAGAGGACTCGCTCGCCCTGCTGGACGACCCGGCGGCTGCTGACCGCCTCGCGGTCGTGCTGCTGCGTCACGACGACCAGTCGCCGCTCGTCGCCGCCCGCGTCGCGCTCGCGCAGGAGCGGGCGGCTGATCGCGGTGTGCCCCTGCATGAGATCGCTGCGGAGGGCGAGACGGCTCTCACGCAGCTGGCGTCCCTGGTCGCGCCGGTCGACTTCATGTCGGCGTACGCCGCGCTGGCCCGTGGGCTCGACCCGGCTCGGCCGACCGTCGTAGCCGAGCTTCGAAGGGGGCCCGGCCGATGAGCGCCAGCGGTGGCAAGAAGGCGATCGTCGCGGCGCTGCTGGCCAACAGCGGCATCGCCATCGCGAAGTTCGTCGGGTTCCTCATCACCCGGTCCAGCTCGATGCTCGCCGAGTCGGTGCACTCCGTCGCCGATGCCGGCAACCAAGGACTGCTGCTGCTCGGCCAGCGGCAGGCCCGGCGCAAGTCCGACGACGACCACCCCTTCGGCTACGGCCGCGCGCGGTTCTTCTGGGCCTTCGTCGTCGCGCTGGTGCTCTTCGCGCTCGGCTCGCTCTTCGCCCTCTACGAAGGCATCGAGAAGATCCGGCATCCGCATGAGATCGAGTCGGTGCCGGTCGCGATCGGCATCCTGGTCCTGGCCATCGGCCTGGAGATCTACTCCTTCCGCACCGCGATCGTCGAAGCCAACCACGTGCGCGGCGACGAGGGTTGGGTCAGCTTCATCCGCCACGCCAAGTCGCCGGAGCTGCCGGTCGTGCTGCTCGAGGACGCCGGAGCGCTGTTCGGGCTGGTGCTCGCCCTGGCGGGCGTCGGTCTGTCGCTGGCCACCGGCGACCCGGTCTGGGATGCGATCGGCACCCTGTCGATCGGAGTGCTGCTCGGAGTGATCGCCGCTGTGCTCGCTGTGGAGATGCGCAGCCTGCTGATCGGGGAGGGCGCCTCCCCGGCCGACGCCGCGCTGATCCGATCGGCGATGGAGGACGCCTCCGACGTACGCCGGGTCATCCACCTCAAGACGCTCTACCTCGGCCCGGACGAGCTGCTGGTGGCCGCGAAGATCGAGGTCACCGGGGTGACCGTTCAGGACGTCGCGGCTGTCATCAACTCCACCGAAGCCCGCATCCGCGCCGCTGTGCCGACGGCCCGGGTCATCTACCTCGAGCCTGACGTCTACCACTCCTCCTGAGAGCGAGCTCCATCGTGCGCACCACCCTCTTGCTCGGCGACTTCGCCCGCGTCGCCGAGGGCAAGCTCGACGTGATGGGCGGCGGCTGGACGTTCACCGGTCCAGACCCGGTGACGATGGGGCTCGGCATCATCGTCGAGGTGCCGTGGGACCAGGCCAACACCCAGCACGAGCTGTCGCTGTCGCTGCTCGGCGCGGATGGCGACCTGGTCGAGCTCGAGGGCCCGGAGGGACCGCAGACCATCCAGCTCTCGACTGCCTTCGAGGTCGGCCGGCCGGCCGGGCAGGCTGCCGGCACGCCGATCCCGTTCCCGATGGCGGTCAACGTCAACGCCGTACCGCTGCCACCGGGCCAGCGCTACGAGTGGCGGCTGCACATCGACGGTGAGACCCACGAGGACTGGACGCTGCGCTTCCAGACCCGCCCGCGCCCCCCGGCCGAGAACAGCCCCACCAGCTTCTAGCTGATCGCGCTGACTCAGCCGCGGAGCTCGGCGGGCAACGGCGTGGCGTGGACCACGGTGAGAGTCGACACGGCGCGGGTCAGCACGACGTAGAGGCGACGGAGCCCGCGTTCCTCGGCCGCGACGATGTCGGCCGGCTCCACGACGACGACATGGTCGAACTCCAGCCCCTTCGCCAGCCGAGTGGCGACCAGCTCGACCCGCGACTCGATGGCCTCGTCGTCGTCACCCAACGTGGCGATCGAGATGCCGGCGCTGTCCAGTGCCGCGCGCAGCGGTGCGAGCGATGGCTCGACGGCGATCACGCCGATCGAGCCTTCGTCGTCCTCGAGCAGCCGGCGCACGGCGGCTGCTGCCTCGACCACCGCATCCTTGGCGGATCGCAGCCGGAGCGAGCCGGCTCCACGGCGCACCGAGGTGGCGGCAGACACATCGGAGGCGATGTGCGGCAGCAGTCGGTTGGCGAGGTCGAGGACCTCCTGCGGCACCCGGTAGCCACGGGTCAGCGGCGTGATCCGTCCGGCCGGCTTGCCGAGATGCGCCAGTGTCTGCGACCAGCTCGTCGTGGCCCACGGTGTTGTGCCCTGCGCCACGTCGCCGAGCACCGTGGCCGAGCCGGTCTGGCAGCGGCGACCGACTGCGCGGCACTGCATGGGTGAGAGGTCCTGTGCTTCGTCGAGGATCAGGTGGCCGTAGGGCCGCTCCCGCTCGAGCAGGTCCGCGGCCTCGTCGATGACGAAGGCGTCGGCGCTGCTCCACGGTGCGGACCGCGCGCTGCGCGGCGTGGCTGGCCACTGCAGCAGGGTCTGCTCAGCATCATCGAGGAGCCCCTCCGCCGCATGGCGCAGCAGCTCGGGGTCGGTCCAGAGCCGGAGCACGAGTCCGGCAGCGTCCACCGGCGGCCAGTGCGTGTCGACGTACTCGCGCATCTCGGGACAGGTT
This sequence comes from Mycobacteriales bacterium, assembly GCA_035536235.1. GTDB lineage: Bacteria > Actinomycetota > Actinomycetes > BP-191 > BP-191 > DATLNF01. The sequence continues at coordinate 47,177 of DATLOQ010000111.1, forward strand.
GCGATGCGCCGCGCTGCCTCGTCGCTCGGTGCAGCGCCTTCGGCCTCGATGTCGCGTCGCACCAGCTCGGCGATGTGCGCCCGCAGCCGGTCGCGTGCCGTCGCGTAGCGGACGTCGGTGTGCAGCAGGTCGCGCACCAGGGCCCGGATCGGCTCTGGGTCGACGCGCCGCCGACGACCGCCGACGGTGAGCACAAGGGGCGTGGTGGGTCGCCGTACGCCGGCGTAGAGCGCTTTGCGCACGACCTTCGCCAGCCGCGCGTCTCCCTTGAGCACGGCGACGGCGGCCGGCTCCTCAGCGCGTACGACGACGCCCGCCGGCAGCTCGTCGACGGTCGTCTGGGTGACGTCGACCTCGCCGAGCGCGGGCAGCACGTCGCCGATGTAGGACAGGAAGGCGCGGTTGGGTCCGACGACCAGGACGCCGCCGCGACGCAGCCGGTCACGAAAGGTGTAGAGCAGGTACGCCGCCCGGTGCAGTCCGACCGCCGTCTTGCCTGTGCCCGGCGCGCCTTGGATGCACAGCGTCTCGCTGAGGTCGGCGCGGACCAGCTCGTCCTGGTCGGGCTGGATCGTCGCGACGATGTCGCGCATCGGCCCGACGCGCGGGCGCTCGATCTCCGCTGCGAGCAAGCGACTGTCCAGGCCGAGGGCGACCCCGGCGGTGAGCGGCTCGTCCTCGAAGCTGGTGATCTCTCCGGCGGAGAACCCGAAGCGCCGGCGCAGCTCGACGCCCATCGGCTCCACCGCGCTGGCGCGGTAGAACGGCAGCGAGATCGGCGCGCGCCAGTCGACGACCATCGGCTCGCCGCGGCCGTCGACCACGTGCCGACGGCCGATGTGGAAGGTCTCCGCTGCTTGTTCGGGGGTGCTGCCGTTGTCCAGCCGACCGAAGAAGAGTGGGGTGGTCGGGTCGTCGACCAGCTGCGCCAAGCGTCGGGCCCGGGCCTTGCCGAGCGCCTCGCTGGCGAACGGGTCGACCGCGACGTCGCCGATCTCTGCGGCCCGGGCCCGCATCGCGACGAGGGCCGTCCGGCTGGCTTCGAGGTGCTGACGCTCAGCAGCGAGCTCCGCCCGGACATCAGTAGCCACGAGCGCTGGAGACTAGCGCTCCGCGGCCGCCACGCCCTCGCGAAAGTGCTACCCGGTCGCGGCGCCCGCACGAAGGGCCGACGTCGCGACCCGGTCGCCCTCTTGAATGGGGAGCGCGGCAACCGCGTGCTTACGTCTCCGGCGGGGAGAGGTACGACGCGCCGAAGTTGCCGGCGCCGGCGTGCGCGCCGACCGCGGGACCGACGACGTACCGGTCGATGCCGAGGACCCCAGGACGCCCGGTGAGCGCTGCCTCGAGCGCGTCGGCGAGATCGACCACGTCACCATGCCCCACGGTCACTCGAGTGGGTGATAGCGCAGCCGACTCGGCAATCACCTCGGCCTGCCACCGCACTGCGTCATCGATCGACCGCGCCGAGCCGAGGGAGCGGATGGCCTGGCCCTCCATCGCGAGCACCGGTACGCCGTCGGCCTCGGCCGCATCCTCGGCGAGTCGGCCGCCGGCGGCGAGCAGCTTCAGCGAGTCGGTGGCGAACGTCGACCACACCCGTCCGGCCATCGACTGGGCCAGCGCGAGCGCGTCAGCGCGCGACGCTCCGTCGCGAACCGCGCGGGCCACGTCGCCCACCACCAGCAGCAGGCCGCCGCTGATGGTCCCGGAGTCGACGACGTCGACCGGCACCTCGGCCATCCCCGCGGCTAGCGTCGCCGACTGGTGCGTGCCGGAGATCACGCTCGCGCAGGTGATGCACAGCACGGCCTCGGCGCCAGCGTCTCGCGCAGCGGTGAACGCCGCGAGGAAGTCTCCCGGCGACGGCTGGGAGGTGGTCGGTCGCTCGCCGGTATCGCGCAGCCGGGCGTAGAAGGCCTTCGGCTCGACGCTGGACTCGGGCATCGTCTCGCCGCCCAGGGTGATGGACAGCGGCACTCGCCGTACGTCGAGCTCCGCGGCGAGCGCATCGCTCATGTAGACGCTGGAGTCAGTGACGACGGAGACCTTCACGCGGGCACCTCGGGGAAGTCGTAGCGGAGGAACTCCTCAGTGAGCTGCGGCAGCCCCGTCGCGACGGCGAGCTCGTCGTGCGACATCACCCAGTAGTCGCCTTCGGCGCTCGCGCAGACGGTGCCCGCGGCGTCCCGGATCTCGCCGCGCACAGCGATCACCCGGTCGCCGTCGACGAGCTGGTCCGGCATGCCGTAGACGGAGTAGGGCGTGCCGATGATCAGCGGTACGGCGAAGTTGGCGCGGAAGTCCCGGGTGAGCGCGAAGCGACGACGGATGCCGATCGTCGACCAGGCCATCGCCTCGTCGAGCAGGGTCATCACCAGGCCACCGTGGACGAACATCGGCGCGCCAGAGTGCTCGCGGGTCATCGTGAAGTCCGCGACCACGCGTTGCTCGGCCGGCTCGGCGAAGAACTTCAGCGCCAGCCCGCTGCCGTTGCGTGGTCCGCAGCCGAAGCAGCGCTGAGCGACGGAGAAGTCGTTGGGCAGCGGCACGCGGAGCGGCGGGGGGACAGGAGTCATGACCGGTGAGCCTACGTGTGCCTCACGACGACGGTGGGTGCGCCGGCACGGCCGCTCCCAGGTGGAGCAGGCTGCGGCCCTTCTGCGCCTCGAAGTCCAAGGCGGCGATCGGCGTCGGCGCGATGCGGTGCGACAGAGCCCCGAGAAGTCGTACGTCGGCCTGGGCGTCGGGGTCGGCCAGCACCTGCAGGGCGAAGGCGACGGCGACGGGTGTCACCGCGTAGCGCTCCTCGATGCCCGCGGCACAGGCGGCCGCGAGCAGCTCGCGTTCGCCGTAGACCCGGTGCCCGCCGCCGGTACGCCGGCCCGGCAGCAGGCCGAGGCGCTCCCGGTAGCGCAGCATCCGCGGCGTCGTACCGAGCCGTGCTGCCGCCTCGGCGATGGCCAGGCGGGTGCCCGGCGTCGTGCCCAGGGCCGTCCGGGTCGCGGCGAGGTTGAAGCGCATCAGGTCATCTTGACACAAGACTGTCAGGTTTGTTTGACAGCGAGCCTCGTCAGCCGGGAGGGTGGCGATGACCACCCACCTCACCCTCCGGAGACGACGTTGCCCGACCTGCCCAAGCACGACGTGACCGACCTCTCGCTCGCTGACCAGGGCCTGCTGCGCATCGAGTGGGCCGAGCGGTCCATGCCGGTGCTGCGCCAGATCCGGGAGAGGTTCGAGAAGGAGAAGCCCTTCACCGGCACCCGGATCGCCGCTTGCATGCACGTCACCACCGAGACGGCCAACCTGATGCGCGCCCTGCAGGCCGGCGGCGCCGAGATCGCGCTGTGCGCCTCCAACCCGCTGTCGACCCAGGACGACACCGCGGCCGCGCTGGTCACCCACTTCGGGCTCTCGGTCTTCGCCCGCAACGCCGTAGACCGTGACGGCTACTACTCCCACATCAACGCCGCGCTCGACATCGCTCCGCACCAGGTCTTCGACGACGGCTGCGACCTCGTCAACGTGCTGCACACCACGCGCAAGGAACTGCTCGACGGCGTCAAGGGCGGCTGCGAGGAGACGACGACCGGCGTCATCCGGCTGCACCAGATGGCCAAGGACGGCGCGCTGAAGTTCCCGATGGTCGCGGTCAACGACACCGACACCAAGCACATGTTCGACAACCGCTACGGCACCGGCCAGTCCACCCTCGACGCCGTCTTCCGCGCGACCAACACGCTGCTCGCCGGCAAGACCGTCGTGGTCGCCGGCTACGGATACTGCGGCAAGGGCGTGGCCGAGCGGTCCAAGGGCATGGGCGCCAACGTCGTCGTCACCGAGATCGACCCGACCAAGGCGCTCGACGCGAAGATGCAGGGCTACAGCGTGATGCCGATGATCGAGGCCGCCCGGATCGGCGACGTCTTCATCACCGTCACCGGCAACCGTGACGTGCTGCGCCGCGAGCACTTCGAGGTGATGAAGGACGGCGCGATCTTCGCCAACTCGGGTCACTTCGACATCGAGATCGACGTCGCGTGGCTCGAGGCCAACGCGGCCGAGAAGCGCGAGAAGATCCGTCACCAGACCGACGAGTACGTCATGTCCGACGGACGCCGGCTGCTGCTGCTGGCCGAGGGCCGGCTCGTCAACCTCGGTGCGGCCGAGGGACATCCGGCGGCAGTGATGGACATGTCCTTCGCCGACCAGGCGCTGACCGCCGAGTGGCTCGTGCACAACGTCGACTCGCTCGCCCCCGGCGTCATCGAGGTGCCGACCGAGATCGACAAGGACGTCGCCCGGCTCAAGCTCGCCTCGATGAACGTCGACCTCGACGTGCTCACCCCGGAGCAGGAGTCCTACCTCAACTCCTGGGAGCACGGCTCCTAGGAGCTCGGCACCCAGGACCCGGCAGCACGCGAGAGCGCGCGATGCCCAAAGGCACCTACCACCACCTCGACCCCGACGGCACAGTCGTCGGGGTCGAGGTGTTCTCGTGCGCGCCGGGACCGTCGGGCTGGCGGTGGGTCAGCCAGACGTCCGACCTCGACGGGCGCCCGCTGAGCCGAGTCGACCTCACTGTCGATGATCGCTGGCGCCAGCTGCGAGTGCAGGTGACTGCCGGCGGCTGGGTGGTGCGGGGCGGTCTGACCGGGCGCGAGGTCGTCTGGGTGCGTCATCCCGAGGACGCCTCGCGCGCCCCGGCCGCCGCCGACGTGGTCGAGCAGCAGGCACCCGCGATCGGGTTCACCGGCATCTCGCCGGCGTTCATCGTCGCGACAGCTCGGCTGCTCGGGCTGGCCGCCGACGGCCGGCGCACGGCGAAGCTGCTCCGGGTCACGGAGCCGTCGTGCCTGGCTCTGCCCGTCGACGAGGGGTGGGCGCTCGTCGACGTGACGACGCACGAGCACCCCGACCACGACCCGTTGACGGTCGAGCGCTACGAGGTGATCGACCTCGCCACCGCCGAGCGCCGCGTGGTGCACCTGGCGGGCGACGTCGTCGTGGATGCCACCGGTCTCGAGCTCGTGGCGCTCGAATCACCACCCACGACGTTCGCGGCGGCATCGCTGGACCCGGACTGATCAGCGAGGTGCAACAGCAGTGACCGGGCGGTCCATCGCGAGGCAGGGCAGCGGCACGCCGTCCGGCATCGTCACGACCACCTCGCGGACGTCTCGGAATCCGAACGACCGGTAGAGCGGCACGCCGGGAAGCGTTGCGACGAGGGTGAGCTCGCTGAAACCCTCGTGCCGCGCAGCGTCCTCGCAGGCAGTCAGGATCGCCCGACCGAGGCCGCGCCGCGTCCAGTCCGCGCGCACGAACATCGCCCGAATGCGCGCGGCCTCCGAGCGAGGGTCGATCACCCGGGCGTCGCCGCCCGCTGCCTCGCTGCCGGTATAGAGCTTCGCGCGCCGGCTCCATCCGCCGCAGGCCACGACCTCGCCTCCGATGTCATGGACGAAGTAGGTTCGGTCCTCGATCAGCTGCCGGTCGAGGTGTCCCACGTGCACCGCCGCGCTTGCCGTCTGGAGCTCGTCGTAGAACGCCGGGAACAGGTCGAGGATCGAGACCCGCATCAGCCGTGAGATCTGGTCGGCGTCGGCGTCGGTCGCCAGTCGCAGCGCCGGGGTGGCCACCACGACCGGCACCTTAGTGGACCAGGAGCACTCAGGCGGGCGGCGTGAAGGGACCGGTTGTCGGCACAGGAGGTGGCGGCCCCGGGTCTTGCGGCGGTGGTCCCACCACGGGGCCCGCACCGGTGGCCGGCGCGGAGCCGGGCCACGGCGAGGGGGCACCGACCGGGCCGTCGGATCCCCACGGTGATGGCGTGCCGGGTGGAGGAGTGCCGCCCCAGCCTGCAGTGCCGGCGGCCCCGGCCCGGAGCCGCTGCTCGTCCCGACGCCGACGCTCGGCGAGGACAGCGGCGAGGTAGGCCCAGCCCGGCGTGCCCGGTGGCGGCGGCGGGGTGACCACCGCGCTGACTGCGGCGTAGAGCTGGCGGCCGATCTGCTCCCGCGCCGCCGGCCGCAGCGCAGCAGCCCGGCCGAGGAACTCCCGCACCGCGAGCGCCAGGTCGCTCGGCAGTGCGCTCAGATCCAGCGCGCTCGCCCACTCGGCCAGCTGCGGGGGCATCGCGATGACGGAGGGGGCCCGGGTCGGCACGCGCTCCTGCAGGACGATGGTGCCGGCGGCTACGTCGCCCAGCCGCTTGCCCCGCTCGCTGGCTAGCGACGCGATGACAGCCACGAAGAAGAACGGGCTCGGCGGGCGCTCGACGAACAAGCCGATGAGGCCGCGCAGCAGCGCGTGCCGGAAGCGCGCTGGCCCGCCGTCGTCGCGGACCACTCGTAGCCCCATCGCGGCTTTGCCCGGCGTCCGCCCGCCCCACAGCGTCTCGAACGCGACGGGGTAGACCAGGAAGTCGGCGACCAGCGACAGGATGAGCAGCGTCACCGCGACAGCGGGATCCAGGGCGGGGCCGATCTGGCCGAAGAGCACGATGCCCGCGATCAGCAGGCCGATCTGGATCACCGTGTCGATCAACGCGGCTGCGGTCCGGGAGCCGAGCCGGGCGACCCGCAGGTCGACGGCGACGGCTTCCCCAGTCACCAGCTGGCTCATCGTTCCTTGCTCCCTCTTGCGTCCGAACGACGACCGATGATCGACGCCCGACGATCGACGGCCGGGCCCGGGCACGTGCGGGTCGACATACCATCGCCGATGTGGACATCGATGCCTTCGTCGCCGCGCACAGCCCGGCGTGGCGGCGACTCGAGCAGCTGGTTTCCCGCGCTCGGCGGCCGCGACGCCTCAGCGGCGCCGAGCTCGACGAGATGGTGGACCTCTACCAGCGTACGGCGACGCACCTCTCCGTCGTCCGCACCTCGTCGCCGGACCCCCAGCTCGTCGCGCGGCTGTCCACTCTGGTGGCCCGGTCGCGCAGCGCCGTGGCGGGAGCGCGCAACCCGGCCTGGCGGGACGCCGCGAGGTTCGCCGTGGTGACGTTTCCGGCGGCGGTCTACCGGATGCGCTGGTGGGTGCTGGGGACGGCAGTCGGGTTCCTCGCCGTCGCGTTCGGCGTCGGCATCTGGGTGGCGTCCAGCCCCGCTGTCCAGGCCAGCGTCGGCACGCCCGAGTCCATTCGCCAGCTCGTCGAGACCGACTTCGAGAACTACTACTCCGCAGAGCCGGCCAGCGCCTTCGCCGGCAAGGTCTTCGTCAACAACGTCTTCGTCGCCGCCCGGGCGTTCGCCGTCGGCATCGTCTTCTGCCTGCTGACGGTGCAGGTGCTGCTGACGAACGCGGCCAGCGTCGGAGTGGTCGGCGGCATCATGGCGGCGAACGGCCGCGCCGGGCTGTTCTTCGGCCTCATCACTCCGCACGGTCTGCTGGAGCTGACAGCCATCTTCATCGCTGCGGCCGCGGGGATGCGCCTCGGCTGGCGGGTGGTCGACCCTGGGCCGCGTCGACGGGTCGACGCCCTCGCCGCCGAAGGCAGAGCCGCCGCGGCCGTAGTCCTCGGCCTCGTCGCCGTCTTCCTGGTCGCCGGCCTCACGGAAGCCTTCGTCACCCCCTCGGGGCTGCCCACCTGGGCGCGGGTTGGCATCGGCGTGGTCCTCGAGGCGGCTTTCGTCGCCGGGATGTGCGTGCTCGGCCGCCGGGCGGTGGTCGCAGGGGAGACGGGTGACCTCGCGGACGACCTGCGCGGCGACTCGATTCTCGTCAGCTAGACAGGCACCTTTGTAGATCTCACAGGACCAGTCCGAAATCTTCTCCCTTTTCGGGGGAGGCAACAGCGCGGTTCGTGACGAAAATCACAGACACGCTCCACCAGCCGCCAGTGACCCCGAGGACGAGCATGCGACGACACATCCGCCAGCGCATCGGGGTGGGCGCCGCCTCCTTGATGCTGGTCCTCACCGCCTGCTCGGGAGCCAAGGCGCCGCAGGATGCCGCCTCCGACGGCTCCGGCGACAGTGAGCTCCAGGCCGATGTCGCACCCGGGGTCGAGGGCGCCGAGAGCGCGGCGCCTGGCAGCCTGGCTCCTGGCGCCACGACCGCACCCGGGTCGGCTGCGGGTGCGCCGGCCGGCAGCACTGGGCCGGGTAAGTCCGGCGGGACCTCGGCGGGCGGCTCGAATGGCAGCAGCACTGGGGGCACCACCGGGGCCACCACGGGTGGTTCTCGTCCCGGCACCGCGCCGGGTTCGAGCAACCAGGCCAACCTGTTCGCCGGTGCCCTCAACACGCGTGGCATCACGTCGAAGGAGATCACCATCTGCGGCCACGCCGCGCTGACCTATGGACCGGCGTTCAACGCGACCAAGGACGACTTCAACGTCTACTACTCCGCCGTCAACGACGCCGGCGGGATCTTCGGCCGCAAGATCGAGGCCACCTACGAGAACGACGACTACAAGCCGGCCACCGCCATCCAGGCTGCGGAGGCCTGCAAGGCCAAGAACCCGTTCATGATCCTCGGCGGCATCGGCTTCGACCAGATCCCCGGTGTGCGCAACTGGGCGGAGCAGAACAAGGAGCTCTACATCCACCACATCGCCACCGACAGGGACGCGAGCTCCAAGCAGTACAGCTACACCACTCAGCCGTCGGTCGAGGCGGTCGGCCGGGCGTTCGGCGAGCTGACCGTGTCGAAGTTCAAGACCAAGAAGGTCGGCATCCTCTACCGCAGCAGCGAGTTCTGGGAGCCCGGCTTCGACGCCTTCCAGAGCGTCGCCAAGAAGCGCGGCCTCAACGTCGTGCTCTCCGTGCCCGTCACCCAGAACCAGGCTAACTACACCCAGGCGCTGCTGCAGCTGAAGAACGCCGGCGCCGAGGTCGTCTGGGGCTGGGAGAACACCCTCGCCCTGACCCAGATGGTGAAGCAGGCCAAGGCGCAGAACTACAGCCCGCAGTGGGTGGCCTTCCCCTTCAACCTCACTTCGCAGACCCTCGAGAACGACGCGCTGACACCGCCGATGATCGGCCTCGCCTCCTGGCCCGGCTACAGCAAAGGCGACTACAGCGGCACCTTCGCGTCGTATGCCGCCGATATGAAGGAATTCGAGATCCAGTACGCCAAGTACCGGCCTGGCACCGACATCGAGGGGGTGGCCGGCGACCTGCTCTGGCTCAACTGGGTGGAGCAGAAGCGGGTAGTGGAGATGCTCCGAGCCTGCGGTCCGCAGTGCACGCGTAACGGGTTCGTCGGAATGCTGGCCAATGGCTATCGCAAGACGGTGGGGCCCACCTGCGCGCTCGACTTCTCAGGTGGTCGCAACAACGGCAGCGGCAACCTCGTCAACGAGATGGAGACCTACCGGTCGCCGTCCGGGAAGGTCAACTGGCGGAGCACCAGCCGGTGCCGCAAGACCTTCCTCTAGGACCGGCGGGTGTCCCTCCTCGAGTCACTGACGAGCGGTCAGAATCTCGTCCTCGCTCTGGTGTACGGCGGGATCTACGGGCTCCTCGCTGTCGGCATCGTGCTGGTCTACCGCGGATCGCGGGTGCTGAATTTCGCGCAGGGCGAGGTCGGCACCGTCGGTCTGTTCGTCGCCTACTTCCTCATCACGAAGCAGGGTCTGCCGTGGTGGGTAGGCGCCCTGGGGGCCATCGCGACGGCCGTGGCGATCGGGCTGCTCTTCGAGCGGTTCGTCGTACGCACGATGGTGTCCGCGACGCGACTGTCTGTCGCAGTAGCGACTGTCGGGCTGCTGCTCTTCCTGCTCGCCGTGGAGTTTCGGTTCGCCGGCGAGAGCCCCCGGACGGTGCGCGGCCCGATCGACGGTAACGGCCTCACCCTCGGCGGCGTCGTCGTCAGCCCCACTCAGATCCTCTCGCTCGTGGTCACGATCGCTGTGGGGCTCGGGCTCACCCTGCTGCTGAGGAAGACCGACTTCGGGCTCGGCGTCCTCGCCGCGGCCGACGACCCCACGGCGGTTCGCCTCGTCGGCGTCCGGCTGTCCCGGGTCTCCGCCTTCACCTGGGGCGCCGGCGCCGCGATCAGCGCCCTCGCCGTGCTGCTGATCGAGCCGACCATCGGCGTCTTCACCCCTGGCTTCGCGAGCGAGCTCTTCGTCAAAGGCCTGGCCGCGGCACTGGTCGGCGGCCTGACGAGCCTGACCGGCGCCTTCGCGGGCGGCCTCATCGTCGGCCTGGTGGAGATCCAGGTCGGCTCCCTCACCCTGACGTCCACCGTGCCCGGGATCCCGACGCTGTCGATCTTCGCCCTCATCCTGGCGGTGCTGCTGATCCGGCCCGCCGGTCTCTTCGGTCGAGCGGTCGCATCGGCATGAGTGCGCTGTCGCGGCTGCCCCGGCTCATGCGCGTGCTGCTCCTCATGGGCGTGCTCGCCGCAGTGCCGCCCTTGCTCACCCGCGTCGCGCCGAGCCTGTTCTCCGGGCTCGAGGCCAACATCGTCGGCACCGGCACCTACCTCGCCACGGCCGCCCTGGCGCTCAACATCCTCATGGGCTACGCGGGACAGATCTCCCTTGGGCACTTCGCCCTGCTCGGGGTCGGCGCTTTCGCGACCGGTGTGATGACCAGTCCGACCCGGCTGGCGCTGCCCTACCTCCTCGCGGTGCCCGTCGCGGCTGTGCTGGGCGGCCTGGTCGCTCTGGTGATCGGGCTGCCGGCGCTACGGCTGCGCGGGCTCTATCTCGCCATCGCCACGATCGGCTTCTCCTACGCCATGGAGCAGTCTGTCTTCCGGGTGAAGGGCCTCAGCGGCGGGTCCGGCGGCATCGACGTGCCGCGACCGATCGCGGGGTCCTTCACCTTCCTGAAGACGGCCGACTACGTGGCGATCCTGCTCGTCCTGCTGGTCGCCGTCTGGGCGCTCGACGTCAACCTCACTCGGTCCCGACTGGGCCGCGCCTTCCAGGCCATCCGGGCCGACGAGGCGGTCGCCTCGTCCTTCGGCATCGACGTCGCGCGCTACAAGCTGCTGGCGTTCGTCCTCTCCGGTGCGGTGGCAGGCGTCGCTGGCGCGATGTACGGCGGGCTGGTGGGCACCGTCTCGGCCAGTGCCTTCGGCTACCAGTTCTCGCTGCTCCTCGTGGTGCTCGTCGTCGTCGGCGGGCTGGGCAGCCGGCTCGGCGTCGTCATCGCGGCGTACGTCTTCGCCGTCATGCCGCGGCTGTTCGTGGACATCTTCGGTGAGGGCATCCGCGGCTGGGACCTGATCATCGGCGCCGCGCTGCTGATGGTCGCCGTTCGCAACCACCCCGGCGGGGTCGCGGAGGCGCTGCGAGAGCGCAAGGACAAGCGGACGGCCCGGCGGGCCCAAGCGGCGGGTCTCACTGACGATCCGAACCCGGCCACGCCCGCGCTGCCACAGATGCCGCGACCCGCGTCGCGGGCGGAGAGCACTCCGCTGCAGCCGGGCCAGCCGGTGCTACGAGTGAGTGGGCTCACCGTGCGTTTCGGCGGGCTGGTCGCCGTGAACGAGGCCGACCTCGTCGTGCCACGCGGTCAGATCGTCGGTTTGATCGGCCCCAACGGCGCCGGCAAGACGACGATGTTCAACGCGATCTCCGGGCTGGTGCGACCGACCGAGGGACGCATCGAGCTGCTCGGCCGGGACGTGACCGCGGACCCCGGACATCGGCGGGCCGCCGCCGGCATGGGCAGGACGTTCCAGAACATCGGGCTGGCCAAGGACCTGTCGGTCACCGAGAACCTCCTGCTGGCTCAGCACAGCGTCGCCGAATACTCCGGCTGGGAGGCGCTGATGTCGGTGCGCCGCGCGCCGCGGGTCGAGCGCGAGCTGCGGGAGCGAGCCCGCGAAGCGGTCGTAGCCCTGGGGTTCGAGCGCTACGCGGACACGCCCGTTCGCCAGCTCTCCCACGGCCAGCAGCGCATCGTCGAGCTGGGCGCCGTGCTGGTGACTGCGCCCGAGCTGGTCATGCTGGACGAGCCGTCCGCCGGGATGTCACCCGGCGCGGCCGAGAACTTGGCAGTCCGGCTGCGCGACATCCGCGACCAGCTCGGCCGCACGGTGCTGCTCATCGAGCACAACATCCCGCTGGTCCTCGACGTGTGCGACACGTTGACCGTTCTCTCGGCGGGTCGGGTCATCGCCGCCGGAGACGTCGACGAGGTCGCCCGCCAGGCAGAGGTGGTCAGCGCCTACCTCGGCGAGGCGGTGCCGGCATGACGCCACCAGCCGGCGCCGAGGTGCTGCTCGAGGTCGACAACGTGACGGCCGGGTTCGGGGTCACGACAGTGCTGCACGGGCTGTCCTTCTCCGTCCGCCGGGGCGAGGTCGCCGGCATCTTCGGACTCAACGGGGCCGGCAAAAGCGTCAGCATGAAGGTGCTGGCCGGCATCGTCGCCGTGCGCACCGGCACACTGCGCTACGACGGCGTCGACATCACCACGATGGCTGCGGAGGAGAGGGTCGCCCGCGGCATGGCCCACGTGCCGCAAGGCCGCCAGGTCTTCGCTGCTCTCACCGTCGAGCAGAACCTCCGCCTGGGGGCCTACCCCTTGCGACGCAAGGACAAGAGCCGCTATCCCGGCGTCCTCGACGGAGTCTTCGACCGCTTCCCGGTGCTCGCCGAGCGCCGCAAGCAGATCGCCGGGACGATGTCCGGCGGGCAGCAGGCGTCCCTCGCCGTCGCGCGAGCGCTGATGGCCGAACCTACGTTGATGCTGGTGGACGAGCCCTCTGCCGGTCTGTCGCCGCAGGTTGTCCAGGAGCTCTTCCACACCCTGCGCGCCGTCGCCGCGACCGGCGTGACGATGGTGCTCGTCGAGCAGAACGTCGCGTTCGGTCTGCAGCTCGTCGACACCGCCAACATCCTCCAGGTCGGCCAGATCGTGCACAGCGGACCGGTGGCCGACCTCGACCAGGCGTCGCTGGCCAGCTACCTCGGCGTGGGCCGGCTGCTGGGCGGCGGCGCCTCGGCGGCCCTCGCGGGACGACAGGCTCCCGCCTCTAGCAACGGCGTGGGGCCGCCGAAACGGGTGCGCGCAAAGAAGGCTGTGGCGACGAAGAACGCCGTGCCGGCCAAGAAGGCTGTGCCGGCCAAGAAGGCTGTGCCGGCCAACAAGGCTGTGACCGCGAAGAAGGCACAGTCCCGCGATGGCTGAGCGGCGGCTCAGATCTCTCCCAACTCCCGGTGGAGTGGCCGCGGTCAGCGAGCGCGTGCTCTCCGGCGTGGACGAGTTGGTCGCGGCGATCGGCGCCGCTCTGGCGGCCGAGATCCCGGAGTACGGCGCGATGTCAGCGTCGGTCATGGCGGAGGACGTGCTCCCGGTAACCCGGGCGGTGGTCACCACCTTCTTCGAGGGCCTGGTGTCAGGCGCGGGCGTGCACCCCCGCGCTGTGCGGACGTTCGAGGAGTCGGGTCGGCAGCGGCTGGAGATGGGAGTGCCGCTCGAGTCGATGCTGCACGCTTACCGCATCGCCGGCCGGGTGACGTGGAACGCCGTCGTCGAGGCGATCCGACCCGGCGAGGAGCAGCTGCTCGGGAAGCTCGCAGCCGAGTGGATCGGCTACATCGACGTCGCCTCCTCGGCCGTGGCTCGCACGTACATGGAGGCCTCTGCCGACCGACTGCGCACCATCGACGCACGGCGGCGGGAGCTCGTCGAGGCACTGCTCACCGCGAACGACCCCTCGGAGGTGGCCGCTGTCTCGCTGCGCTTCTCCACTGTGCTGTCGTCGACGTTCGTCCCTGTTCTCGTCGGCGGGGCCGATGTCGCCGTCCGCATCGACGCGCTGCTCCATGCCGCACCGGCCGGCACCCTCGGCGGGCACCGCGGCGACCGCGTGCTGCTGCTCGTCCCCGATCACCTCCACGACATCTCCGCACTGCGCTCCGCGGCCGGTCCCGTGCTGATCACCTGGGGCCGGGCGGCCGCACCCGGTCCGGCGCTGCTCGACGAGGTGCAGCACGTGGAGCAGCTGACCGAGGCCGCGGTCGCCCAGGGCCACCACGTCTCGGCATTCGGGCCTGAGGACCTCCTCGTCGAGCAGCTGCTGCTGGGCAACGACCGGGTGGCAGCAGCGCTGCGGCACCGGGTGCTCGACCGGCTGGCAGCGAAAGACCCGAGCGGCGCCATCGTCGCCACGTTGCGCACCTACCTGTCCTGCGGATCGGTGCCAGACACCGCCCGTCGAGAGGTTGTGCACCCCAACACGGTGACCTACCGGCTGCAGCGCGTGCGCGATCTCGTCGGGCTGGACCCCAAGGTGCCCACGGACGCGGTGCTCCTCGTCCTCGGTCTGGGCATGGGCGGCGGTGACCGGTCATGACCTTCCCCGGCCTGATGGGACGTCAGCCGCTGACCGTGCAGGCGATCTTCGAGCGGATGCGCACTGTCCACGGCGACGGTGAAGTAGTCGATGCCACCGGACGGACGACGTACGCCGAGCTGGCCGATCGGGTGCTGCGGATTCTCTCGGTGCTGCGCGACCTCGGAGTGCAGCGCGGCGACCGGGTGGCGACGTTCGCCAACAACAGCGCCGATCACCTCGCGCTTTACTACGCCGTCCCGCTGGCTGGTGCGGTCCTGCACATGGTCAACATCCGGCTCTACGACGACCAGGTGCGCTATGTCGTCAACCACGCCGGGGATGTGCTCGTCATCGCCGACGACGACTTGGCACCGCAGGTGGTCAGTCTCGGCCTGCCCTGCCCGACGATCGTGATGTCGGACCTCATGGGTCGCGCAGCGACGGCCGGGCTCGGCGCGCCGAGTGACGTCGACGAAGACGAGGCGTGCGGCATCTGCTACACCTCGGGAACGACAGGGATGCCCAAGGGCGTCGTCTACTCCCACCGGGCGACCTACCTGCACGCGATGGCGGCCTGCATGGTCGACCACCTCGGCATCTCTCAGCAGGAGCGGATCCTTCCTGTGGTGCCGCTCTTCCATGCCTGCGGATGGGGCTTGCCCTATGCCGCGCCGTTCACCGGCGCTGAGCTCGTCTTCGTCGGCGCCGACACGTCACCGCAGAACCTGGCCCGCGTGATCGAGGCGGAGCGCGTCACCTGGGCAGCCGGCGTGCCCACGATCTGGACTCAGCTCCTGCCACTTGTGGAGAGCGGAGCGCACGACTTCTCCTCCCTGCGCACGATCGGTGTCGGGGGGGCGGCCACGCCGCGACCGCTCATGGAGGCGTACGACCGCGCCGGCATAGAGATCCTGCAGATCTGGGGGATGACCGAGACGACGCCGCTGGCGTGCACGTCCCGGCCCCGTCGCCGCCACCGGGGTCTGGACCCCGATGCGATGCGGGAGGTTCGTCTGCGAACCGGCACGATCTTCGCCGGGCTCGAGGCGCGCATCACTGCCGAAGACGGCACTGCGCTGCCGTGGGATGGCACCTCTGTCGGCGAGCTGGAGTGCCGCGGCCCATGGGTGGCCACCGCCTACTACGACGACCCGGCACTCGGTGAGAGGTTCCACGACGACTGGCTGCGCACCGGTGACATGGCGGTGATGGAGCCCGACGGATACTTCCGCATCGTCGATCGCAGCAAGGACTTGGTGAAGAGCGGTGGCGAGTGGATCTCCTCACTTGAGCTCGAGGCGGCGATTCTGGCCCACCCCGACATTCGGGAGGCCGCGGTCGTCGGGGTCCGCAGCAAGCGGTGGGACGAGCGCCCCGTCGCCGTCGTCGTACCGGTCAACGGGCAGGTGCCCTCGCTCGCCGAGCTGAGGGAGTTCCTCACCGGCCGAGTGGCCAAGTGGTGGATGCCTGATGAGATCGTCGTGGTGGACGAGGTGCCGCGCACCAGCGTGGGGAAGTACGACAAGAAGGCGATCCGCGACCAGCTGAGCTATCTGGAGATGCCGTGACAGGGGCTGCCGAAGTTCGAGGGGAGGTCGAGCCGGGGTTCGAGAAGGTCCGCGACGTGCT
>DATLOQ010000112.1:0-5043 GCA_035536235.1 Mycobacteriales bacterium
GTCGTCGCTCGTCGAGCTCGACGAGCGACTGGCGGAGCTGGACCGGTCAGTGCGCCTGCCGGCTGTCGCCCACGCGATGCCCCGGGGGCATCTGAACGGCCCGCGGCAGGTCACACTGCCGGACCGCTGGCTGGACACCGCCGACGACCCGACCCCGCCCGGGGTCGATGCCGAGGCGCTGGTGTCCGGCGGCTGAGCCCACAACCGGTCGCGCAGGGCTAGGCGAGGTGGCGGCCCTGGTATGGCCGGAACCCGGACAGCACGACCATCCCGACGCCGAGCGCGGCGAGCAGGAAGCCGATCCGGAGGAACACCTCGGTGTCGGATCCGGTGGACGACAGCGCTCCGGAGCCGCCGGAGCCGAAACCAGCACCCGCCACGTCCTCGCCCTGACCGGTGCCGAACGGGCGCCCGCTGGTGCCCGTGCCCTCGCCGTTCGACGACTCGGTCGTCGCGGTCGGCGGCTGCGGACCGGCCGGCGCAGTGCCAGTTGCTGCGGGCGTCGGCTGCCCCGCGCTCCCGGACCCGCTTGGCTGCGCGGTCGGCTGCGCGGTCGGTGACGCATTGGCGGAGCCCGTCGCGCTGGGCGACGAGCCCGCGCTGGCCGTGCCTGTGGCGGTCGGCATCGCCGAAGCGGTGGCGGTCGCCGTCGGCGTTCCCGTCGCAGCGGCGGTCGGTGTCGGGGTGGCAGTCGCTGTGGCGGTCGGTGTCGGGGTGGCAGTCGCTGTGGCGCTTCCGCTCGCCGTCGGCGTGGCGGTCGGCGGGGCCGCCTGCGACACGGTCGTGGTCATGGAGGCCCGACAGGTCACCGTGGCGCCGCCGCCGTTCCCGGCGTCGTTGCACTGGGTGATGGTCACGGGCAGCGCGCTGCTCTGCGTGGACGGGGCCACGGTGCACTGGACGCGACGAGTGCCCCCGCCGCCGTTGCCGGCGGAGTTGCACTGTGTGACGGTCGCGCCGCTGGTGCTCCCGGTGGGGTTGCAGTCGGTCGTCGGCGGCGTCCCGCCGCCCCCGCCGGACCCGTTGCACTGGTTCACCGTCGCCGGCGTCGTGGACGCCGCGCCGGTGATGTTGTTGGTGACGTTCACGACGCAGTCGACCTCGCCGCCCCCGCCGTTGCCGGAGCCGACGCAGATCTGCACCGACGTGACGAGGTCGCCGGACGACGTGGTCGAGTTCGTGCAGGTGAGCGGCGCGTTCGCGGCACCGTGGCACTCGCGGATCGTCACGGTCGAGCTGGTCACGCCGGTGGCGAGGTTGAGGTTGTTCGTCACCGTGACTTCGCAGGACACCCCTTGCCCGCCGACGTTGTCGGTCCCGTTGCACAGGCTTATCGCGACGTTTGCCGCGGTCGCCTCACCCAGGCTGTAGGCCTGCCAGCCGACGATCGCGACGAACGCGAGGAGGAGAGCAGCGATGAGCCGCAGGGTCTGGGCGGGAAGGTCGCGAGTATTCACCCTGCATTTCTACCCGATCTCCGTGACGCCGCCGTGACGGGCGTGGGACGCCCGGGGTGCAGTCACGCAGGGCCGAGACCGTCGACCAGGTCGGTGATGAGGCGCGTCGGCTCGAGGCCGAGGTCGACCTCGAGCAGCGTCCGGTAGCGGTCGTACGCGCGCAGCGCCTCCGACTGGTTGCCGCCGGCGAGATGCACCCGGATGAGCACCGCGTGCGCGCTCTCCCGGTGCGGCTCGACTCTGATCGCGGCCCGGGCTGCCTCCGCGGCGCGCGCCAGCTTGCCACGCTCGGTCAGCAGGCGGGCTTGCTCCTCGAGCGCGCTGACCCGCAGCTGGCGCCAGTCCTCCGCCTGGCCCGCGACCCACTCGTCGTGCCAGTCGGGGAGCAGCTCGTTCGACAGGACGGCGACGGCGCCCTGGCTGAGGTCCGAAGCCGGGATCGGCGTTCCCGTCTGGAGCAGCCGTCGGGCGAGCGCCTGCGCCGCGCGGAAGTCGACCTCTACGGCATCGCCGAGCCGCAGGCCGGAGGTCGATGCGACAACCGCTCGGTGGGTGACCGGGTCGAGCCTGCTCAGCGCCGAGCGGAGGCTGTCGCCCGCCCGGGACTCCGCCACGTCGGGCCACATCGCGGCGGCGATGACGGTGCGGGCCACCGCACGGTCGCGCAGCGCGAGGTAGGCCAGCAGCCGTTGCGAGCCGACCGGGAGCGTGGCGATCTCCTCGCCGCCGGCGCGCACGGCGAAGTTGCCCAGCACCCGGATCTCGATCGACTCGGGCGCCGACACCGCGTGCAGCCGAGCTGGCGAGCGTGGTTCCCGTCTGGCGTCCGTGTCCCTCGACCGACCTTCTTGCGGGGAGATCCTGTCCGGCGATGCTAACGCTGCTTTCCCGGCGCAGAGGTGTAGCCGGCGCGACATACGGGGCAGGAGTTGGCAATGGACCCGAGCGGGCTCGAGCCGTACCTGACCCCAGAGCTGCTGGAGCAGCTCGGCGATGCGGTCACCGTCATCGACGCCGACTGGACCTACCGGTACGCGTCCGCGCGGGCAGCGGAGATCATCGGCCGCCCGCTCGACAAGATCATCGGGATGCCGGTCTGGGAGATCTTCCCGGAGGTCGTCGGCACCCCGCAGTACGACGCATGCGTGCGCGCGATGACCGAGCGCACCCGTCAGGACCTCATCTGGTTCTTCGACACGGTCGGCCGTTGGTACGCGCAGCACGCGATCCCGGTCGGCACCGGCCTGCTCATCGTGGTCGACGACGTCACCGAGCAGCAGTTCGCCGCGCACCGGTCCGAGCAGCTGGTCGTCGTCGGCGAGGGCCTCGCCGGTGCCACCACCGTCGAGGAGGTCAACGCCGCGCTCGTGGAGCGGGTCTTCCCGCTGCTGGGCGCAGCGGGGGGGTCGGTGGTGCTCGCCGACGAGGAGCGCGGTCTCATGCGCGCCGTCGGCTGGAGCGGGGTCCGGCCCGGTGCAGCCTCGGACTGGGCGGAGTTCCGCCTCGACCTGCCGACGCCGAGCACCGAGGCCTACCGCACCGGCAAGCCGGTCTACATCGCCGACGTCGAGGCCTCCCGGACGAGGTACCCGGAGATCGCCGCCGAGCTGGTCCGGATGGACCGCCAGACCGCGGCGGCGATCCCACTGGCGAGCGCCGGCGTGCGCCTGGGCGCACTCGTCGTGACGTTCCACCAGGACCGGCAGATCACCCTGGGCGACGAGCAGTTCCTCGACACGGTGGCGGCGATGACCGCGCAGGCGCTGATGCGCGCGCGGCTGATCCACGCCGAGCGGCAGAGCATCGCCGCGCTGCAGCGAAGCCTGCTGCCCAGCGTGGTGCCGAAGATCTCGGGCATCTCCATCGCCGTGCGCTACGTCGCGAGCGACGCGACGACCGAGGTGGGCGGCGACTGGTACGACGTGATCCCGCTGCCGGCCGGCGCCGTCGGCCTCGTGATGGGCGACGTCGAGGGTCACGACCTCGGCGCGGCGGCGCTGATGGGGCTGATCCGCAGCGCCGTCCGGGCCTACGCGCTCGAGGAGCACCCGCCGGCCATCGTGCTCGGCCGAGCCAACGCGTTCCTCGCCAGCCTGGGGCTCGGTCGCATCGTGACCCTCGGGTACGCGCAGCTGCATCCCGTCGAACGGCTCATCACCACCGTCAGTGCCGGTCACCCGGGCATCCAGGTGGCCGCGCGCGACGGCTCGGCCTTCGAGGTGCCGAGCGACGTGGGACCGCCGCTCGGCGTATTCGACTCGGGGCTGCTGTGGCCGGAGACGACGAGCACGCTGCCCGCGCACGCCACTCTCGCCATGTTCACCGACGGACTGGTTGAGACGCGGCGCGACAACATCGGGATCGGGATCGGGCGGGTCCGCCAGGTGCTGCTCGACAACCACACGACGCCCCCGGAGGAGCTGGCTGATCTGGTGCTCGCCGACCGCACGTCGGCGAGTCACGACGACGTCGCGCTTCTCATCGCTCGCCTCACCGCACCGGCGGAGGCGTCGCGGCGGCTCACCCGTCGGCTGCCGCCGACGCCCGCGTCGGTGTTCCTCGCCCGGCGGTTCACCGCGCAGCTGCTCGAGGCCTGGGGGCTCTCCGACGACGTGGTCAGGTCAGCGGAGCTGGTGATGAGCGAGCTGGTGACCAACGCCGCGCGGCACAGCGAGGAGCCGATCGAGGTCCGGCTCTCCTGTGAGTCTCAGGTCCTGCGGATGGAGGTCGAGGACACGAGCCACCGCATGCCGGACGTCCCGACCGGTGTCGCCGTCGACGGCGTCGACGAGGAGGCGACCGGCGGGCGCGGGCTGGTGCTGGTCGACGCGATCTCCAGCCGCTGGGGCGTCGTGTCGGCGGGGCTCAACAAGCACGTGTGGGCGGAGCTGGACGTACCCGACCTCGACTGATCGCGGGCGCCGGGAACGGCGAGCTACCGGAACGCGTAACCGAGCTGGCTGAGCCTGCGCAGCAGGAACGGCAGGGCGACCAGCGTCCGCGATCGGTCGCCCCCACCGTCGTGCATGAGGACGACCCCGCCGGGCTGCGCGTCGCCGAGCACCCGGGCGACGATCTCCCGCAGGCCGGGCTTGGACCAGTCCCGCGAGTCGACCGACCAGCTCAGCGGCTCCAGGCTCAGCGCCTCGGCCTCCGCGACCAGAGTGGGAGACCACCGCCCGCCCGGCGCGCGCATGAGCCGGGGTACGACGCCCCCGGTGATCCCCCGCAGGATGGCCTGCGTCCGGACGAGGTCGGCCCGGATCACCGGGCCGGGCCTGGTCGCCAGCGTCATGTCGTGATGGGTGCTGTGGTTGCACAGGTCGTGGCCCGCCGCGACGATCGCGCGCACCAGGTCAGGGTGCTCCAGTGCCTCCTGGCCGACGACGCAGAACACGGCGCGGGCGTCGTACGCCTCGAGCAGGGCGAGGATGCCGGGCGTGTAGCGAGGGTCAGGCCCGTCGTCGAAGGTGAGCAGGAGAGCCCGGCCGGCCCGGGTGCGGGACGCCGGCAGTCGTGGCGCGCCAGGAGGCCCGGCTGTCGGCCCGAGAGCAGCCGGGCGTACGGCGGGTGGTGGCAGGGGCGG
>DATLOQ010000113.1:0-2841 GCA_035536235.1 Mycobacteriales bacterium
CCTCGGGGGGCGGAGCCAGGAGGCGGGGCGTCGGGCTCGTCAGTGGACACGGGTCACCGTGTGGTCCGCCACGTCGAAGCGGCTGCCGATCAAGGCCTCCGGCACATCAGCGGCCACGGCCGCCGTGACGAGCACCTGCTCCGCCGTGGCGACCAGCTCGGCCAGCCGTGCTCGTCGGCCGCTGTCGAGCTCGGCGAACACGTCGTCAAGCACCAGAACGGGCTCGCCGCCGTCCGCACAGAGCAGGGAGTACGACGCGAGGCGCAGAGCCAGGGCGAACGACCAGGACTCACCGTGGGAGGCGTACCCGCGCACCGGTAGCTCGCCGATGGAGAGCGTCAGCTCGTCGCGGTGCGGACCCACCAGCGAGACCCCGCGCTCGACCTCCTGGGGACGCACCCTGGACAGCCCAGCGAGCAGGGCCGCCTCGAGCACCGCTCGATCGCTGTCGGCCGGCAGCTCGGCGAGTGAGGATCGGTAGACCAGCTCGGCCGGACCCCCGCCTGCCGAGACGTCGTCGTACGCCGCTTGGACATGGGGGCGCAGATCGGTGACGAGATCGAGTCGAGCCGCGAGCAGCTCCGCGCCGGTGCGCGCCAGGTGCGCGTCCCAGACGTCGAGGGTGCCCATGTCCTTGCCGCCGGAGCGCTTGGCCAAGAACGCGGTCTTCAGCAGGGCGTTGCGTTGCTTGAGGACGCGCTCGTAGTCCGCCCGAACTGCGGCGAAGCGCGGTGCGCGGGCCACGAGCAGCTCGTCGAGGAAGTGCCGGCGCTCGGCCGGGTCCCCCCGGACCACCGCGAGGTCCTCCGGTGCAAAGAGCACCGTGCGCAGGATGCCCAGAACCTCCCGCGCCCGCGGTACGGGAGCGCGATTCACCCTGCCCCGATTGGCTTTTCCTGGATTGATCTCGATCTCGAGCAGGGTGCTGCGGCCGTCGCGCTCGACCCGCACGCGGACGATGGCGCGCTCCGCCCCGCTGCGCACCAGAGGTGCGTCGGTGGAGACCCGGTGCGAGCTCAGGCTGCTCGCGTAGCCGACGGCTTCGACGAGATTGGTCTTGCCCTGTCCGTTGGCTCCGACAAGGGCAGTGACCCCGGGCTCGAGCTCCACATCGATGGCCGCCCACGAGCGGAAGTCGACGAGGGATAGGGCGCTGACGTGCACCGGGCTAGTCCGGCGGCGGGCCCGGCGTCCCGCGCTGCAGGGAGTCGGCTGCATCGTGCGCGCCGACGTCGGTGGCGTCGGCCCCCGGGCTGTCGGCCCCGAGCTCGGTCATTCCGGCCGACGCGGTCACGGCGTGACCACCGAACTGGTTGCGCAGCGCAGCGACCATCTTCATCGCCGGTGAGTCGTCCTGGCGGGAGGCGAAGCGCGCATAGAGCGCCGCCGTGATCACAGGCAGGGGTACGGCGTGCTCGACGGCGGCCTCGACGGTCCACCGGCCCTCGCCCGAGTCTTGCGCGTAGCCCCTCAGTCCTGACAGGTCGTCGTCTTCATCCAGGGCGCGCACCATGAGATCCAGGAGCCAGGAACGGATCACGGTTCCCTGCTGCCAGCTGCGCAGGACCGCGGGGACGTCGGTGACGACCTCCGTCGCCATCATCAGCTCCCAGCCTTCAGCGAAGGCTTGCATGAGTCCGTACTCGATGCCGTTGTGCACCATCTTGGCGAAGTGGCCCGCGCCCACCTCCCCCGCGTGCACGAAGCCCGAGTCTCCTGCCGGCTTCAAGACGTCGAAGAACGGCTGCACGATCGCGACGTGCTCCCGCGCGCCGCCGCACATCAGGGCGTAGCCCTCGGTCCGGCCCCAGATCCCGCCGGACACCCCGCAGTCGACGAAGCCGACGCCGCGCTCAGCTAAGTCGGCCGCATGGCGTTGGTCATCGGTGTAGCGGGAGTTGCCGCCGTCGACGATCACATCCCCAGCTGCGAGCAGGGTGCCCAAGGCATCCACCGTGGCGTAGGTCGGTGGGCCGGCCGGCACCATCACCCAGACGACACGGGGGCTGGGCAGGGCCGCGACGAGTGCCTCGAGACTGTCGACGTCCCGGCTGTCCGGCGCCTGGTCGTAGCCCACGACGGTGTGTCCGCCGGCGCGGAGCCGCTCGGCCATGTTCGCGCCCATGCGGCCGAGGCCGACCATGCCGATCGTGCCCACAGTTCTCCCTTACTCGCGGGTCGGGGAAGGCGCACCGCGTGGTCAGCCGGAGAGGCGCACCGGCATCAGTAGGTAGCGGTACGCAGCCAGGTCGTCCGAGCCGGACTTACCCGTGAGCACGGCAGGACGGGTCGCCCCGGTGAAGGACAACACGGTGACGTCGGAGTCCACCGCGGCCAGCCCTTCTTGCAAGTACGTCGGGTTGAACGCGATCTGCATGGCCTCACTGGTGTCCGCCCGCCATTCGCAGTCCAGGCGTTCGCTCGCTTGTGCGTCGTCGCCACCGCCGGCCTCCAGAATGACCCCCTCGGCGGAGAACGACAGCCGCACCGGAGCGTTGCGAGCGGCAACAAGGGCGACTCGGCGCACCGCTTCGACCAGCGGCAGGGTGCCGACCTCAGCGACCGCCGAGCTCTCGCTCGGCAGGAGGGAGCGGTACTTGGGGAACTCGCCCTCCAGCAGCCGGGACGTCGTCCGGCGGTTGGTGGCATCGCCGCCCCCGCCAGAGAGGCCGATCATGCCTTCGCCCGCTCCACCGGCGGCCAAGGCGATGGTGACGAGCTGGCTGCCCGCCAGGGCTTTGGCCGTCTCGGCCAGCGTGCGAGCCGGCACCAGGGACGTCACCGAGACGTCGGAGGTCTGGGGAGTCCACGCGAGCGTGCGTACGGCGAGGCGGTAGCGGT
>DATLOQ010000114.1:0-6049 GCA_035536235.1 Mycobacteriales bacterium
CATCTCCTGGATGACGACGGTCTTGCCGACGCCGGCACCGCCGAACATGCCGATCTTGCCGCCCTTGACGTAGGGCTCGAGCAGGTCGATGACCTTGATGCCGGTCTCGAAGATCTCGGCCTTGGGCTCGAGGTCCTCGAACTTGGGGGCGGAACGGTGGATCGGCCAGTAGTCACTGGCCCTAATCGAGTCCTTGGGAGCGTCGAGCGGCTCGCCCAAGACGTTGTAGACGTGGCCCAGGACGCCTGCCCCCACCGGCACCGTGATGGGCGCACCGGTGTTGGTGACCTCCTGGCCACGCCGTACGCCGTCGGTCGGCGACAGGGCGATGGCTCGGACCACACCCGATCCGATGTGCTGAGCGACCTCGAGCGCGATCGAGCGGGTCTCCCCCTCGATGGTGCGCACCAGGTCGAGGCGGAAGTTGATCTCGGGCAGTGCGCCGACGGGGAACTCCACGTCGACGACCGGGCCGATGACCTGGACGACGCGGCCGACGGGCAGGCTGCCCGCGCTGGACGCGGCGGGCGGAGTGAGGGTCTCGGTCATGGCTAGGTATGCCCCTTATTCGTTGTCCGCGGACAGCGCCTCGGCGCCGCCCACGATCTCGGAGATCTCGGTGGTGATCTCGGCCTGCCGCGCGCGGTTGGCGTCGCGGGTGAGGATCTTGACGAGCTCGTCGGCGTTGTCGGTCGCGGCCTTCATGGCGCGTCGACGGGCCGCGTGCTCAGAGGCTGCCGCGTCGAGCAGGCAGGCGAAGACCCGGCTCTCGACGTAGCGCGGCAGCAGGGCTTCGAGGATGGACTCGGCATCGGGCTCGAACTCGATGTCGGCCGACAGCGTGCCCTCGGCGGTCTCCTCGCGCGGCGGCGGGACGACGGGGAGCAGCTGAACGACCTTGGGCCGCTGGGTGACGACCGACTTGTACTCGGTGTAGGCGATGACCACCCGGTCGACCTTGCCGGAGAGGTAGTCGGCGACAAGTGCTTCGCCGATCTCCTTCGCCACGGTGTACGGCGGGGTGTCGCTGTGCCCGGTCCAGACGCCGGCCGGCTCGACCTGGCGGTAGCGGAAGTAGGACAGCGCCTTGCGGCCGTAGGTGTAGAGCTCTATCCCCTTGCTTGCGGCCGCGGCCTCGCGACGCTCCAGCTCGACCAGCTTGATGACGTTGGTCGAGTACGCGCCGGCCAGCCCACGGTCCGCGGTGACCGCGAGCACTCCCACTGTCGACTCGGTCTCGCGCGCGGTCAGCAGCTCGGCGCCGCCCCCGCCCGCTGCCATGAGGTCCGCGACGATCCGCGAGATCTCCTCGGCGTAAGGCCGGGCTGCCTCGCTGCGGGCCTGCGCCTTGACGATGCGCGACGCCGCGATCAGCTCCATCGCGCGAGTGATCTTCTGCGTGCTCTTCACCGACTTGATGCGCCGGCGTACCTCGCGAAGCTTGCCTGCCACCTCGTCGCCCCTAGACCGACGGCTTGTCGCCGGGCTGACGCATGCGCATGGTGCCCTCGCTGGCAGCCTCCTCGGCCGCACGCTCCGCGGCACTGGCTGCGTGGATGTCGTCCCCGGTCACCTCGGCGGTGAACTGCGTCAGCACGACGTCAGCCGCTGCCTTCAGCCGGGGCTCGACCTCGTCGAGCGGCGCGTTGTTGTCGAGCGAGTCGAGCACGGCCGCGTCGCGGGTCTGCAGGTGCTCGATCAGCGTCTTCTCGAAGCGCTTGACGTCGGCGACGGGCACCCCGTCGAGGTAGCCCTTGCTGGCTGCCCAGATGATGGCCACCTGCTCGGCCAGGCGGACCGGGACGTACTGCGGCTGCTTGAGCACCTCGACCAGGCGGATCCCCCGGTCGAGCTGCTGCTGCGAGGACTTGTCGAGGTCGGAGCCGAACGCCGCGAACGCCTCGAGCTCGCGGAACTGCGCCAGGTCAAGACGCAGCGTGCCGGCGACCTTCTTCATCGCCTTGGTCTGGGCATTGCCGCCGACCCGAGAGACAGAGATGCCGACGTTGATGGCCGGTCGGACACCCTGGTAGAAGAGGTCGGTCTCCAGGAAGATCTGGCCGTCTGTGATGGAGATGACGTTGGTCGGGATGTACGCCGACACGTCGCCGCCGCGGGTCTCGATGAGCGGCAGCGCGGTTAGCGAGCCACCGCCGAGGTCGTCGGACAGGCGAGCAGCGCGTTCGAGCAGCCGCGAATGCAGGTAGAAGACGTCACCAGGGTAGGCCTCGCGGCCCGGCGGGCGACGCAGCAGCAGCGACAGGGTCCGGTAGGCGACGGCCTGCTTGGACAGGTCGTCGTAGACGATGAGGCCAGCCTTGCCGTCGTACATCCACTGGGCGCCGATGGCCGCACCGGAGTACGGCGCGAGGTACTGGAAGGGCGCCGGCGAGGACGCCGGGGCGCTGACGACGACGGTGTACTCCATCGCGCCGGCCTCGGTCAGCGTGTTGACGACCTCGGCGACGGTGGAGGCCTTCTGGCCGATGGCGACGTAGATGCAGCGGACTTCCTTGTCGGTCTTCCAGAAGCGGCGCTGGTTGATGATCGCGTCGAGGGCGACCGCGGTCTTGCCGGTCTGGCGGTCACCGATGATCAGCTGGCGCTGGCCGCGGCCGACCGGGGTGATGGCGTCGATGGCCTTGACGCCGGTGAGCAGCGGCTGGGTCACCGGCTGGCGCTCCACGACGGAGGCCGCCTGCACCTCGAGGCGACGGGTCTCGGTGGTGGCGATCGGGCCCTTGCCGTCCAGCGGGTTGCCGAGCGGGTCGATCACTCGGCCGAGCATGGCGTCGCCGACCGGGATCGAGAGGATCCGCCCGGTCAGCGTGACCGGCGCGCCCTCTTCGATCGACGCCGAGTCACCGAGGACGACCGCGCCGACCTGGTCCTCTTCCAGGTTGAGCGCGAGCGCCTGGATCACGCCGGCCGTCTGCGTCTGGATCTCGAGGATCTCATTGGCCATGCACTGCGGCAGGCCGCTGATACGGGCGATGCCGTCACCGGCCTCGAGGACACGGCCGACCTCCTCGCGCTGCAGCGACGGGGCGAACTCGTTCGCCACCTTGCGCAGCGCGGCGGAGATCTCATCGGGGCGGATCGAGAGCTCGGTCACAGGTCAATGTCTCCAGAAGTCGGCGGTGAAGCGTTGGGAGTACGGCGAACTAGCCGGCAAGCAGGCTGGCGCGGAGCTGGTCGAGGCGACGCTTGACCGAGCCGTCGATGACCTCGTCGCCGATGGTCGTGACGACGCCGCCCAGGACGCTGGGATCGACGATGACCTTCACGTCGACCGGACGGCCCCGGCTGGTGGAGAGCACCTGGGCGAGGCGCGTGCGCTGCTCCTCGCTGATCGGCGCCGCCACCCGGACCTCGGCCACGGCCGCCTGGCCGTGCTCGCTGGCGGTGGCGATGAAGCGGTCGACGACTCGCCCGAGGTCACGGGCCCGACCGGCCTCGACCAGCATGCTGACGAGCCGCACGGTCACCGGGTGCGCCTTGGTCTCGAGCAGCTCGCCGACGATGCGCGACTTGGCCTCGGCGATCTGCCCCGGGTCGGTCAGCGCCGCGCGGAGGTCCGAGCTGCTGTCGACGGTGCGGGCGAACCGGAAGAGCTCGTCGCCGACTCGGTCGGCGACGTCCTCGGCCTGGGCGATCTCGAACAGCGCCCGGGCGTAGCCCTCGATGTGCTTGTCACTCATCGCGTCGTCCTAGTTCTGCGAGGCGGTCGTCGACAGCTCGTCGATGTAGCGCTCCACCAGCTGACGCTGCGCGTCGCTGTCGAGCGACTGCCCGACCACGCGACCGGCCACCTGGATGGAGAGCTCCGCGAGGGTGGACCGCAGCTCGACCTGGGCCCGGTTGGACTCCGCGCGGATGTCGCTCTGCGCGCGGGTGACGATCGTCTGCGCCTCGGCCTCGGCGCGCGAGCGCGCCTCGGTGACGATGCCCTCCGCCGTACGACGGCCTTCGTCGATGATGCGGTTGGCCTCGGACTGCGCGTCGGCCAGCTTGGCCCGGTAGTCGGCCAGCAGCACGTCGGCGTCGGCCCGCACCTGGTCGGCCGCCGTGATCTGACCGGTGACGGCCGCCTCGCGCTCGGCCAGCACCTTGTTGAGCTTGGGCAGGGCCACCCTGCTCACGATCAGGAACAGGATCGTGAAGAAGACGGCTGCCCAGATCAGCTCGCTGAGCACCGGGACGACCGGCGAGAAGAGCTCGCCGTGCTCCTCTTCGGCGGCGAGCAGGACGTTCACCATGTGATGAAGGCCTTTCGGAAGAGGACGGAACTAGCCGGCGACGATGAAGGACAGGGCGAGGCCGAAGATGGCCAGCGCCTCGACGAGCGCGATGCCGATGAACATGGTGGTTCGCAGCTGGCCGGCCGCTTCGGGCTGACGCGCGATGGCCTGCACGGTCTGGCCGACGAGGTAGCCGATGCCGATGCCGGGGCCGATCGCGGCGAGGCCGTAGACCAGACCGCGGGCGATGGCGGTGAAGCCCTCGTTGTTGTTGCCGGTCGTGGCAGTCTCGGCCGCCTGGGCCAGGACGCTGATGTCCATGTCGCTCTCTTTCGTCTGCTGGAGCGTCGTCCGACGTGGGCGACGCATCGTGACCGGGGAGGTGGAGCGGGTGACGCCTAGTGCTGCGGGTGAACCGCCCCACCGATGTAGAGCGCGGTGAGCGTGGTGAAGATGAAGGCCTGCAGGAAGCCGACGAAGACCTCGAACGCGGTGAGCGTGACGCCGATGGCGAGCACGAAGGGCAGCGCGAGCACCTTCGGCGACGCCACGGCCACCGACGCGGCTAGCACCGTCAGCAGCGTCAAGATGAGGTGACCGGCGAGCATGTTGAAGGTCAGTCGCAGGGTCAGCGTGATGGGCCGGATGATGATGTTGGAGAGGAACTCGATCGGCGTCAGCAGGATGTAGAGCACCAGGGGCACGCCGGGCGGGAAGAGGATGTCCTTGAAGTAGGTGCCGATGCCGTTGATCCGCATGCCCTCGACGTTGAACACCAGCCAGGCCATCAGGGACAAGAAGAGCGGCACGGCGATCTTCGACGTCGCCGGGAAGGCGATGAACGGGAAGACCTCCATGAAGTTGAACGTGAAGATCAGCAGGAAGGTCGTGGCGAGGTAGGGCACGTAGCGGGCCCCGTCGTGGCCGATGACCTCCTCGGCGATGTTCTTGCGCACGAAGGAGAACAGCGTCTCCCCGATGAGCTGCCGCTTGCCGGGCACCACCTGCGGTGACCCGAGCACGCCCGAGAGCACCAGGAGGGCGATCAGGAAGGCGATCGCCATCGACAGCACGGTCCAGTTGATGCCGAGCGGGTTGCCACCGAAGGGCTGGAAGTCGAACAGGTTGTTGAGGGAGGGCACACCCTCCGCCAGCACCGTCACGTGGTCTGCCTCTCAGTCAGCGGTCCGACGAACGTCGTACCGCGTGCCACCAGCCAACTCTGCGCAGCAACCACGCAGCCTTCAGCAACCATCACCGTCACCGCCACCGGCAGCACCGGCAAACCGAGCGGACCGATCCCCACTACCAACGCCGCGGCCAGCAGGAGCAGGCGGATGGGGAGCACCGCGAGCACCAGGCCGACGCCGATCTGCCGTGAGGTGAGACCACCCCACCACGAGACCAGTGCCGCGATCACGCCGTTGAGCCCCACTGCACCGACTGCCCAGAGGGCACCCAGCGCACCATCTCTACCTGCCGCAACCGCACCTGCCAGAGCCGCGGGAACGGCCCCCGCGAGGGCCATCCAGATCGCGACCCGAACGAGGCGCCGGTCGAGGTCGAGGTCGATCCGGTCAGCTGAGCGCACGTTCGGCATTCCGGTCAGCCTTTTCCCTTTCTCGGGTCCGCTCGGCCGCCTGCGTCCGCTTGACGAGGACGTAGAAGCCGAGGGCGTTGCCGCCCAGGAGCCCGAGGATGAAGAGGACGTGACCGGTGCCGAGCCATGCGTCGGCGAACCAGCCGAGTGCGCCGTAGACAACCGTCGCTGCCACGAGCTCGATGACGGCGTTCCACGCCATCCCGAG
>DATLOQ010000115.1:0-4282 GCA_035536235.1 Mycobacteriales bacterium
GTGTCGAGGCTTCACTGCCACGCGACGCTGGGGGCAGTGCAGCCTGTGACGACGAACGGGCCAGGCACGAGTGCGTAGATTTTCTGGTTGGTAGTCCCCTCGCGTTCGATCGGCGCCCGGAACGCCAGGTCCACGTCGGCCTCCGCCGGCACCTCGAATCGCGTCAGCACGACGTGCGCAGCAACCGGCAGGGCGCCAACCGCCACGAGCGCGGCGCCGACGACGATGGCGCCTCTCACCGGGCCGCGGTCACCAGCAGCACAGGGGCGGGCACGCGGGCGCGCTGCCCAAAGGGCAGAGGCGTCGTCGCGCCCGAACATCCCTTGTCATAGCCGGTGCCGTCGTGCGAGTCGTAGTCCTTCGGCCGCACCTTGGGACCGAAGCAGCGCGGGTCCTCCCGCGAGCCTTCAGGGTTGATGACAGCCGTGCCCGCTCCGACCTGCACGCGCGGCGCCGGGTAGGGCTCCTTGTCGTAGACCCACGGCTCGACCCACCCATCGGCGTGCTTCTGAAGGGTGCGGAACAAGTAGAACCCAACCGCTTTGGCCGGCGCCTCGACCGTGATCGAGAACCGGATATCCAGCGGCGTCGCGGGCAGCACGGGAGTGAATACGACGAGTGTGTGCGGCTTGTACGCCTTCGCGTCCAACCGACAGCTCCACGTGACCGGCCCGGCGCAGCTGATGGACTTCCACTGCCGCGGCACAACGACCTGCATCTCCGTGTTGATCAGCGCTGCCCGCTCGACGACGGACTCGATGGTGAGTGTTACCCGCTCACCTGGGTTGACCCTGCCCGGCGTGATGTAGGCATGCCCGAGTGCAGCCTGCGCCGTACCGAGCACGAGCAGGGTGGCGACAGCGGCGAGCGCACGAGGTCGGCGGAGAAAGTGCATTGGTCGATCCTTTGTCGAAAAGTTGGTGATGTCTTCGCCCAGGGGGGTCCTAATCCTGCCTACGAGGATGACGGTTCAACGCACCCGCACATCCATCACCAGGGTGGAAGCGTCGATTTCGCTGGTGCGCACTGAAAGCTCCAGCTGCCAGGTGCCGGGCATCGGCAGCACCAGTCGGGGCTGCTCGTAACGGCCGGCGCTGACCCGAAGCAAGGCGACGGTGACGACATTCGGCGAGCCGGCGTCGTGGCCGGCGCCGCCCGAGTGCTCCAATCGCGCGCTCACTTCGGGAACGTCGGTGCGGGTGCCGTCAGGCGCGGTGACGGTCACCGTGAGCGTGTTGATGCCGGCCCGAGCGGGCGCCATCCGGATCATCACGTCGAGATCTTCGCCGGCACGCTCTTGGGCGACGAAGGGCGGCGAGTAGGTGCTGCGCGCGGGCGTTGTCTCAACCAGTGCCGTCGTGACGGCGAGAACCAGCGCGGCGACCCCCGCCTCCCACGAGACGCTGCGCCGCAGCTGTGCCACCGGTGCTTCTGATCCAGCATTGTGCCGCTGGACGAACGCGCGACCCACCATCGCCAGCGTGAGCATGCCCAGCACGAGCTGCGTCTTGCCGATGAGCAGGTGTCCGTACGTCGTGCGCGGCAGTGCCGGCAGCTCCTGCACCTCCCGCCACGACGCGAACAGCCCGGTGACGATGAGCACGCCGACAGCCGTCGCGGCAAGGCGCGACCACCTGGTGAGCACCCGCCCGAGCCAGTCGTCCGGGCCGCCGCCCGAGAGGACGACACCAACCAGAATCACGAGGCCGCCGACCCATGCGCCGGCCGCCGTCAAGTGCAGGGCATCCAGCGGTACGGCCGCCCACGCCAGCTCCCCGACACCAGCGTGGCCCGACACCGCCGTGGTTAACGCTGCAGCACCGCCGGCAACGCCCGCGACTACGCCTGACCACCGGGCGCCCCGCCGTATCCAGTGCCACAGCGCGAGGCCGAGCACGACGACGAGGACGAGTCGCGCGGCCATCGCGACACCGAAGCGGGTCCCCGCGACGGCGCGCAGCAGGGCAGGACGCAGCGCCGCGGAGAGCGACTCGCCGGCACCGTACGGACCTTGCAGGAGAAACGCCGCCACCGTGCCCACCAGCGCCGCAGCCGTGCCGACGGTGACCAGACGCAGCAGGCGTTGCTTGCGATCGCGGAGCGGGTCGACGAACGCCCGGAACACGATGACACCCAGCAGCAGTACCAAGCCGACGAAGGCCACGAGTCGGCTGAATCCGAGCGCCCGTCCGGCGACCGACCCGCCGCCAAGTCCGTCAGCCGCAGCCACCGTCGACTCGCGGCCGATGCTGAAGATCGATGACCCCGTGATCGGGTGGCCGTCCTCGCTCACGACCCGCCAGACGACCAGATAGGTGCCCTCAGGGAGGTCCGGATCCAACGGCGCGACGACTTCTCGGCCGTCGTCGCGGTTGCGCACGGATGCGGTGTCTGCGCGGGCACCATTGGGGGCGATCACCTTGATCGCGCCGAGGGACGTACCGACCGGTTCGCTGAAGAGCAGCGTCAGTTCACGGGGCGCGGCGCCGAGCACAGCGCCGTCGGCTGGAGTGGTTTGCAGCAGCGACGCATGCGCAGCGGCCGGAGCCGCCCACACCACGAGAAGGGCAAGCAACATCGCCAGCACTGCCATGGTTCGGCGAGCGACAGGAACCCAAGACAACGACAGCACGCGGTGGAGGCTATTCGACGGGTTGCCGCGGCACCGGACTTCGACCCTCGTAACAGCCCGCTCGGGGGTCCTCAGTCGGCTACCCGGTCGGCAACCGCGAGCATGTCGCGTCCAGGTCCAGAGATCGAGGTGTAGCCATTCCGGGGTGCTCGTCAACGCTGCCATCCTCGACCCAGCAGTGCACGTCCAGGTCGCTGAAGGGATCCGCCGTGCCAAGTGCGAAACTTCCGACGAGCCACGCCGCTGCTACTCGATCGTCCGCCTTCAGCACCTCCACGACTCGATCGAGGAGTTCCAGCTGCGGGCTGGTGGAAGCGTTGCGGATCCCAGGTAGCCCGTACTTGCTCTGCAGACGCTGACCATCCATGCACAGATCGTCCCATCGACGAGTTGGAGCCCCGTGAGCGTGCGCGTCGGCACGGACAGCGATGCCGCTGCATTTCTGGCCCTGCGCGCTGAATGGCACGGAGGACCCGTTTCGTCTGCCGGCTTCGCAGAGTCCTTCACCTCCTGGTTTCGCCGAGAACTGCCGACGAGGTGGTGGTGGCTCGCGCATGACGATGAAGGTGTCCCGCTCGGCATGGTCAACCTGAAGATCTTCGAGCGGATGCCCTCACCGACACGAGGCGCTAGTAGGTGGGGTTACCTCTCCAAC
This sequence comes from Mycobacteriales bacterium, assembly GCA_035536235.1. Classification (GTDB taxonomy): domain Bacteria; phylum Actinomycetota; class Actinomycetes; order BP-191; family BP-191; genus DATLNF01. The sequence goes on from DATLOQ010000115.1 coordinate 3,288, forward strand.
CTGTACGTCGTGTCGTCGCACCGCGGGGCAGGAATCGGCGGCGGCCTGATCGAGGCACTGCTCGAGCGCGCGATGAAGGAAGGGCTGGTCCGGGTGGTTCTCAGCCCGTCGACGGCGTCGGTCCCTCTATACGGCCGGTACGGGTTCAGCGCGGCAGGCGGTCTCTTGGTTCGCCAACTCGACGGCGGCTGAGCGTCGGCGTGTACGAGGACCCACCAAGTACCGTCTGGTTTGTGGTGGACGCGGGAAAGACTGACCTGACGAGTGACTGACGACTGGGCTGAGCTGGCGCCTCGGTTCGTGGCCCACTACGGGTCACTGCGCGGTGCCGTGCGCACCCACGTTGTCCACGCGCATCTTCGCGCCCACCTGCCGCCCCCGCCCGCATCGATCGTCGATGTGGGCGGCGGCGCGGGACACCAATCGCTGCCCCTGCTCCGGGACGGCTACTCCGTGACCATTGTCGACCCGTCACCAGCGATGCTCGCGGAAGCGGCGTCCGCGCTTGAGCTGGAAGACCCCGAGGTCGCCGGGAGGGCCCACCTGGTCCAAGCGGCTGGGGAGACCGCCGCGGAGGTCCTGGCCGGCGAGCAGTTCGCCGGAGTCCTGTGTCACGGAGTGCTCATGTACGTCGAGCCGCCCGAGCCGTTGGTCGCCGGCCTGTGTGCATTGGCAGCCCCGGGTGGGCTGGTGTCGATCGTCGCGAAGAGCGTCGCCTCGCTGGTCCTCCGCCCGGCCCTGCAAGGCAACTGGCAGGAGGCATTGGCGGGATTCGACGGCACCCGACAGCTCAACGGACTCGACGTCGACACCCGCGCCGACACCGTCGACAGCATCGAGGCGATGCTGCGCGCCAACGGCGTCGAGCCCACCGCGTGGTACGGCGTGCGGCTGTTCACCGACGGCTGGCGGCCCGACGAGGCGGCTGTCGCCGACCCCGAAGCGGTGTTTGCCGTCGAGCTCGAAGCAAGTCGACGCGACCCGTACCGGCAGCT
>DATLOQ010000116.1:0-24771 GCA_035536235.1 Mycobacteriales bacterium
CCGTCGTACATCGCGTAGAGCACTCGTCGGTGCACGGGCTTCAGCCCGTCGCGCACGTCCGGCAGTGCTCGGCTGACGATGACCGACATCGCGTAGTCGAGGAAGCTGCGCTGCATCTCGACTTCGATGCCGACCGGCTCGATGCGGTCGTGGGTGGGCGGCGGAGGCAGGTCGACCACGAGGGTCCTCTCGATTCAGTCTGAGGCGGAGCCGTCAGTTCGGCGTACGACGGTGCAGCGGGGGTTAGACGTCGAGGAAGCGGACGTCCTTGGCGTTGCGGACGATGAAGTCGCGGCGGGCCTCGACGTCCTCACCCATCAGCCCGCTGAAGAGCTGGTCGGCGGTCGCCGCGTCGTCGAGGGTGACCTGGAGCAGCACCCGGTTGGCCGGGTCCATCGTGGTCTCCCACAGCTCGCCGGCGTTCATCTCACCGAGGCCCTTGAAGCGCTGGATCGCGTCCTCGCTGAGCTTCTTGCCGGTCTCGACGTAGCGCGCGATGAGCCCGTCACGCTCGCGGTCGGAGTAGGCGTAGTCGACCTCGTCGCCCTTGCGGTTGTACTTGATCTTGTAGAGCGGCGGCTGCGCGAGGAAGACGTGGCCGGCCTCGACGAGCGGGCGCATGAAGCGGAAGAGCAGCGTCAGCAGCAGCGTGCGGATGTGCTGGCCGTCGACGTCGGCGTCCGCCATCAGGATGATCTTGTGATAGCGCAGCTTCTCGATGTCGAAGTCGTCGTGGATGCCGGTGCCGAGCGCCAGGATCATCGCCTGGACCTCGGTGTTCTTCAGCACCCGGTCGATGCGCGCCTTCTCGACGTTGATGATCTTGCCGCGGATGGGCAGGATCGCCTGGAACTTCGAGTCGCGCCCACCCTTAGCACTGCCCCCTGCACTGTCGCCTTCGACGACGTACAGCTCGCACTCGCGGGGGTCTGAGGACTGGCAGTCGGCGAGCTTGCCGGGCAGCGACGACGCGCCCAGGATCGACTTGCGGCGGATCAGGTCGCGGGCGGAGCGCGCGGCCATGCGGGCGCGAGCGGCCTGGGTCGCCTTGTTGATGATGTCCTTGGCCTCGCCGGGGTTGCGCTCGAACCAGTCGGCGAGCTTGTCGTTGAGAGCCTTCTGCACGAAGGACTTGGCCTCGGTGTTGCCGAGCTTGGTCTTGGTCTGACCCTCGAACTGCGGCTGGCTGATCTTCAGCGACACGATCGCGGTGAGACCCTCGCGTGCGTCATCGCCAGTGAGGTTGTCGTCCTTCTCCTTGAGCAGGCCCTTGTCGCGGGCGTACTTGTTGACGATGGCGGTGAGCGCCGCGCGGAAGCCCTCCTCGTGGGTGCCGCCCTCGTGGGTGTTGATGGTGTTGGCGAAGGTGAAGACCGACTCGGAGTAGGTGGAGTTCCACTGCATCGCGATGTCGACCTCGATGCCGTCGCCCTTGACCTCGAAGCTCGCCACAGACTTGTGGATCGGGTCCTTGGACGCGTTGAGGTGGTGGACGAAGTCCACGATGCCACCGGCATAGCGGTAGTCGATCTGAATCGGCACCTCTTCTCGCTCGTCGCGCAGGCTGATGCCGAGCCCGCGGTTGAGGAAGGCCATCTCCTGCATCCGGCGGGACAGCGTCTCGAACGAGTAGTGCGTCGTCTCGAAGATGGTCGGGTCGGCCCAGAAGGTGATGGTCGTGCCGGTCTCAGTCGTCGGCGGCCCCTGCTGCACCGGGGTCGCGGCCCGGGTCATCACGTAGGGCTGGGTCCACTCGAAGCCGTCGCGCTTGACGACGACGTCGAGACGCGCGCTCAGGGCGTTGACCACCGAGACACCGACGCCGTGCAGACCGCCCGACACTGCGTAGGACCCGCTGTCGAACTTCCCGCCGGCGTGCAGGGTGGTCAGCACGACCTCGAGCGCGCTCTTCTTCTCCGTCGGGTGCTTGGCCACCGGGATGCCGCGGCCGTTGTCGACCACCCGGACGCCGCCGTCGGCCAGCAGCGTCACGCTGATGTCGGTGCAGTGCCCGGCCATCGCCTCGTCCACGGCGTTGTCGACCACCTCGTAGACCAAGTGGTGCAGGCCCCGCTCACCGGTCGACCCGATGTACATGCCGGGCCGCTTGCGAACCGCCTCCAGTCCCTCGAGGACCTTGATGGAGCTGGCGTCGTACGAGCTGGAAGATGCCATGCGGTGGGAGTCCCACTCTCTGCTGTCGGCGTACGACGGCACGCGGCTGCGGGGCACTGAGGCCCCTCGCGGTGTGCGGTACCTGCCGATCATACCGGTCCGGACGGACAGAAATGGCCCTTGGCGGCCTCTTGTGGGCTTGTCTTGCCATGAATTCGGCTGGGTTGGATACCCCATACTCACGAACCATGCCTACCCGACACATCGTCGCCTTTGGCGGAGCCGGTCTCGGCGAGACCGACGGGCGCCGGCCGCTGCTCTCCCACGCTCTGTCGTTGGCCGGGAAGGAAGAGCCGCGGATCTGCTACGTACCGACCGCGCTGGGTGACTCTGCGCTGGCCATCGTCCGCTTCTACGACATCGCCCGCGAGCTGCCCTGCCGGCCCTCGCACCTGACCCTGTTCACGATGCCGAACGTCGCGGACCTCCGCTCGTTCGTCCTGTCGCAGGACGTCGTGTACGTCGAGGGCGGGAGCGTGGCCAACCTGCTCGCGGTCTGGCGCGTGCACGGCCTCGACGCGATCCTGCGCGAGGCGTGGCAGGCCGGGGTGGTGCTCTGCGGGACGAGTGCCGGCTCGCTGTGCTGGTTCGAAGGCGGTACGACGGACTCCTTCGGCCCTGCGCTGCAGCTGGTTACCGGAGGCCTCGGCCTGATCGCGGCGAGCAACACGCCCCACTACGACTCCGAGCCCGAGCGTCGCCCGCTCTACCAGTCGCTGGTCGCCTCAGGCGCGCTCTCGGCTGGCTGGGCCGCTGACGACCACGTAGGGCTGCACTTCGTCGACGACGCCTTTCACGAGGCCATCGCCGCCAGGGCGGGCGCACGGGCCTGGCGGGTCGAGCGGTCGCCGACCGGCGACAGCGCCGTCGAGACGGAGATCACCCCCCGGCTGGTGTAGTCGTCGTACCAGGGATAGGCCTGGCAGCCTGACTGGTGCGCCTTCACCGGCTGGCTGTACCCGATCGGGCCGCCCAGGGGGTCCACTTGGCCTGTTAACCGGGCAAATGTGCGGGTGGGGCGGGGCCTGGTGGGTGAGGCGCTGGAGGTGTGAAGCCGGGGAGGTAGCGCTCCAGCTCAGCGCGGATCGGCACCTCGGCTTCGAGCTGGCAGAGGACGCCGACGATGCCGAGCCAGACCCGGTGGGTGAAGAGGTGCTCGGCCGGCATCGACAGCTGCATCGCGACGGAGAACTCCGGATTGCGCGGGTCATTGACCCGCCCGAACTCCCCGCGCAGCCACTCCCGGGAGAAGCGGAACCGCTCATGCGCGGCCGGCACCGTGAATGGAGACATGAAGTCGACCAGCTTTGCCACGTCGAGCCGCGCTCCAGGGCGAACGAAGCCCTCCTCGGTCAGCCGCCCCAGCACCTCCACAGGGTCATCGCCGAGCAAGGCCGCGATCAGCCGGCCGAAGGTCGCGGGCATCCCACCTGGCATCTCCAGAGTCGAGCCGAAGTCGAGGACGCCGAGCCGACCGTCGGCGGTGATGCGGAAGTTCCCCGGGTGCGGGTCGGTGTGCAGCAGCCCCGCGCGCGCCGGACCGGATAGGAGAAAGCGCTGGTAGAGCTCGCCTGCCCGGTCGCGCTCCGCCTGGGTGCCGCCAGCGGCCACCTGAGCCAGCGGCGTGCCCGCGAGCCAGTCCTGCACGAGCACCCGCGACGTCGCGCGCACCACGGCCGGCACCGCCACCTCGATGTCATCGGCGTACGCCGACGCGAAGCGGGACTGCGCACGAGCCTCGTGGACGTAGTCGAGCTCCTCCGTCAGCCGCGTGCGCATCTCGGCGACCAGTGGTGGCATCGCCAGCCCGCGCGCAACGAGCGCCACCAGGCGGGTCACTCCGCTGACGACGCGCATGTCCGTGGCGATGGCCTCGCGAACACCGGGGTACTGGATCTTCACGGCGACGTCGCGGCCGTCAGCACGCCACGTCGCCCGGTGCACCTGGCCGATCGACGCGGCCGCCGACGGCGCGGTGTCGAACGTGGCGAAGTCCGCCCGCCAGCTCGGTCCCAGCTCCCGGGCCAGCACGGGCTCGACCTCGGCGAAGGGCAGCCCCACGTTGTCGTCCTGCAGCGCGGTGAGCGCTGCGCGCCAGGTGGCCTCGGGGTCCGCGGGGAAGAGCGACTCCACCGTCGAGAGCAGCTGACCGGCCTTGAGGGCGCCGCCTTTGAGGTCGCCGAGCACGCGCTTGGTCCGGGTGGCATTGCGCCGGCGGAGCTCCTGCGTGACAGCGTCGGGCTCAGCGCCGGCGAGTCGGCGCAGTGCTCCTTCCGCGCCGAGCAGCGCAGTGCCCAGCGGCAGCGACAGCAGCATCGCCGTACGCCGCAGCCGCCCGGTCCGGATCATCGGTCAGGTCTCCCCCGCAACCCCGACCGGCAATCGGAGCCGGTGGCCAGGCAGCGAGTCAGGCGCCCGGGCTCGATCAGCCGTAGGTGTCGCGCGGGCCCCGGCCGCCGGCCACCCGCCAAGCACCGGAGCGCCGCGGGCCACCGCTGGGCCCCTGCACTCGGATGGTGGTGACCGCGCCGGCGCCGAGCTCACCGTTGAGCCGGTCCTTCAGCGCCGCGGTCATCAGCCGCAGCTGGGTCGCCCATGCTGTCGACACCGCGCTGATGAGCAGCTCACCGTCGATCAACGAGACCGGCGCGCACTTGTCCGCGAGCGCCTCGCCGACCAGGGTGTCCCAGCGGCTCATCACCGCCGCCACTCGCGCCTCACCCTGCCACCCGCGAGCGGCGAGGAGCGCGGAAATGGCGGCACCAAAGGTCACCGGGTCGCCGCCCTTGGCTCCCCGCCGCAGGCCAGCCTGCTCCCGGCGCCGCTCACCCCGGGCGGCGGCCGCCCGCATCCGCTCCTCCTCCGACGGCGACAGCCGCGCCCGAGCCGCCGCCGCTTTCGCCTCGGCGAGAGCGCGCAGCGCGAGGTCCGCCCCCGCCGGCCGAGCGGGCGCGTCCCCTGAGGTAGCCGCGACGTCGGACTCCTCACCGGACACGGCGCACCTCCCCGGCAGCTACGTCGTACCGCGCGCCCTGCAGTGCCTCCGGCACGTCGGCGATGACCGCCGCGGTGACGAGCACCTGCTCACGGTCGGCGACGAGTGCGGCGAGGCGATCGCGGCGACGCGTGTCGAGCTCAGCGAAGACGTCGTCGAGGATGAGCACCGGCTCGCCGCCATCGGCCGACAGCACGTCGTGCGAGGCCAGCCGCAGCGCCAGCGCCAGCGACCAGCACTCGCCGTGCGAGGCGTAGCCCTTTGCCGGGAAGTCGCCGATCGACAGCGCCAGCTCGTCGCGGTGCGGCCCCACCAGCGACACCCCGCGGTCGAGCTCCGCCGACCGCATCCGGGACACCTCCGCCAGAATCGCCGCGGCGAGCAGGTCTCGGTCGGGGACGAGCGGCACGTCCGCCCCGAGTGATGACTTGTAGTCCAGCGTCGTTGGGCCCCCGCCGCCGGACAGGCTGTCGTAGGCCTTGTCCACCAAGGGACGCAGTGCCTCCACCGCTTCGAGCCGGCCGACCAGCAGCTCTGCGCCGGAAGTCGACAGATGCTCGTCCCACACGTCGAGAGTGCGGAAGTCGGCCGACCCACGAGTGGCGTACGACGACTTGAGCAGCGCGTTGCGCTGCTTCAGCACCCGGTCGTAATCCGCCTTCACCCCGTGATAGCGCGGCTGGCGCTGCACCAGCAGCGCGTCGAGGAACGCTCGCCGGTCGGACGGGTCGCCCTTGACGAGGGCCAGGTCCTCCGGGGCGAAGAGGACGGTGCGCAACGCCCCGAGCACATCCCTCGCGCGGGGCACCGCGCCCCGGTTCAACCGCGCTCGGTTGGCCTTGCCCGGCGTGATCTCCAGCTCGACGGTCAACGTCCGGTCGTCCTTGACGACCTCGCAGCGAACGATCGCCTGCGCCGCGCCCTGCCGAACGAGCGGGGCATCTGCAGCGACCCGATGCGAGCTGAGTGTCGCGACGTAGCCGGCTGCCTCGACGAGGTTGGTCTTGCCCTGTCCGTTGGGCCCGATGAAGGCCGCGGCACCGACGTCGAGCTCGACCGAGACTTCCGCGTAAGAGCGGAAGTCGGTCAGGCCTAGTCGGCGCAGGTGCATCAGCCCGGCCGGGATTCGGCCGGCGCTGCCCCCGCGCCGGTGATCTCCTCCGGTGCCACGCCCGCGGTCACGGCATGTCCGCCGAAGGCGTTGCGCAGGGAAGCGATCACCTTCATCGCGGGACTGTCATCCTGCCGGCTGGCGAAGCGGGCGAAGAGAGCCGCAGTGATGACGGGCAGCGGTACGGCGAGGCGGACGCCTTCGTTGACGGTCCATCGCCCTTCACCCGAGTCCTCGGCGTACCCGCGGATCGCGGAGAGGTCTGGGTCGGCCACCAGTGAGCTGGCGAGCAGGTCCAGCAGCCAGGACCGCACGACGCTGCCGTGCCGCCAGGTCTCGAGCACGCCGGGGCAGTCGATGCCCAGCTCACTTGCCGCCATGAGCTCGTAGCCCTCGGCATAGGCCTGCATCAGGCCGTACTCGATGCCGTTGTGCACCATCTTCGTGAAGTGCCCCGCACCTGTGGCGCCGGCGTGGACGAATCCCCCCTCGGGAGCGAGGGCGTCGAAGACGGGCCGCAGCCGGGCCACGTGGTCGGCCGAGCCGCCGACCATCAGGCAGTAGCCCTCCTTCAGCCCCCACACCCCACCGCTGACGCCTGCGTCGAGAAAGCCGATGTCCCGCTCAGCGAGCCGGGCCGCGTGCTCCTGGCTGTCGGTGTAGCGGGAGTTGCCGCCGTCGACGACGAGATCGCCCGCGGAGAGCAGGTTGCCGAGCGCGGTGATGGTCTCCACCGTCGGGTCCCCGCTGGGCACCATCACCCACACGGCCCGCGGCGCTGGCAGGGCGGTGACCAACTCCTCGAGGGAGCTCACGTCGCTGACCTCAGCATTGAAAGCGTCGTACCCGACGACCGTGTGGCCGGCCTGGCGCAGGCGCGTCGCCATGTTGCCGCCCATCCGCCCCAGCCCGACCATCCCGAGTGTCATCGCAGCCGGCACCGTCATGGGGACAGTCTGCCCGAACGAGACGGGGGGGCGCTGAGCAGGGCACGCAGCGCCGCGCTGGTGCGACGCAGCTCTCGAAAGGTGCCGTCGGCCACGACTCGGCCGGCGTCAAGCACCAGCACCCGATCGGCCCGCTCGATCGTGGTCAGCCGGTGCGCCACGACGAGCCGGCTGCAGGACAGCGCGTCTAGCCCCCGGTGGACGGCCGCCTCGGTGGCCGCGTCGAGGGCGCTGGTCGCCTCGTCGAGGACGAGCAGTCCCGGTCGACCGACTACGGCGCGGGCGATTGCGATGCGCTGGCGCTGACCACCGGAGAGGCCGGCACCCGCGTTGCCCAGCTGCGTGGCGTAGCCGGAGGGCAGCGCGTCTATCTCGGTGTGGATCTGGGCCATCCGCGCCGCCTCGACCACCTCGGCGTCGGTCGCCTCGGGGCGACCTAGCGCGATGTTCTCGCGCACAGTGAGGGCGAACAACGCAGGATTCTGCGGCACCACTCCGATACGGCGGCGCAGGGACACCACGTCGTACTCCCAGCTGTCGACGCCGTCGATCAGCACCGCGCCCTGTGTCGGCTCGTAGAGCGTGGCCACCACCATCGCCAGCGTCGACTTGCCCGATCCGGAGGCGCCGACGACCGCGACCTGCTCGCCGGCCGCGATGTCCAGGCACACGTCGTGCAATGCCGGCGGCAGCAGCGTGGAGTAGGAGTAGGTCACATCCTCGAGGCGCACCCGCCCGTCGAGCCGGCGGTCGACGACCCTCGGGCCGCGACGCTCCACCGGCGCCTCGAGCAGGTCGTCCAGACGCGCCAGGTAGCTGCCGACCACTGACAGGGAGCAGACCGTCGACAGCAGGTTGCCCGTGGGCACGGTGACCGCGGCCGACAGCGCCGCTAACGCGAGCATGTCCGACAGGCCCAGGGCGCCAGAGGTCACGCGGGCCAGACCCAGGACCAGCAGCAGCGGCGGTGCGGCGAAGCGGATCGCGAGCAGCCCGCTGTCGACCAGACCGCCGAGCCGGCTGCGGCTGGCCTGGGCATCGACCTCGGTACGCAGCCGCGCGGACCACCGGGTCGCCACCTGGTCCGCTGTGCCACTGGCCTTGAGCAGCTCCAGCCCGGTGACCAGCTCGACCAGCTCACCCTGCGAAGTGGTCTGCGCTTCCAGCACCTCAGCTGAGCTGCGCTGCAATGCCGGCCAGGTCAGGACGACGATCGCGGCCTGCAAGGCCACCGCGGCCGCCGTCAGCACTCCGAACCACACGTCGACGGCAGTGATCACGACGAGGTAGCCGACCACGAGGGCGCCGTCGAGCAGCGTCGACAGCGCACCCGAGGTGAGCACCTGCCGCACGATGACGGTGCTCCGCAGCCGCAGCATGAGGTCACCCGTGGAGCGACGGGCGAGGAAAGCGTAGGGCTGGGCGACGAGGTGCTCGAGCACTCCCAGGGTGAGCCGGAAGTCCACCCTGCGCTGAAGGGTGACGAGCAGCGCGAGCCGGGCAGCGGCGGCGGCGAAGAAGCCCGCGGCCAGTGCGAGCACCCCCAGCGCCAGCCCGGCAGTGCTCCCGGCGGCGCGGGCTCCGTCGAGCTCACCGACGACCCGCCGCAGCACCCAGGGGTTGGCGAGGACGAAGGCCTGCACCGCGACCGCACAGAGCAGGGCAAGCACCGCCGTCCGGGCTGTGCCAACAGCGAACGGACGGTACGTCGTGAGCCGCGCCCGCACCGGGCGTCGGCGTACCGGCGTCGGACCATCGGCACCAGCGCCGGCAGGTGCTGGGCCTTTCGGCGGAGTGAAGATCAGCGCCACGCCCGAGTAGTGCGTGGCGACGACATCAGGTGTCACCATCCGGCGTCCGCGCGCCGGGTCGAGCACGGCGTACCCCTGCTTGGACCTCCCTTCCAGGACGACGAAGTGGTTGCCGGACCAGTGCAGAATCGTTCCCGGCGCCAGCTCGCCCAGACGCTCAGCCGGCACGCGTGCGCCGACCGCGTCCACGCCGCACTGCCGGGCGGCGGCCACCAGGCCCAGGGCGGAGACGCCATCGCGGCCGGTAGAGGTGAGGTCGCGCAGTCGGCTCAGCTCCACGGGTCGTCCCAGCTGGGCCAGTGTCATCGCCAGACACGCGGCACCGCAGTCGCCGAGCTCAAGCTGACGGACGAGGCGCAGCCGCGGCGCCGCTGACCGGCGGAGAGGACGGCGCCGGGATGACGCCGTCGTCATCGAGGGCGGGATACGCGACGAGGAGCCGCACCCGTCGCCGGGCGGACTCCTCGAAGGTCTCGCAGCGCCTGAGCAGGCGCGGGCGCGCTAGTCGTGCTGAAGACCGCAGCCGCACATGCCGAGCGCGCGGTAGACGTCCAGCTTGCCGCCGACGATCTCGGCCAGCTCGTCCTCGGGAATGATCTCGAACTCGACGGTGTCCATGGGACGCCTTTCCTCACGTAGATGTCGCAACTGCCGAGACTAGCCCGGGTTCTACCCACCGACAAGGGCAGATCAACCGGAGAGCCGGACCGGCATCAGCAGGTAGCGGTAGTCGGCCTCGGTGTCCTTGCCGGTGAGCACGGCCGGCTTCACCGATCCGTTGAAGCTGAGCTGCGCCACATCGGAGTCGATCGCGCCAAGGCCGTCAAGGAGGTAAGCGGGGTTGAAGGCGATCTGGATGGCCTCACCGTCGTAGGACGCCTCGAGGGTCTCCGACGCCTGCGCCTCGTCGCCCGCACCGGCTTCGAGCACCAGCACGTCGGCGTCGAAGCGGAGCCGAATCGGCGTGTTGCGGGCGGCGACGAGGGAGACCCGCTTGACCGCCTCGACCAGCGACACCGTCGAGATGCGCGCTACCGACGCGAACTCCGTCGGCAGCAGCGACCGATACTTCGGAAACTCCCCGTCGAGCAGCCGGGTCGTCGTACGACGGGAGCCGCCGCTGAAACCGGCCATGCCCTCACCCTGAGCACCACGGCCCAGCGCGACAGCAACCTCCGCGCCCGTCGCGGCCAGGGTCTTCGCCGCGTCAGCGAGGGTCTTGGCCGGGATCAAGGCGACAGAGGCTTCCGCGCCCGGCTCGGGCCGCCACTTGAGCTCACGAATCGCCAGCCGGTAGCGGTCGGTGGCGGCCAGGGTCAGCTGGTCACCGTCGATCTCGACCCGCACTCCGGTGAGCACCGGCAAAGCGTCATCTCGGCCGGCAGCGATCGCCACCTGGCTGACCGCGGCCGCGAAGGCGTCGCTGGCGATCCGGCCGGCGTCCGGCGGCATCGGGGGCAGGGGTGGGTAGTCCTCAACCGGCAGGGTCGGCAGCGTGAAGCGAGCCGAGCCGCAGGACAGCACCGCACGAGCGCCGTCGGTGGTGACCTCCACCGGCGCGGCGGGCAGCGAACGGGTGATCTCGGCCAGCAGCCGGCCGGACACGAGCACTCGACCGGCTTCCTGGGCTTGGACGGCCACGGTGGCTTCCGCCGAGACCTCGTAGTCGAAACCGCAGAGCCGCAGCTCGTGACCGGTGACCTCGAGCAGCAATCCCGCCAACACGGGAACCGCCGGGCGCATCGGCAGGGTGCGCGCCGTCCACGCGACCGCCTCGGCGAACTCATCGCGCTCGACCCGGAACTTCACGTCGTACCGCCTTCCCGCATTCTGGCGCGAGCATCCCCAGACTGAGGGGTGCTTAGGGTGGATTCTGATCTCTTAACAGAGAGAGATACTTCGTCTTCGTAGGGGCTGCAGATCTGTGGACTGAACGCATCGTCGCAGGTCAGCGGGGCGGCGTAAGCGGTCGTCGGCTGTGGACGCCGTTCGCTCACCTCCACAGGGCCGTCACCTCTCCCGACCTGTCCCCACCTCGCCAACGGTTTCGGGCCGGTATTCCACAGGGTTGTCCCCAGGATGTGCATCCCAAGATCATCGACGGTCACGCCGGCCGAGCCTGCTGAACCTTGATCCGGTTGGTGAGCTCGGTCACCTGGTTGTAGATCGACCGACGCTCGGCCATCAATGACCGGATCTTGCGGTCCGCGTGCATCACCGTCGTGTGGTCCCGACCCCCAAAGTGCTGACCGATCTTCGGCAAGGACAAGTCGGTGAGCTCGCGGCAGAGGTACATCGCGATCTGGCGCGCGTTGACAAGCACCCGCGATCGGGAGGAGCCGCAGAGGTCCTCCATGGACAGACCGAAGTACTGCGCCGTTGACGCCATGATCGTCGCCGCGGTGATCTCCGGCCCGCCGTGCTCGGGGATGAGGTCCTTCAGCACGATCTCGGCGAGTGACAGGTCGACGCCCTGCCGGTTGAGGCTGGCGAAAGCCGTCACCCGGATCAGCGCTCCCTCGAGCTCACGGATGTTGGACTGGATCTTGCTGGAGATGTACTCCAGGACTTCCGGTGGGGCGTCGAGGCGCTCGTGCGCGGCCTTCTTGCGCAGGATGGCGATCCGCGTCTCGAGGTCTGGTGGCTGCACGTCGGTGATCAGCCCCCACTCAAACCGATTGCGTAGCCGGTCTTCCAGGGTGGACAGCTGCTTGGGCGGCCGGTCGCTGGTGATCACCACCTGCTTGTTGGCCCCGTGCAGCGCGTTGAACGTGTGGAAGAACTCCTCCTGGGTGCGCTCCTTGTTCTCCAAGAACTGGATGTCGTCGACCAGCAGGATGTCGTTGTCGCGGTAACGCCGCTGGAAGGCGAGCACCTTGTCGTCGCGGATCGCGTTGATGAAGTCGTTGGTGAACTCCTCCGAGCTCACGTAGCGGACCTTCGTGCCCGGGAAGAGGCTCTGCGCGTAGTGCCCGATCGCATGGAGCAGGTGGGTCTTGCCCAGGCCGCTCTCGCCGTAGACGAAGAGCGGGTTATACGCCTTGGCCGGCGCCTCCGCCACGGCGACCGTCGCCGCGTGCGCGAACCGGTTGCTGGACCCGATGACGAAGGTCTCAAAGGTGTACTTCGGGTTGAGTCGCGCGGGCTCGGCGGCTTTGCTGGGCGCTTCCCGGCCGGTGCCGGCCATCTGCCGCGGAGCGATGTCGGCGTATCGCTCCACGTCCGCCGGCGCCACCGGGTCCGGCTGACCTCGTTCGTCCGGCGTCGTGAGAGCGTCGTCGGCGCGATGCCGGGGCTCGAGCGGGTCGGATTGCTCGCCGGCGGGCGGCGGCTGCACCGTCACTGCGACCCGGATGTCCTGGCCGAGCTCGGTGGACAGCGCTTCCGCAATCAGGCTGCGGTAGCGGCTGTCCAGCAGCTCCTTGGTGAACTCGTTGGGCGCGGCCAGCAGCGCGGTGTTCTCCACCAGGCCGAGCGGGCGGGTCTGGCCGATCCAGGCTCGGTTCTGCGGGCTGAGCACTCCGTCGCCGAAGCTGGCCAGGCACCGCTCCCAGACGGCGACAAGGTCAAGTGTTTCGTGCGACACAGTGGGCACCCTTTCCTTCTCCCGCGCGGAGCCGCGGTGCTGGCTGAACGCTCTGCGCCTCCGTCGTCCACATCGTCATCCACACCCTGTGTACGGGAGGGAGCGATCCAGGCGAGGGAGGCGGCCGCGAAAGCGCACCGCGGGTGCGTGGGAGGCGCACCGACCGAACCGGGGAAGGTCCGTCGGGATGCCGGGGAAGCCACAGCGCGCCGGACGCTACCCTGCCGATGACGCGCCCGACAAGGGGTTGTCCACAGATCTCTCCGAAATGCGGCGTGTCGCGGCTGCTGTGTTTGACCGTCTCCGCTCGCATCCGTATCGTAGGGGGGTCTGGCTGCCGGTCTACGGCGCCGATTGTGCCGTGCGCCGTTCTTTCTCTGCGCGCCTCTCCGCCGACAGCGATATCTGGAGTTTTCCGTGAGCAAGCGCACGTTTCAGCCTAACAACCGCCGCCGGGCGAAAACTCACGGATTCCGGCTGCGCATGCGCACCCGGGCCGGCCGCTCGATTCTCGCTGCCCGCCGGTCCAAGGGTCGCCGCGAGCTCTCCGCCTAAGTCGTCCGTGCTGCCGGCCGCCGCGAGGCTGCGGCATCGGGCGGATTTCGCCGCCGCGATGCGCCGCGGCCGACGGGTCACCCGTGGTCCGCTCGTCCTGCACTCGGCACCAGCCACTGTTCTCCCGACCGATCGGTCGGTTCTAAGCGGGGAGCCGCGGGTGGGTTTCGTGATCTCGGCCAAAGTCGGCGACGCCGTACGCCGGAACCTGCTGCGGCGGCGCCTGCGCCATCTCATCCGGGATCGACTCCCGGCGCTGCCTGCGGGGAGCGTGTTGGTGGTCCGGGCGCTGCCCGGTGCCGGTGCGCTCGACCACGCCGCCCTCGCTGGGCTCCTGGACGACGGCCTTCGGGCCCTCGGCCGACCATGAGGGCGGGTCCATTCGCCGCCGCACTTCTCCTCCCGATCCGCGGCTATCGGCGCTGGGTGAGCCCGGTGCTGCCCGCCCGCTGCCGGTTCGTGCCCACCTGCAGCGCCTATGCTGAGCAGGCGCTGCACCTGCATGGCGCCCGCCGTGGCGGCTGGTTGACCCTTCGCCGGGTCGGCCGGTGCCATCCGTTCTCTGCTGGCGGGGTCGACCCCGTGCCACCTTTCCCGGTCTCTACTACCTCGCGCGCTGGGCGGCCCACCTCTACTCTGCGCGCCGTACCCCGTGACCCTGGAGCCTTGTTGTGAACCCGTTGGACGTGCTCTACAAGGCGATCCTGCTGCCCGTCTTCACGCTGATCGCCCAGACGATCGTGCTCTTCCACCGAGGCTTCGGGGCGCTCTTCGGGGAGACCAGCGGGCTCGCCTGGGTGCTCTCGATCATCATGCTCACGGTGACGATCCGGGTGCTGCTCTTCCCCCTCTTCGTCAAGCAGATCAAGACCCAGCGCAACATGCAGGTCCTGCAGCCGAAGATCAAGGCGCTGCAGGCCAAGCACAAGGGCGATCGCGAGACGCTCAACGCTGAGCTGATGAAGCTGTACAAGGAGCACGGCGCCAATCCCCTGGCCGGCTGCCTCCCCCTGATACTGCAGAGCCCGATCTTCATCGGGATCTACCAGGTGCTGACCAAGCTGCGGCCGAAGCTCGAGTCCGGCGAGCTGGTCTTCCCGGACGGCAAGTTCGGCGTGTCCCGTGAGACGGCGGAGCAGCTGGGCCGGGCGAAGATCTTCGGCGCGCCGGTGGCCAGCGCCTTCAACTCGCCCACCGACCTGCTCAAGGCGCTGGCGGCTCAGCCGGGCGCGGTCAAGGCAGTGGCTGTGGTCCTGATCGCCGCGATGACCGTGGTGACCTTCATCTCGACCAAGCAGATGATGGCCAAGAACGCCAAGTCCGGGCCGGTCGACCCTCAGCAGGCCACCCAGCAGAAGATACTGCTCTACGTGCTCCCGGCGATGCTGGCCGTCTTCGGCTTCAGCGCGCCGCTGGGTGTGCTGCTCTACTGGACCACCTCCAACCTGTGGAGCCTCGGCCAGCAGATGGTGGTGCTCAAGCGGATGCCCCCAGGGGAACCGGGGCCGTCGGCCCGCCAGCCAGTGCCGACCAAGCCGCCATCGCCGGCTCGTCCGTCCACCCCGGTGCCCGGGGCCGCGGCCGCGGCCACCGCTGGTGCGGGTGGCGCCACTGCCGGGTCCGGCGCCGCCCGGCCCACCCCCAGACCGCGCAAGAAGAACAAGGGAGGCCGCCGTGGCGGACGACGCTGACAGCACTGCTGGGGGCACCGAGGACGGTCCAGGGCAGAGCGGAATCGATGGCTCGGATACGACCGAGACAGCTGAGACTCGGGTGGACGCCGTCGCCCCCCCGGCCGCTGCGAGCGGGAACGACCTTGAGCACGAGGGCGAGATCGCGGCCGACTACCTCGAGGGGTTGCTGGACATCCTCGATCTCGACGGTGACCTCGACCTCGACGTGGAGGGCGAGCGCGCCTCCGTGGCCATCGTCGGAGAGCACTTGGACAACCTGGTGGGGCCTGGCGGCGGCACGCTCGACGCTCTGCAGGAGCTGACCCGGCTCGCGGTGCTCCAGCAGACCGGGACGCGGAGCCGGCTGATGCTCGACGTGGGCGGTTTTCGGGCCCAGCGTCGGGCTGATCTCGTTGTGCTCGCTGGAGAGGTGGCCGAGCGCGTGCGCTCGGACGGCGAGGCAGAGCGGCTTGCGCCGATGACGCCATTCGAGCGCAAAGTCGTCCACGACGCGATCTCTGCGGCCGACGGCGTGGTCAGCGAGTCTGAGGGCGAGGAGCCGCAGCGTCGTGTCGTGGTCCGTCGCGGCTGATGCGACCTCGCCCCCGGTGGGCGAGGTGGAGACCATGCCGACCGATGCTCAGGAGTTCTTCGGCTCGCGAGTCGGCCTGGCGCAGCGCTATGTCGAGTTCCTGGTCGACGCCGGGGTACGCCGTGGCGTGATCGGACCGCGGGAGGGCACCCGCATCTGGAGCCGACACCTGCTCAACTGCGCAGCTGGCGCCGCGGTGGTTCCTCAGGGCGCTCGGGTGCTCGACGTCGGCAGCGGCGCCGGCCTCCCTGGCATCCCGTTGGCGCTGGCCCGTCCGGATGTCCTCGTCGACCTGCTGGAGCCGTTGACGCGACGGACCGCCTTCTTGGCTGATGCCCTCACGCTGCTCAGTGTGGACGGGGTCGCCGTGGTCCGGGGCAGAGCGGCAGATCATGCGGCGATGGCTGGAGCGAGCTACGACGTCGTAACGGCGCGGGCGGTCACTGACTTGGGCACCCTGCACAGCTGGGCCCGGCGGCTGCTGAGGCCCGGCGGCTTGCTGGTGGCCTATAAGGGAGCCCACGCGGAGGCCGAGCTCGCGGCCGCGCGGCCCCGACTGGGCGGTGCCACGGCGTACGTGAAAGAGATCGTCCACGGTGTGCACACCATGGCCACTGTCGTGGTCATCGCGAGCGATCCATGACCGAGATCCCTTCCGGCGGCGACGTTTCACGTGAAACGTCGCTCATCGACATCGCGGCGGAGCCGGTTTCACGTGAAACCACCGGCCCGAACCTCGCTGACACCCCGATTGCGGCTGAGGCTCATGCGGCCCTCACGATCTCCGGACCCGACGCGGCGCTGTTCCCTCGCCCGCCCGCCCGTCGGGTCATCGCTGTGGCGAACCAGAAGGGCGGCGTCGGCAAGACGACCACCTCGGTGAACATGTCCGCAGCCCTCGCGCTGCGGGGCGCCCAAGTGCTCTGCATCGACCTGGACCCGCAAGGCAACGCCAGCACCGCTCTGGGTGTCGACCACGGTGAGGGTGTCCCGTCGGTCTACGACGTGCTGCTCGGCGAGCTGACCTTGGGGGAGGTGGTCTCTCGTACCGCCATAGCCGGCCTCTACTGCGTTCCAGCGACCATCGATCTGGCCGGTGCCGAGATCGAGCTCGTGTCCATGGTGGCGCGGGAGTCCCGCCTGCAGCGGGCAGTGGCCACGCTGGAGCAGTCGTTCGACTACGTCCTCATCGACTGCCCGCCGTCGTTGGGGCTGCTCACGGTGAACGCCCTGGTAGCGGCTCGAGAGATGCTCATTCCGATCCAGTGCGAGTACTACGCGCTGGAGGGCCTGGGCCAGCTGCTGCGCAATGTGGAGCTGATTCGGGCACACCTCAACGCGGAGCTCGCGGTGTCCACCATCCTGCTGACGATGTACGACGGGCGCACCCGGCTGGCCGACCAGGTGGCCGAGGAGGTTCGGAACCACTTCGGGTCCTTGGTGCTGGGAGCGGCCATCCCGCGAAGCGTGCGGGTCTCGGAAGCGCCGAGCTACGGTCAGACGGTGATGACCTACGATGGCGGCTCGCGGGGGGCCCAGGCCTACCTGGAGGCGGCGCGAGAGTTCGCGGAGCTCGGCGCAACGACGGGAGCGGGTCCGGATGACTGAGTTCACGCAGAGCCAACCGGAACGCCGGCGGGGCCTCGGCCGCGGCCTCGGGGCGCTGATCCCGACTGGCCCGGCAGTGCCCGGCCCGGCCGACATCGGTCCCATCAGCGGTTCCCCGACGGGTGGACCTCGTGCTGCTGCGGCGCCAGGAGCTGCCGGCGAGGAGCCGGCTGCCGGCGGCGCGTACTTCCAGGAGATCCCGATCCAGGCGATCTCGCCCAATCCCCGCCAGCCACGGGTGGCCTTCGACGAGGAGGCCCTGGCCGAGCTGGTGCTCAGCATCCGCGAGGTCGGCCTGCTGCAGCCGGTGGTCGTGCGCCCGCTCGGGTCGGACCAGTTCGAGCTGGTGATGGGCGAGCGTCGGCTGCGCGCGGCCCGGGAAGCCGGCCTCGTCGCTATCCCAGCCATCGTGCGAGAGACCGCTGAAGCGCACCGGCTGCGAGACGCACTGCTGGAGAACCTGCACCGCCAGGCGCTCAACCCGCTCGAGGAAGCCGCGGCGTACTCGCAGCTGCTGGAGGACTTCGACACGACGCACGAGGAGTTGGCGGGGCGTATCGGCCGCTCGCGGTCACAGGTGAGCAACACGATTCGGCTGCTCAACCTGCCCGCTCCCGTCCAGCGCCGGGTGGCGGCCGGGGTGCTCAGTGCTGGCCACGCCCGCGCCCTGCTCTCCCTCGACGACGCTGCAGCGCAGGAGCAGATGGCCACGCGCATCGTCGCTGAGGGCCTGAGCGTGCGGGCCGTCGAGGAGGCTGTTCATGTCGCGCAGGGCGCGGCGGCGCCCGACCGGGGGCGAGCGGCCAGGAGGGCTGCGCCGACCGCCCCGGCCATCGACGAGCTGGCGGCGCGGCTGGCTGACTTCTTCGAGACCCGGGTCAGCGTTGCAATGGGCCGGCGACGCGGGAAGGTCGTGGTGGAGTTCGCCTCGATCGACGACCTGGAGCGCATCGTGGCGCTGATGGCGCCGGACTTGCCGATCGACGCAAACGGTGCCTGAGCCCGCGCGGCTAGCTCCCGGGGGCGCGGCTTGCGCGGGCGACGGCCCGGTTGAGCACACTGCGGCACAGCGCGCCGAGGTCCAGACCGGCTGCAGCAGCGGCCATCGGCAGCAGTGACGTCTCCGTCATCCCGGGCGCCACGTTGACCTCGAGGAACCACGGCGTGCCGTCCGGGCCGACGATGAGGTCGGTGCGGCTTAGGTCGCGGAGGCCGAGCACCGTGTGCGCCCGGACCGCAGCCTGCTGGGCGGTGGCGAGCTCGTCGTCGTCGAGGCGGGCCGGCACGAAGTAGTCCGTGGACCCTGCGGTGTACCGCGCGTCGTAGTCGAAGACGCCTTCTTTCGGCACGATCTCCACCGCCGGCAGCGCCCGGGGTGCCGACGCCTGCGCGGGATCGTCCTCGACCACCGACACGGCGAGCTCGACCCCGGCGATGTGCTGCTCGACGAGCGCCGTGTCGCCGTAGGAGAAGCAGTGCACCATCGCCGCGGAAAGCGCCTCGGGCCGGTCGACCCGCGTCACGCCGAGCGCTGAGCCGCCCCGCGCCGGCTTGACGACGAGCGGGAGCGGGAGCCGGGTCAGCAGCCGGTCGAGGACGGCGTGGGCGCCGAGCTCGCGGAAGGTCGCTTGGGGCAGCGTCACCCAGTCCGGCGTGGCCAGCCCGGCGGTCCGCAGCAGGGCCTTGGCAGACGGCTTGTCGAAGGCCACGCGAGCGGCCGGTGCCGACGTGCCTGCGTAGGGCACCCGGGCAAGATCGAGCACGCCGCGGATGGCGCCGTCTTCACCTGGACCGCCGTGCAGGGCGATGAAGGCTGCCTCGGGGGGATGCGCGGAGAGAGAGTCCAGCAGTGCGGCATCCGCATCCCGAAGGTCGACTTCCACCCCGGCGGAACGCAGTGCGTCTGCCACCCGGCGCCCGGACCGCAGAGAGACATCCCGCTCGAACGTCAGCCCCCCTGCCAGGACCAGCGCGCGACGGACGCCGGGCTCACTCACGCGACGTCCGGACCGGGCGCGTCGACGGCCTCCGGCTGCCCCACCTCCGCGGGGTGCAGGGCGTGCGCACTGTCAGGGGTGAAGGTGCTGCGAGTCTCCAGCTCCTCGTCGATTACGCCGGCGAGGCGGCGGATCCCCTCACGGATCCGCTCCGGCGGCGGATAGCAGTAGCTGAGGCGCATTCTCGACGTGCCGCTGCCGTCGGCGTAGAACGCACTGCCAGGCACATAGGCCACCCGGCCCTGGACCGCTCGGGGGAGCATCGCTGTGGCGTCGAGGCCGTGAGGCAGCGTCACCCACGTGTAGAAGCCCCCCGCCGGACGGGTCCAGCGGGTGCCCTCCGGCAAGTGGTGGGCCAGGGCGTCGAGGATGGTGTCGCGGCGCTCGCGGTAGACCTCCTGGTACACCTTGATCTGCTGCTGCCACGGCTGGGTGCGCAGATACTCGCTCACCACCATCTGGGTGAACTGCGGCGGACAGAGCACGCTGGCCTCCGCCGCGAGGACCAGCTTCTCCCGCACGGCGTGCGGGGCCAGCACCCAGCCCACCCGCAAGCCGGGGGCGAAGGTCTTGGAGAACGACCCGAGGTAGAGCACCCCCTTGTCCGTCCGACCACGCAGAGCGACGACTGGGTCGCTGTCGAAGCCGAGCAGCCCGTACGGATTGTCCTCCAGCACCATGATCCCGTAACGCTGTGTGATCGCCAGGATCTCGTCCCGCCGCGGCACCGACAGCGAGACACCGGCCGGATTGTGGAAGTTGGGCACGGTGTAGAGAAACTTCACGGTGCGCCCAGTCCGGGCCAGCTCCGCACACGCCGCCTCCAGCGCCGCCGGCACGAGTCCGTCGTCGTCCATGGCCACGTGCACCACGTCGGCCTGGTAGGACGAGAAGGTGCCCAGCGCGCCGACGTAGGAGGGCGCCTCGGCCAGCACCACGTCACCGGGGTCGCAGAAGATCCGGGTGACCAGGTCGAGCGCCTGCTGGGACCCGACCGTCACCACGACGTCGTCCGGCGAGGCGGTGATGCCCTCGAGCGCCATCACCTCGCAGATCTGCTCGCGCAGCACCGGCAGCCCTTGGCCGGAGCCGTACTGGAGCGCGACCGTGCCACGTTCGCGCACCATCTGTGCGACCAGGTCGCTGACCGCCTCGAGCGGCAGGGCATCGAGAAACGGCATGCCGCCGGCGAGGGACACCACTTCGGGGCGCGACGCGACGGCGAAGAGCGCACGGATGGCGGAGGCTGACATGCCCCGGGTGCGGGCGGCATAGCGGTCGCCGTATGCGTCCAGCTCTACGCCGCTCATCCGCTGAGATTACCGCCCCCTTCTCCAATGGCACGACCCGCATTACGATCAGCGAGCCATGCCCCCGTCCTGAGACGACGTGCTGATGCCCTTCCCCCTTCGCCGCGTGCTCGCCGGCTTTGCCGCTGGCGCGGCCGCCGGGTGGTTCGCCGGCCTGCTGCGCACGCCTTCCGCCGGGCCCCCGTCCTGGGCCCCCTTTGACAGCTCCGCCGACGCTGTAGCGCGGCTGCCGCAGCGGGAGTTCGGCGCCCTGCCGGGCAGCGCAGAAGCACCGGTGCCGCCTGGGACGCAGCAGGAACCGCAGCTGGACCCACCGCCAGCCACGCCGGCGGCGGAGCCCGTTGCGCCCGCGCTGGAGGCGCCGGCCGCGGCCCAGACGCCAGCCGCCCCCGCGAAGGCCGCGGCGCCGCGGAAGCCTCGCGCGCCTCGCGCGCCTCGCGCGCCTCGGGCCGCGGCGCCCTCGTCGGCAGCCCCGCCCGTGGGTTCGGCGCCAGAAGCCGCAGCGCCAGAAGCCGCAGCGCCAGGGCGGGCGCCCCGGCGCTCGCGACGGGCCGCTCCGACCAGCGACCCGGCGGACAGCGCCGCACGGGCGCTGCGAGCCGGGCGCGAGGCCGCTGCCGATCGGCTGACTCGGGCGGCAGAGGCGCCGGGCCAGGCGACGGACGCAGCGACGCGACGCGTTCGTCGTACGCCGCCCCCGAACGGCGGGCAGTCCTAACTGTGGCGCGACGGGTCGCCAGCATCACGCTGGACAACCTCGACGACCTGCCCCGGCGCTGCCGCAAGTGCGTCTTCTGGGAGCTTGACCCGGTGGCCCGCACGCGGGCGGAGGAGGCCGGTGACACGGAGTTCGAGAAGGAGGCGTGGGTGTCCGCCACGCTGCTGGAGTGGGGTTCCTGCGGAAAGCTGGTGTACGTCGACGGCGTACCCGCCGGGTATGTGATGTTCGCGCCGCCGGCGTACGTGCCGCGCAGCGCGGCCTTCCCGACCAGTCCGGTGAGCGCGGATGCGGTGCTGCTGATGACCGGCCACGTGCTGCCGGAGTTCGGCTCGATGGGCCTGGGCCGGATGATGGTGCAGGCGATCGCCAAGGACCTCATCCGGCGCAACGTCAAAGCCATCGAGGCGTTCGGGGACAAGAAGCACGAGGCGCTCGCCTGCGTGCTGCCGGCAGAGCACCTGCTCAGCGTCGGCTTCAAGACCGTGCGCCCGCACCACCGCTATCCACGCCTGCGCCTCGAGCTCAAGACTGCCGTCAGCTGGCGCGAGGATGTCGAGGTGGCCCTGGAGCGGCTTCTCGGCTCGATGACCCCGGAGGGCGCTCTGCGCCCCGTGTAGCAGCGCTCTGCGCCCCGTGTAGCAGCGCTCTGCGGCCGTGTAGCAACTGACGGTCGTCTGTCGAACTGTGCGGCTGGTCAAGCGTGGTTGGGGGCGCTCGCACCGCACGGTTGTCGGGAGCGGCGGGCGGGTGGGGCGGGGTGATCAGGCGGGGAGGCGCAGCTGACCGGTGCCCGGGTCTGCCTCGGCGGGCAGGTACAGCCGGGCAACTGCGGCGTGGAGCGCTTCCGCCAGCGTGTCCCGGAAGCCGGGCTCGGCCAGCCGCGCCCCGTCGTGCGGACTGGTCAGATACCCGAACTCCACCCATACCGCGGGCATTCGGGTTCGGCGCAGCAGCTCCCAGGACTTGCCGTGCGTGCGGCAGTCGAGCAGGTCGGTGCGTGCGACGATCTCGTGCTGCACCAGGTTTGCCAGCCGCTCTCCGACCGAGGAGTGCGACTCCTCGGCGGTGGCCGATCCGAAGAAGTACGACGCAACGCCACGCGCGCGAACGTCGTGGGAGCCGTCCAGGTGCAGCGCGAGGTAGAGGTTGGCTTCCGCAGCATTGGCGAAGGCCGCCCGGTCGGCTGCGTCCGGGTTGCCTTCGGCCGAGCGCGTCAGGAACGCGTACGCCCCGGACGCCGCTAGCCGGCCCTCCAGCCGGGCGGCGATGTCGTAGACGAGGTCGCGCTCCCGCAGCTCCCCGACCTCCCACCCGCCGTCTGCGCCACCGTGACCCGGGTCGACGATGATCGCCTTTCCGGTCAGGGACTGCCCGCCCCGATGCAGCGCCTCGTGCTCCCGCAGAGCAGTGGCCCGCCCGCCCGTGACCGAGCGTCGAAGCTGCTTCATGGCCCGGATGGTCGTCGGCCCGAACGTGCCGTCGCCGGGGAGCCCCACGTTGCGCTGGAAGTCGCGCAGGGCCTGCCCGGTCTCCGGCCCGAAGATCCCGTCGCATCGACCGCAGTCGAAGCCGAGCTCCATCAGCCGGGTCTGCAAGGTCACCACGTCGTCGCCCACGAACGGGTGGGTCACCTGGTAGTGCAGCAGGCGGTCGCCGAGGCGCCAGCGAGCCTCGTCGAGTGCCCGGAAGGTCGACGGTCCGACCACGCCGTCCACCATAAGTCCACGCTGCTGCTGGAACGTGCGCACTGCGCGCTCGACGTCCTCGTCGTACACCGGCCCGGCAGGTCCGTTCGCGAGCAGTCCCGCGTCCTGCAGCCGGTAGCGGATCTCGGCCACGGCACGGCCGTGGTCACCGCGACGGAACGTCTGCATGTGGGCGCGCGCCTCTCGCCGATCGGGGGGAACGGGCATGGTACGGCGTCCGGCGGGCTGTTCGGCAACCGTCCTACCTGCCTGGGTGACTTGGCCCGCTTGTCTCCCTCGTTACTCCGATCGGACGAACCGGAGACGCCCGTGTTGCCCTCATGCCTGTGCCGCCGTGCGCCGAGTAACTAGGCACCAGGAATCTCTCTGCCTTTGACGACCCCGAAAGGCGCCCCAGCTGTGGCCCGGATGCGCAGACTTGCCTACGCCGCGATCGTGGCGGGCGTAGCGCTCTGTGCCTCGATTGCGGGCAGCGGCACGGCGTACGCCGCGACCGGCGACGTCTGCTACGCAGTGGGCCAGAACGGTTTGATCCGGATCGACCTCACGGTGGATCCCCCGACGGAATTCGCCGTCGGGTCGTTCCGGACAGACGTTGGCGGGGCAGCCTTCCAGCCCGGCACCGACACGCTCTACGCGGTGAGCGGCGGCTACCTCGGCACGATCAGCCTGACGACTGGCGAGTTCAACCGTGTCGGACTGCCGGCAGGCAGCGGCACCGGGGCAGACGGGTTGATTCAGTACGCACCGCTCGTCGGCATCACGTTCGCCCAGGACGGGACGCTGTACGCGCTCGTTGAGCGCATCGCGAACAAGGGCCCGGACTCAAACCGCGAGGCGATCATTCTCCTGGATCGCTCCACCGGGGCTGCTGTGCCCGGCGCGTTCAATGGGGTCGACTACCTGCTCCTCGAGCGCAACGATGGCGAGGACATCACCGACATCGCCGTCGACCCCACCACCGGTGTCATGTATGCGATGACTCTGGTGAACAACGGCGTGAAGGGCGACGCCCTGCTCACCGTCGACCTGACTACCGGCGAGCTCACGACGGTCGGCAAGACCGGCACGACAGGGATCGGCGGGCTCAGCTTCATCGGGGGCCAGCTCTACGGCACGACGAACAAGACCTACAAGATCAGCAAGTTCACGGGGGTTGTCGAGGAAGTGCTAACGCTCGGCGGACCCGGCGTGGAGGGCCTCGCCTGCCGCACCGGAGCCACGACCACGCCGCAGGGCCGAGTGGTCGTCGACGTCGACGGTGACGGTGTCGCAGATCCAGGCGACGTCGGCAGTGGTGGTCAGACCGTGCTCCTCCACCGCGACGCCGACGACGACGGCCGGATCGATGCAGTCACCGGCACCCCTACGCCCCCGATCGCGACGACGCTCACGCTTCCTGACGGCGGTTACACCTTCCCGGCAGTCACCGTGGGCGGAGCGTTCATCGTGGAGCTGGCCGCCACCACCCTGCCGGCCGGGCACCTCATCACCACCCCGCCGCAGGCGTTCCGTGCTTCGGCGCTGGCCGGCTCGATCACCACAGCTCCTCTCTTAGGGCACCGCCCGCGGCCGGACGTCGCCGTCTCTTTGGTTGGGTCACCCAACCCGGCGCTGGTCGGGTCCCCGGTGACCTACACAGCCACCATCGTCAATGCCGCAGGCAGCGGTACTGCGACCGGCGGCTCCCTGGTCTTCACCCTGCCGTCCGGAGCCACCGGGGCGGTCCCCCCGGGCTGCGTTGCGGGGGTGGCACCGGACGGAGCGACAACGTGGACCTGCCCGCTGGCCGACCTTGCGCCTGGGGCGTCGGTCACGCGCAGCTTCGTCGTGACTCCTGCTCCCGTCCCAGGCACCGCTACTGCGACGGTGCGGGCGACGGTCCCTGACGAAACATCCCTTACCGACAACGGCGCCTCTGCCGCCGTCACGGTGACCGACGTTTTGCCGCCGGCGGCGCGGGACCTGGTGACGTCGGTGGTCG